>NZ_ASRY01000329.1 GCF_000520815.1 Paenibacillus maysiensis | reverse complement strand
CAGACATCTAACATTCACTTTAGCGAAGAAGCGGAAAAATTGACATGATCTCAGAATTCACTGACGAAGAAATAAACGAAAGAATCAAAGTTAACATGTATAATGAAATTTTGGAACTAGAGTTTTCTCCATGGATGACAAACAACGAAGGGCTGCCTGATAAAGAAGGGGTAATTGTCGCCTATAATCCTGTGCTTAAAAAATATATACCCTCTTACACTAATAACATTCCAAGAAGATATGATGAGTTATTAAAAGAAAAAAACACCAAAGACATGAGTAGATTTTGTTTCGCAATAGTAGACGACTACACGAGTAGAAAGCATTATCGTGAACTTTTAAAAACGATGTTTCTGCTAGATAATTGGAAAGATTGAAAGGTATATGGATTATTCATTCCCAACCATACTTTATCATCCAGTTACCCCCATATTGACGGTGACTGGATTTTTTTATATTCAAATTACGCGACATCGCGAGGTTTGCTGCAAGTCGTCAAATTGACGTTTCGCCAAATCAAATCTATTCCCAATGTTCGTATTCTCAGTACGGACTTTTTTGTCCACATTGGGAGATGCGATGTCGCAACCGCCAACTTTGGCGTTTGAAGCTAAATTATTTAGTTGGGTGCAACCTAAAGATTCCCCGACATCGGAGAAACTGAACGCCTAGAATGGGCTGGAGAGCTTGAACAATTGGAAAGATTGAAAGCAAAGGAAAGAATGGGACAAGGTACGCAAAATTTTGTGGAGCTTCATATATGCTCACTACGCAACTTTGCGGAGCCAGATTAACTAGGGTACATTATGAACCTGATCCCAGAATTGGGGGGAATTCAAGAATTATCCTTAATGTATATCCACAGTATAGAATACATGGTAAAATTGAACTAAATATGATAAAAGGAGCTGTAGCATGAAGAAAATAATCGCAACTTTAGCCCTAGTTCTATGCCTATCACACACATTAACAACCACGCTAACATCTGTAGAAGCAGCTAAAGCAACCAGTAAACAAAAAGTTAGTAGTTATCATGAGAAGATGGATTATTATAACAAGCAAATTGCAATCAATGAAGAAAAAATCGCAAAACTACAGAGCCAGCGTATAAGTATAAAGTATGGAACTGAAGAATATGGGAGATCTTTAAAAAAAGAAACTTCCTTGCTCAATCAAAATCTGTATTATCTGGATAAAATCATGGAATTAAACTCCTAGTTGAACTGTTGAAAATTTTGTCGAGTCAAATAACTTACAAAAATATGTTTTTCGCGTTTTCGCTGAAAAGGTATATTGTCTACTCACACTCAAAGAGGACTCCTTGTTATTTAGGGAATTCTCTTTCTTTTTACTCCTGATTCATTCAACGTAAAATTGCGTTGAACCAGGGCGCAACAAATAAGCCTAGATGACTAAACATGTCTAGGCTCTTTGCTATGTCTATGTGAGGCAAATGTTACAAAGAGGAAGGCAAAACAAGAAGGAATGTGTATATAGGAGTCAAAAAGAGTCAAAATCCCCCCCATGAATATGAAGCTATTCGCCTAGAGGTAGGCGTTTTTTGTTACCAATTTACTATGATTATCCAAAACATATGGGAAATTGTCCCTACCTGTTGTATTATAAGGAAGTGTGAAAAAGAGCTAGAGCAGCTAAGGAGGAGCATTGTTGTCTATATTTGTGATAGTGTGTGTCGTTGCTGTATTGATTGCTTTGGTGCTGCTACGCTTATTTAAGAAGCCTAGAGTTCAGGAACCATATAAGGTAACGCAGGATATTGACCCTTACAACATTGGCATTAACGAGATAGACCGTATGGAGGATGGTAAGGACTTTGAAATGTATCTGTTCAGGCTGTTCCTGTGTTTAGGCTATAGTGATGCGTATAAAACACAAGACAGTAGAGATTTTGGAACAGATTTGGTATTTACGGATAGAGAAGGCTACCGCAATGTCATTCAGGCTAAACGGTATGCAATAAGCAATCCTGTTGGTTTGAGCGCAGTTCAGGAAGTGTATAGCTCGATGCGATTTTATAGAGCTAAGAAGTCCATTGTCATCACTTCAAGCAAATACACAATTTCGTGTGAACAGTTAGCCAGTTATAATGGAGTGAAGTTGCTGGATCGCAACGATTTAATTAAAATGATTGAGCTATTCAAAGCGCAGCAACATAGCAAGGTAAAGGATATTATTGAAGCTGAGCCTTACTTGAGTCTGGATTCATGGGACGATTATAGGGATAATGGTAAGATTGTAAAGAAGGATCGTAAGGTTGAGAAACTTGTTGTTTCAGGTAAGTAGGCTTCAAGTAAAACGATGATTTTACAATATTGTTACATAAAAATTAATCATACAATTAGGAGAGAGTTTAAAAATGAGCAACAATATCAATTCTATCAACGAGAAATACGACAACAGCAACGATCAATACCCACATTTCAGTGAGGTAATCAAAGAAAGATTTGCAACCTTTAGTAGCAAGCCGCTTTTCACAACTGATTCCGATGGAATATTTGACGCATTTCTTGAGGGCTTACCACATGAAGCAAGACAACATTATACTTGTAAATGTTGTAGAAATTTCGTGAATCGTTTTGGTGGGCTTGTATCTATTTCTGAAGATGGCGAAATCAATTCTGCTTTGTGGGATGAAAGCAACACTCCTGAGTTTTTCGTTAATTCTGTCAATGCAATGAAGCAAATTGTCCTTAAATCTAGAGTTACAGGGGTATTTGTTTCTAGCGAAAGAAATCTTGGTCAACCACACTCTAATGGATGGGATCATATGACAGTTACGATTCCAGCAGAAAAAGTTTATCAATCTAGACTGAAAACTGCTAGACAGGAACTGGCAGAGAAGAAAGAGGATTTCAGAATTTTGACTGCTGGACTTACGGAATATCCGCCGGAGGCTGTAGAACAAGCTGTGACTCTCTTGGAATCAGAATCCTTGTATCGGTCTGACAAAGTACTTGGTGTAGCTAAATTTCTTCAAGTTCTTCACACAAAACATCTAAACATTCGGAACAGTCAAACTCGTGACAACATTACTTGGATGGCTGTTGCAACCGCTCCTTCTGGATTCTGCCATGTGAAAAGTAGCATGATCGGAACTTTGCTTGATGATATTGTTGATGGACTTCCATATGATTCTATAAGTCGTAGATTTGCGGAAAAAATGAGTCCTTCCAATTATATGAGGGCGCAAGTTGCTCCATCTCAAGGGAACATTGAGCAAGCTGAGAAGATTGTTGAGAAGCTTGGCATTGCTAATTCGCTACAACGAAGATACGCAACGATTGAAGAAGTCCCTGAGACCATTTGGAAGAAAAAAGGTTCCTTTGTGAAAAAGGATGATGTTAAAGCTGGCGGTGTATTCGGTAATATTACGCCGAAAGAGAAAACTAATACTGTTTCAAGCAGAGTTGACCTTCCAAGCGTGGTTATGACATGGGATAAATTCCAAAGAACGGTAATGCCATCGGCAGAAAGCATTGAAGTAAAAATCGACAATCCGAATAGATTTATGGCATTAGTTACAGCTTCCGATGATACAGCGCCTAACATTCTACAATGGGATAATGCATTTAGTTGGTATTATCATGGAGGCATTGACGGTGAGATCAAACGTAGGGTTGAGAGTGCAGGTGGTCAATATAGCAACAATGAAATCCGATGCTCACTCATTTGGGAAGGTTACACAGATCTTGATTTGCATTGCGTAACTCCTAACGGCGAACATATTTACTATGGTGACAAGCGAAGCAGATGTAATGGTTGGTTGGACATTGATATGAATGGTGGAGGTCACAGAGATTATTCGCCAGTAGAAAATATCAGATGGAGCGAAGGCGAAGCTAGAAATGGAACATATAGATTCTATGTTCATAATTACTGTGAGCGAGGAAAAGGAAGCACACCATTCAAGGTTGAGCTTGAAGTCAATGGAAAAATATATTCCTATCATGGCGTTGCTGGCGGTGATGGCTATCAACAAGATGTATTTGTATTTAAATATATTAAGGGCCAGCATCCAGAAATCGTTAACTCAAATTCATATTCTTCTGATGATGCATGGAATGTTTCAGTTAATAGTTTTGTTAAGGTAAACGGAATTACAAATTCTCCAAATTTGTGGGGGGAAGAGAAAGTTACTCATACAGGCCATCATATCTTCTTCTTGTTGGACGGATGCAAAGACTTGTCGGAGGGGAAAGGCAGAGGATTCTTCGTCGAAACATTGAAACCAGAACTTCGTGAAGTCAGAAAGACACTTGAAGCATATACCGCCAACACTCCAATCGAAGGAATTGAAGCAGCGTCAGCTAGTGGTGTGGGTTACTCTAAGGACAGTGAGTGGAATTTGATTGTGAAAGTAACAACAGGCAACTCCACACGACTCATCAAGATTGATCGCTGGGATTAGTATTTAATTATCATTTTGGAAAAAGTGGGAATAATAACTCTTCCACTTTTCCAAGATAAGAATCATGATATTATGAGTCTTTTATCAAGAAAAGAGAATGGAGAGCGAGTGCAATGAGAGAAGGGTTGGTACTACTAGAATTGTATGAGAACAAATTAATTTTTTTTGAATTCAAGAAAAAGGCTGTCACTCTTGTACCTGATATTATTCGCGGGGAATTCAAGGATGCGCAAGTGATTAATGAGCACAACAGTAAAGAAAAAGTGATTTACCAGGTATACCTATTTGAAAACAATATTGAATTTAGAATTCGAATTATCGCTTCGTATTTCAATGACTCCATCACCATTGTCGCTGACGAAGTGAATATAACAATCAGAGCTTATCAAGCTTTGCATAAAAAACTTGCAAATGGCGCATTGGATTAAAAGGAGACTAATTGCAAGACTATAAATGACGGACAGCAGAGGAGGATTTTTGCGCGGAGAGATCATGATTGAAGTAGATGTTAAGTTTACATAAAATTAGCCTTTTACGAGGAGAAAGTGAATTCATGAGTAAATGAAATTCTCAATTCTTATAAACTCAACTTTCGCAGAGCCAAAATCAACTTGAACCTTTGTAGCAACTGGGCTCTGAGGGATTCAAATACCCTTCTTGCAAAATAGAAAAACACCGCTTTGTTTGGTAAAGTGAGAGTAACGAGCAATCACTACCAGACAAAAGAGGTGTCTTCTATCATGATAGATCATCAACCCGACCTAAATCAACTGCCAAAAGAATTGAAGGCTGCATTTCAAGAACTGAATATCTTGAAATATCTGCACCAAGCGGGATTTCGTAAACGATTTGGCTTTAGCTGTGCTCGGCTGTTCCAGCTTGTTTTTGTCCTTCTGTTTCATCAGAAGAACTGGTTTCGTTTGCTAGAGAGTCGTCAGGGCGAATCGCTTCCCGGCAAGGATGCGGTGTATCGTTTTCTCAACCATACTGGTTTTGCGTGGCGTCGCTTTCTGACGATGTTCAGCATCGCCACCGTGTAGAAAGTCAACGCCCTGACGTCGGCTGATCGGATGGGCATACCTTTCTGCCGTTGGATTTTGCGCTGCTGAGCTCAAACAAGTCTTCCATTAACGGCATCCACGAGCACATCGACAAACGGACCTCCGGCTATAAACGCCGTCAGGAAGCGCTTCTGCCAGCTCCACGGGTCACCGCATCCATGCTGGATCGTGCCCTCAAAGCTGGAGTGACCGCTTCTTATGTCTTGATGGACAGCTGGTTCACGCACGCACCGCTCATTGGCGAAGTCGTCGCCCGCGGACTCGATGTGATCGGCATGGTCAAAAACGACAAGAAACGTTTCCTGGTTCAGGGCCGGAGCCTGTCACTGAAAGGATTGTATAGCGTTGCGCCCCCTGTGGAGAGCAAAAAGCGCCAAGTTCTCCGGTCGATTCGCACCGAACTGGCTTGTGGCATTCCAGTTCATGTGGTGTTCGTCCGCCATCGTAGCCAAAAGAAAGAATGGCTCGCGATTCTGACAACGGATCTTTCGCTTACCGTAGAAGACATCATTCGGATTTATGGGATCCGCTGGGATATCGAGGTCTTCTTCAAGTGCACCAAATCGCTGCTTCGCTTGCAGAAAGAATTCCAAGGTCGTTCCTATGACTTACTGATCAGTCACACGACGATTGTGTTCTCGCGGTATATTTTATTGGCCTGGCAACATCGGCAAAGTACGGACGCCCGTTCATTTGGCGGCCTGTTTTATTTGCTGTGCGACGAAGTGGGTACGTTAGACTGGACGATCGCCTTACAACAACTGCTTGATCTGGTCAACGAAATCGCTAAGAAAGCAGGCAAAAAACTGTCGGCTCTGATTCAGTGTCAACTCCAGCAATGGATCTCCGCTTTACCCAGTTATATCAAGGCTTGTTTGCCGATTTCATGCTGCGAAAGTTGAGTTATAAAGGCATTCGGATCAAGAAAGGCATACCGCATCCAACATGTAAACGCATATCATCAACGGTTGAAAAAGTGGATGGAGCGTTTTAATGGCATAGGAACTAAGTATATTAACAATTACTTGTTCTGGTTTCGTTTCTTAGAAATGCATAAGCACTTAGATAAGAAACAAAGAAGAAGAGTGATGGTTTTTGAGGCTTGCAAACGCCCGAATTACTCATGCCATATAAAGACTTAACTCTTAACTTTTCTGCTGATTATTCGGATAAGACAATCAATGATTAGTCCTGTCAGAAAGAAAGAAGCAAAGTGGATGATATAGGCAGGAAACTGAACCCTAATAGTTGCACTGTCGACTGCTAATTTTGCACTATCAAAATCAAAAATCCAGTGTCGGAATGGTTCAGTATATACAATAGAATTTAGAAGTGGATTCAATCCGATAAGGAGGATATTTTTATCATCATTTCCCAAATAGCTATTTAAGCATATTAAAAGGCTTATTACTGAAAACCAAAACGTTGCTTTCTTATAAGGCACAAGCAACACCTCTCCCATTATTTTCTTTTTTTATTGTATCATATCCCTTTGTAATTTCATTTAGAAACAATTTTTACGGAAAAGATCCAAAAAAATAACATCAAAGTTCGTTATAGAAGAATATACAGTAGCTTTCGTCTTATTAGCATATTAAAGAGGATGATATAAGAATGAATCTAAACCAGCATCACACAATGACCTACACGCTAAACAGTGGCATAAAAGGAACAGTCAATCTATCCAGCCAGCAAATACAGGAATGGATAGAATCATATCGTGTAGGCAGTAAATATGTGACGACAGTAGGCAAAGAGCATTTTGGATTGAATCCTGAGCTTGTAGCAGACTTTAAGGTACATAACGAATTTTCTGAGCAAAGGGAACATGTAGCTGTAATACAGCCTACAGCAGCACGTAAGGCCAATGAACAGTTAGCAGATGCATATAGCCAGCATAAGACACTGATTCAGGTGGAATGTAAATGTGGAGCTTCCTATATAGAAGAATCAGCGTACAAGCGGAGTAAATGGGGCTGTAAAGAATGTGGTGAGATTGTGTTTTTGGATAGCAAGAAGGACATGGTTGATACAGTAAAGGGTAAGGCTTGGTATATGACGAATAGGTATTATGTTGAAAGGTGATGAGGATTTAACATAGCGTTAAACTCAGGGATCAAAGGTTTACGGATAATGATGAAAGTCTGATTTCATTATCAATTGCATATGAATATGGATTTGGCGGCTTCTGTAGTATAATAGGAAATATTATACACAAGGGAGTCGTTTTATTTATGAAGAAGAAACTACAAGTTTTCATTTCATCTACATATATAGACATGAAAGAAGAGCGACAAGCCGCGGTTACAGCAGTTTTGAATGCAGGACATATCCCAGCAGGGATGGAGTTGTTTAAATCGGGTGATCAAAGCCAGAAAGAAACCATCAAACGCTGGATCGATGAATCTGATGTATATATGCTTATTTTAGGTAGCCGATATGGTAGTATTGACCCTGAAAGCGGAAAAAGCTATACACATTGGGAGTATGACTATGCTGGAGAACAGGGAAAAAGACGGTTTGCTATCGTAATTAAAGACGAAATGGAGAAAGCCAAATTAAACCCTGAATTTTTAGAGCGTGAACATTATGCAGAATTAAAAGATTTTAAGCGGGATGTGCTTAGTAATATTTCAAAGTTCTATGAAGATTTAAAAGATATTAAATTGATAGTGATGGAGTCCCTAAAGGAATATGAAGCAGATGACAATTTAGTCGGTTGGATAAAATCTGACAATATTCAAAGTGTGGAGAGTTTGCTTATGGAAAACGCAAAACTTTTAAAAGAAAATGCAAGGTTGGATAAAGAAAACGAAAAACTAAATCAAAAGTTGACTCAAAAAACAGATATTAATGGATTGCAATATGCTGAAATCAAATCTGCATTAGAGGACATTGTAATCAAGTTACCAAAAAAAATAGATGAAGGTGAAACAGAAGCAACTCTGTTTAAATATTTTATTCTTAAAGCTAATTCATTTACAACGGGAATTACAAATAGTACAAAATCCAATGCACTTACAATATATATTTATTATCATGTAGCACCAAAATTAATGCAGTTTGGCTTATTGGAAAAAGTTAAGGTTACGGGAGCAATGTATGAAAAAATACAGACAACCAAAGAAGGTTTAAAATTCTTAGCACAATATCAATTAGAAAAAAGTTTAAAAGCAAAAGCAAAAACAAAAGCAATAAAAGATTAATTTGACCAAGATCGCTTAGGCGATCTTTTTTTTATTTATATAGTGGTTATTTTTAATCTAATGCTCAAGGCACTTGAGTACTAACTTGGACGGTATTAGAAAGCGATTGAAGCATGTGAAAGAGAATGACTTGGTTCATGGTGAGTGGTACGAGTGGTTGAAAACTGTTGACATAACTCCTAGAACTGCAACTCGTATGATCCAAGCGTTTGAACAGTTTGGAAACGGACGACGTCGTCCAATTTGGCGGTAGGTAAAATATTCGAAATGCTCTCTCTACCCGAATCCGTTGATCGTCTGGAGTTTGTTGAACAAGAACATATTGTATCTTCGACTGGTGATGCTGTGGGGATAAATCGTTAAGTTAAAATTATAAGCAGGATAGCGTTACATGGTGTCACACTATTAACTAAATCCACTTTTGATAGAGTGAAAATTGATGAAAATATGTCTTCCACTCCGCTCCTTCTCTTAATCTTACGATTCGATTGAGGTACGATAGAAAAGGTAGATAAATAAAGGAAATTCCAATTTTAAGTTTTTCACAATTTAATTTATAAAAACTTAAATATCCTTTGATATATCAAGCTTTTTTACACATTATTTCTCGATACCTACGATACGCATTACAAATTGATTAAATTCACCAAAAATCCTTATTCCATCTATGTTTAAGCTGTTTTCTCGATACGGACGATACAAAGCTTAATGGATACTAAATTTAGGTTCAAATATGGTAATAAGCCATATGGAATATAGTATTTATGAATATATGATCAAGTTTTACGATTGAGCTTCGATACGGGTCGTTCTCTACAGTGTCTCCAAAGTTGGCGATACCCTCATATGGTTGACACAGCGTCAACCAACCTCCTATCCTCATTACTGATTACCATAACATCAAAATATTACTTTAAAACTATGATTACAAATGTATTGAAAAAAAAGTTGATCAATTTGACTTTTATTGAAACCCTGTATATAATTTGAATATATTGGATAGGGATTTTTACCCAAAAATATAGACTATACATTTTTAATCAAAATTAGAGATTATAGTACATGTATAGTTTACTCAAATCCATATTTACTGTTACATATTTTTTTAACATATAACTCTGTATTTAACCTTAAAAAATTGATTGTTATTGGACGGCGGTTACTCTGCCGGACATAAACAATATATTCGCAATTGCTACTTCATACATAGAGGGTGATTGCGTAAGCTCGTATTTCTATTTGTCTTATGGAGCTAACTAATTAAATTTTTCACATACATAATCTCTCCATAAAATAGACATACGAGACTCTGACTCATATGGAGGGACAAAAAAATGAAGTATGGATAAACATGTCGACAAACTTTGAACAAGCATTCTCCTATATCAATTAAATCCCCATTTGGAGGTATAATCATGAAAAAAGTTCTTAGTTTAGCTTTTTCCGCTAGTCTTGCTCTAAGTATCCTTCTTCTTCCCAGTGCAAACATTTATGCCGCCGATGAAACATCGCCTTCCTTCAGTGTTAATGACAATTCTTATCAGAAAATGAAAGCTGCTGGAATGACTGATAATGATATTGAGTTACTCCGTAAGCATAATGAAAATGATCTTCGTATCATAAAAAGCGGGGAATTGGAAGAGAAGGCATTGAATGACCAAAAAACTAGCCAATCGCTCACTGATGGCTCGGAGAATCCTAGGTTGGCTGTATCAGGTTTGGGGACAGTTGGTGATATTTTGGTTGCCTATAACGCAAGCTCGTGGGGTATTGATTTCGGATACCCAGGACATGCTGCCATTGTTTCCTTAATAAGCGGAAAAACAGTAGAATCGTTCCCAGCCGATGGAGTTCAATATCACACAAATGATTGGAGAAGTCGCTCAAATGTTTATGGAATGAGCGTCAAAGGGGCCTCGGGTTCCCAATATAGGGCAGCGGCGCAATATGCAGCTAATCAAATTGGAAAACCATATAACTGGAATTTTGCTAATCCATGGTCAGATGCTAAATTTTATTGTTCACAGTTGGTATGGAAGGCTTGGAAAACTCAGGGGATTGATGTTGATTATATAACAATTGATCCTATTGTTACCCCAATGGAAATAGCTAAATCCGGAAATACTTCAATATACTATAGCAACTAATAAACCTAATCACTCACAGGATATATATTTTTTCCTGTGGGTGATTTCACTAGGGGGGGGCAATATGCTCTTTAAAAAAAGAAAAAGAATTATTTTTGCAACTTTATTTTTACTTGGATTAGCAGTTTCAACGTTTTGGTTTACTGCAACAAATCATTCATTGAAAAATATAACAAAATCCGAGACATTTACTGTTGTTTATTCTAATGCAATGGATGACGGTGCAGAAATTGTGAAATACAGTAATAAAGGCGAGATTTTAGACAAAAAAAACTTAGTTAATGCCCAGTCACTTTATTATTTTGCCAAAGTAAAGAATGACTATTATTTAATGTCTGAACGAAAAAATAGACATTACATACTTAATCAAAATGGAATTCTTCAACCATTTTTTGGATCTAATAAGTATGGAAAAGATAGGAATATCGGAACTTCATTTTTAAAAGAAAGCGACAATCATGTATTTTTCTCCATGAACGTGGGTATTAATCCGAGTTATTCTCCCACACAGTACACCAATGAATTGGTTTATTTCGATAAAAAAAATTTGAAATATAGAAATATTCTTTTAGATGGATATTTATTATCAACCGTTGAATACAATAATATGGCATACACTTTATATGTGAACAATAATGATAATTCTGTAGGTATTTATGTCATTGATTTAAAAACATCAAAGAAGACCAAACAATTCACTATAGAAAATCGTTTACATGGTTTAAAAGAGTACTTTCCGGTAGGTCAAAATGGAGCATCACTACAAATATTTAAAGGCAAGCTTATTGTATTTCTTGATGGCAATACATCTGATACACAATTTCATCCTATAATGCAGATAATTGACCCTAAAAATGGTAAGTTAGAAAGTGAAACATCATTGTCAGATACTTCATTTTTGTTTTATGACAGCCAAATTTACAACGATAAATTATATATTCTCTCTGAAGACTTAAATTATACCATTTTCAATGACCTCAACAAAAATCCTAAAAAGCTGAGATTAAAACAAAGCAATTCTGTATCCGAAAAAATACAAAATGAGAAAGGAGTAATATCTGGAGTACAGTATCTTGCAGGATCTGTTTTTGTCCTATATGATTATGTCAAAAATTCTCCTGCTGATAGAATAAGGGAAATAAGAGAATATGACTTATTGACAGGCAAAGAATTACATGTCATTCCTCTAGCATTTAAATCAAACAAGGAAATGATTCGTTTTTTTCTGACTAATTAACTTTAAGGAGTGATTATTATGATTTATTGGTTATTTCCAAAACTTAATCCCCTCCTCCCTACTTTTATATTTTGCCCCATTCTGGCAATCTTGATCGGAGTATGTTTCGCCTATTTCAAAGGAAACATCTACTTAGGATTAATACTAGCCTTGTTACTGCCTCTTATATTTATTGCCACCAATTTAGAAACCATTGCAGTTAATATAGATGCTTGGATTCTATATGGTTTTATCTACGTAATTATTACGTTTGTGGCTTATAAGATGGCGTTTTCACAGTTAGGAAAATCGAGTTAATTTTTTCACACTATTATCAATAGTCACCACGATCAACTTTTCGCACACTAACTTAGGTATAACAGGCAACGATGCATCTCTTGAGTTCAATCCAGTTTATTTGCTAATTGGAAATCATTCCGGAAATGATGGGTCTGGTTAGCCGATTAAAATTTCTGGGAATGGATATGCAAATTAAATTAATTAATGAAGGGTTAGGGAAGAAGTGAAGACTAAATTAAAATTTTTGGGGTTGGCTGCCCTTACTGTTACGTTTGCTGTAGTTATTAGTAATAATGTTTTTGCTAGTGATGATACTTCTGAAGAAATGAAGGACGTTACAAAAGCAATAGTCCCTGATAGTGTATTAGAAGGACTTAATCATCCTGATAAAATCTATACTAAAGATGGATTATTTATAAAAAAACCGCAATCTCTCCATGATGAAGATAAGTTCAGTCAAGATGAAGTAGTCTACGACGTTTCAAAGGCTACTGATGAAACTAAAGCAATCATTCAATATGACGCTACTTACATCAAGGAAGAAGACAGTAAATAGATTTGTTACTAATGGATTTGGAAAGTTCAGTTGTATAATTGGAATATCTAGGGCGACTTCGGTTGCCCTTTTTATTATGCCCAATGTATCCAAGTTTTTCCAACACAATGTCATAAAGCATACCTTTTGCAATAGTGATCTAGTGTATGTCATAAGTGGTTATGATATGTGTCAAATAGTATATAAAATATTATGAAATGTTTCATATATATAGATATACATTTTGACATAGTTTTGCTATAATATAATCAACGACATAACAAAGGATGATCTATATGAGTGAGATTAGACACTATGGTTACATAAGAGTATCGACGAAAGATCAGAATGAAGCTAGGCAATTGGAAGCAATGCAAGACTTAGGCATCATGGAACGTGATTACTTTATAGATAAGAAAAGTGGCAAGAATTTTGACAGACCGCAATACCAAGCGTTGAAGAGTGTAATTAGGCGAGGTGATATCCTGTTCATCAAAGAACTGGACAGACTTGGACGGAATGCAGAAGAAATCAAACGTGAATGGCAAGATATAACGCACGAGATCGGCGCACATATTGTTATTCTTGATATGCCAATTCTTGACACTAGACAATACCATAATGGCTTAGAGAAAGTTATATCCAGTATTGTGCTTGAACTGCTTAGCTACATGGCTGAACGTGAACGGGAGAAGATTAACGGAAGACAGACTGAAGGCATAGCAGCAGCTAAAAAGAATGGCGTGGTATTTGGTCGTCCTAAACAGGCAATAAGTGATGACTTCATTATGGTATATGAGGAATGGAAGGAAGGCAGCATAACAGCAGTTGAGGCAATGAAACGTGTAGATATGAAGCCTAACACGTTCTACCGTAGAGTTAAAGAATATGAACAGCAGCAACAAGTAGGATAAAATAATAAACATGTGTACACTATGTACACACTCACAAACCTAGTGTAAGCGCGCTAGGTTTCTTTGTTTTCAATATCCATATATTGTTATTCAATTTAAGTGAGGGGGGTGTATTTACACCTAAAACGCCTATTTAATTTCCAGAATTGCCCCTAGCACATCCAGCTACACACTGAAGTTATTTTATAATAGAATGATTCAGCTATTCGATTATTAGGCAAGATATTTGAAATGGTATCTCTACCAGAATCTATTGATACCGATACGGAAAATTTGCCGGAACGGGAGGGGGGTATTTAAAATCAAATTACCATTCATTTTCCACAAATATGCTCCTAGCACTTCCACTCTGCGACTCAACTATAATTTTTGACTCGATACCATATGCAAATTGTGGACGTTGTTCGACTGTTACATACATCAATTTTGAGCTAAATCTGCTGATAATACATAAAGGAAAATGAGTATCAATGTTCAATCAGGTGATGATAATCTTAATCAAGAAATCTTTGCAAACTATCCGAGAAGGTATCTTAAGTAAATATCTGAGAGGTATATGATTTTGTACCAAAAGATGGTACAATTATGAGCAATAAAACAAATCTATTTTACTACTTGTTTCTCAATTACATAATTTATTTAACTATGCATCATATGACGATTTTATGCTGAAAGGGTGGTTTATCCATGAAAATCACACCCACGATACGCGCAGAATTAGA
>NZ_ASRY01000328.1 GCF_000520815.1 Paenibacillus maysiensis | reverse complement strand
CCCCCCAGCCATAGACACACTGGCGCTGGATAGAGCCACGGCTGCACCCAGCAGCAACAGACGCTGACGTTTCACACTCGTGCCGATTCCAGCGGCCGTCTCGTCGCCCAGCGACAGATTGTTCAGGCTGCGCGTCTGTGACAGAACGTAGGGTAGCACAATAACAATCCACGGCAGCAAAGCCGCCGCATGTATCCAGTCCCGGCCCCATACGCTGCCAGCCAACCAACGTGCGGTGAACGCGTAAGTATCCTCATCGAGTCGCAAGGACCAATACAGCGTTATCGCGCTGAGGCCCGAGGCTACACCGATGCCGGACAGGATCAGACGCACAGGCACGATTCCTTTGTTCCGGTTATAGGACAACAGCACAATCAGCACCGCCGCCACGA
The DNA here is from genome assembly GCF_000520815.1 of Paenibacillus maysiensis. Lineage (GTDB taxonomy): Bacteria > Bacillota > Bacilli > Paenibacillales > Paenibacillaceae > Paenibacillus > Paenibacillus maysiensis. The sequence goes on along the minus strand of NZ_ASRY01000328.1, from coordinate 13,698 downwards.
CACCTCCTGCGAAAGTAAACAGGGGGATCAGCACGGCTGCCGATCCTTCAAGATCGCGAAAGAAACTGACGAACATCACCAGTCCTAACGCAGCCCCCGCGTGAAGCCCCAGCACCCCCGGGTCAGCGAGTGCGTTCCGCGACAAGCCCTGCATAACAGCCCCGGCTGCTCCCAATCCGGCCCCGGCTAATACCGTTACAACGATACGCGGCAGACGGTATTCGAACAGGACGATATGATCACGCCCGTTGCCACCACCAAACAGTGTATCCAGCACACGCAGCGGTGGAATACGAATCGTTCCAGTATTCAAACTCAATAGAATGACGGCAAAGCTGATCGCCGCCAAAGCCAAGCAGACGATCAAAGCCTTTGTCCTTCTTGCATCCCCGGTTCCTAAAGAGCGACTCATTACAAATCCCTCCTTTCCTTACGGGCGAGAAAGAGGAAAAAAGGCACTCCGATAAAGGACACCATAATTCCAATAGCGAGCTCCTCGGGCGGATTCGCCATTCTCGCCCCCAAATCAGCCAACACCAGCAGCACAGCTCCCAATAACGCAGACAGCGGTACAATCTGGCGGTAATCCACACCAATCAGCTTGCGGGCGATATGCGGAATAACCAGCCCTACAAAACCGATGGCCCCGGCTGCGGACACGGACAATCCGGCCAGTACCACCACGGTCAACAGTCCCAGCAGCCGGATACGCTTGAGATTTAACCCAAGGTTCAGCGCCACCTCATCGCCCATCGAAATCAGTGAAATAGAGCGTGCCAGCCCCATAGACCAGACGATCACAATCAGCAAAATCGGCGCAAGAATCTCAAGCTGCGACCATTTGATCCCTGCGACACCGCCCGCATACCAAAAGGCCAAATCCTGACTCAGATCAAAATAAATCGCAATTCCCGAAGTCATAGAGCCTAGCAGAGCAGCCGTCACTGCTCCGGATACGGTCAGTCTCATCGGCGTCAATCCCCCGGGCGCGGAAGCTCCCAGACCAAATACCAGCAAGGTGCTCATCAGCGCCCCGAGAAACGACAATACGATTAACGTCCCATAAGGAAGATTGGGGAAAAAGGCAAAACTCACAGCGACCACAAACATCGCTCCTGCGTTAATGCCTAACACACCTGTATCTCCCAGCGGGTTGCGCGTAATACCCTGAATCAGAGAGCCTGCTACCGCCAGCGCAGCTCCGATGACAGCCGCCCCCAGCACACGCGGTAATCTCAGCTCATGAATGATCTGATGTGTCATCAATGAACGATCATAGTGGAATACCGCCGCCCATACCGTGCCTAAGGTCAAGTCCTTGGCTCCAAGAGAAATCGCGGCAAACATGGCCAAGGCCAGCAACACAGCAGCACCTATGAATAGCAGCGCCTGCCGAATTCGGCCCGCCCGGAGTAAAGGACGGGCTACCAAGGCTACTTCAGGAGCTGTGCCTTCTGTCCGAGTCGCTTGTTTATCTGCTCTGCCTTTAAACTGCATTCGTGAGGTCACTCCCTCCATACCTGAAACCACCATAACGCTCATGACGATGACGATAATGATAATTATTATCAGCTTGATTTATAATAGCATGTTTCTATGACTTTGCAAGCCAGAAACTGCTCCTCCTATAGAGGAACAGTTTCTGGATATACCTATGTGAGATCGCTATACGGGACTCCATGTAGCCCACATTTTTTAGTACGTAGGCCAACCTGCGGAGTCCCATTTCAGATCACTAATCAGCAGCTTTGGATTTCCGTTATCAGTGGCATCATAGGCATGACGCGCAATCACACTATTGTTATAAATGGACTGACCGCCCGGTCCCTTCCAACGATCATTCCCCGCATCCAATATGGTTCCGCCGGCATCCATCAGTTTTTTACCACTCTTGTCCACATACGGTCCAGTAATACTGGTGGAGCGACCGTAAATAATTTTGTAATTACTGTTTACGCCCTGGCAGCAGTTATCAATGGAAGCAAACAGATAATAATAACCGTCTCGGTATGTAACATGTGGAGCTTCCAGACCGCCAGCGGTACGCTTCGCGATGGAATAAATCTGCCCCGTAGGCTTCATCGTATTTTTGTCCAAACGGGTAATTTTCAGGCCTGTGTTCCAGGAACCGAAGGAAAGCCACGGGTTACCGGAAGCGTCAATGACCAGATTCGGGTCAATGGCATTGTAATCGTCAGATTGCGTCGTACGCAGCACTAGTCCGTCATCTCTCCAGCTCCCTGCTCCAAATCATAAGAAATTCCGAAACTACGCATAATGTTGTCATACAAAAAGGAGCCCGCAGGCCCCTTCTTAAATTAGCATATTAAACAGATTTTCGTTTTTGTTCAGTTCTGTGTATTTAATCCCCTTGCGGCTCATTCGTTCAACTAAGGGAAGATAGTCTTCCTTGTGAAACAATTCAATGCCGACCAGCGCAGGGCCGTTCTCCTTGTCGTTCTTTTTCGTATACTCAAACCTTGTAATATCGTCGTCCGGTCCAAGCACATCCTGAAGAAACTCACGAAGCGCCCCTGCTCTTTGCGGAAAATTCACCATAAAATAATGCTTCAGTCCTTCGTAAATCAGAGACCGTTCCTTAATCTCCTGCATACGGTCAATATCGTTGTTGCCACCGCTGACGATGCAGACAACCGTTTTGCCCTGAATCTGTTCACGATACATATCCAATGCTGCTACAGGCAACGAACCCGCAGGCTCCACAACAATCGCATTTTCATTATACAGCTCCAGAATCGCGGTACACGCCTTGCCTTCCGGCACCTTCACAATATCGTCCAAGGTACGTGTACAAATATCATACGTTAACTGACCAACCCGCTTAACAGCGGCTCCGTCAACGAACTTGTCTATTTGCTCCAGCGTAACCACCTTGTTCAAACGCATCGCTTCCGTCATCGACGCCGCGCCAAGCGGTTCTACGCCAATTACCTTGGTGGACGGGCTGACCGTTTTGAAATACGTGCCTACGCCTGCCGCCAAACCGCCACCGCCAATGGTCACGAACACATAATCCGCTGGCGTATCCAAACTTTCCATCACTTCCATCGCAATCGTACCGTTGCCTGCTATAATTTTCGGATGATCAAATGGATGGATAAAGGTCATCTCCTGCTCGCTGCACACCTTTATCGCCTCATCGTATGCATCGTCGAACGTATCCCCGGTCAAAATGACCTCCACACTGTTGCCACCAAAGCGACGAACCTGCTTCACCTTCTGATTAGGCGTTGTGCTCGGCATGAATATTTTGCCGTGAATGCCCAGCGCATTACATGAAAAAGCCACACCCTGCGCATGATTACCCGCACTCGCACACACGATGCCCTTTTCCATTTGCTCAGGAGTCAGGCTGCGAATCATGTTGTAGGCTCCACGAATTTTAAAGGAACGCACGACCTGAAGATCCTCTCTTTTCAGATACACGCTACAGTTATATTTAGCCGACAGGACGGCATCCCGCTGCAAAGGTGTACGTACAATCACCTCACGCAGCATATGATGCGCCCGTACAATATCCTCCATGCCGACGATTGACGCCATCGGGGCCGGATCAGTTTTCTGGGTTTCTGTTGGTTCCATAGGTTCTCCACGCTCCGCCTGAATATGTCTGTATTTGAAATCTTTCAAATATCATACCACGTTTACCTACAGCTTGTGCAGGTCATAGAGCATGAAAATGAGAATGAAAATCAATTATATTCAATCGTTCTCTTAATAGCATGGAACATTATCTTTTTACCCCGCCTGCGGTCATTCCCTCAATAAAGTAACGCTGGATGAACAGGAACACGACGAGAATCGGCAAATGGGAGATCATCGGCCAGTCCAAAACAGCTTGCTGTGGTGGTTATCACAAGGGAATGTATCTGCTTTCAAAACAATCGGTTCATCAGGATGCAGTTGGTTCCATTGGTCAGCCATTTGCAGAAAAAAAGCGGCACAACTCCAATTGAAATTCGGGGTTGTGCCGCGCTCTTTTACTTATTCTTGGGAATGGGCTGCCTCGTCCTTAACTTCCTCCCGAAACGCTTTAATACTTTGCTTACGACGCTCATTCTTTTCTTCGATCTGCTTACGCTCCTCGTTACTGATTTCAGAGGAAAATTCGTTGAGATATCCTTCAGCTTCATGCAGGTTCTGCTGTGTATTCTGAATACTTTGTTGCAAATGTTCAACATTATCGGCCCGATTATCTGGTTTTGCCATTTCGTTTGTCGCCTCCTAATAATGGAATCGCTCACTTGAGCGCTAAACCGTAGCTTGAGCGCTATCGAATGATTTTATGCATTCTTGTAGCAATTAATAAAATAGAGTAATTTAGATTACATTATTCAGTTATATTGAAGTTGGTAAAAAAAGAAAAAGGAGCAACCTGTTATATGGAAACGAGTAAGCTAGACCCGCTAGAAGATATTCCAAAGGGACGATTAGCGACTCTTTTTGAAGTGCTGGGGGTGTCTACAAAGTTAGGTCTAACCTCCTTTGGAGGGCCGGTTGCACATCTAGGGTACTTTCATAATGAGTACATACGCCGTCGAAAGTGGATGGATGAACAAAGTTACGCCGATCTTGTAGCGCTCTGCCAGTTCCTCCCCGGTCCGGCCAGCAGTCAGGTTGGCATTGGAATTGGAGTTGTAAGAGCAGGATTACTTGGCGGATTGTTAGCCTGGATTGGTTTCACACTGCCGTCGCTCCTTCTGTTGGTTGCGTTTGCTTTCCTGCTTCAAGGATACGATATAGCGAGTGCGGGGTGGATTCATGGACTGAAGATCGTAGCTGTAGCGATTGTGGCCCATGCTATTCTGGGGATGGGCCACAAGTTAACGCCTGATCGGGATAGAGCAACAATCGCCGTGATTGCCGCCGTGATTACATTGTCCTGGCATACAGCTTACAGCCAAATTCTCATCATTGTTGCTGCCGGTGTAGTTGGCTTATGGCTCTATCGAAAGAAAAGGGCAGAGATTACGTCTAATCTTCAAATTGCGGTTAGTCGTACTTTTGCGGTCTGTTCCTTGGTTCTATTTTGTGCACTGCTTGTGGCACTTCCGCTTGTGACATCCTCGGAGGAAGTGGGATGGTTAACGCTGTTTGATAGCTTTTATCGTTCAGGCTCTCTGGTATTTGGCGGGGGGCACGTCGTACTGCCGCTTCTGGAACGAGAAGTTGTTCCAACAGGATGGGTTAGCCAAGAGGATTTCTTGGCAGGTTACGGAGCTACGCAAGCAGTGCCAGGGCCGTTGTTCACATTTGCAGGTTACCTTGGAGCGATCGCCGGGGGAGTACCAGGAGCAGTGGTTGCCACTCTCGCCATTTTCTTACCGGCATTTCTTCTTGTTGTCGGTGCACTCCCATTTTGGAATGGATTAAGAAACAACCCGAAAATCCAAGGAGCTTTGGTGGGGATTAATGCAGCCGTGGTTGGTATTTTGATGGCTGCGCTGTATGATCCACTTTGGACTACCGCCATCTTGAAACCGATGGATTTTGCCCTGGCGATCATTTTGTTTATGATGCTGGTCTTTTGGAAGCTTCCGCCTTGGGTGGTTGTTCTTACGGGCGCAGCTGGAGGAATGTTACTGGGGTAAGTGTAAGCCCAATAGGAGGCATGGCGGGCAAAAGTATCCGGGTCAATATATCCGATCTTCTATGAGCGAGTGAAAAAGCCGACTGCTTGAAAGCAATCGGCTCTCTGTAGAGAAACCTTAGCCAGGTTCACTCGCCCTATTCCTCACATTTTATATTTAGTGCTTATACCTGCTCTCCACTCGGGTTAAAATGCTCCCCAAACCAACGTCCTGCGGCTTCGGCTTCTGTACGGGTCAATTGATGACCATTGCGTTCCCAATACGCATTCACCTGCGCACCAGCACCTTCCAGTAAAGCTTGCAGCTCACGGGATTCCGTGATCGGAACGATCGGGTCATTTTCACCGGAAGACAGAAATACAGGAACACCGTTCAAATTTGGCAAATTCAATCCACGCAGCGGCACCATCGCATGGTGCAAAATAGCTCCGCGCAGCGCCTTGGCATCGTGAAAGAGCATGCTGGCCGCTATGTTCGCCCCATTCGAATAGCCAAGAGCCACAACGTTGTTGCGGTCAAAATCGTATTGCTCCGCAGCCGTATCCACGAATTCGCTCAGCTCCTTGGTACGGAATACAAGATCCTCAATATCGAACACGCCTTCTGCCAAACGGCGGAAGAAACGCGGCATCCCATTTTCCAACACATTCCCCCTTCCGCCTAACACAGACGCTCCCGGTGCTACCAAATCAGCCAAAGGGATCAGGTCTTGTTCGTTCCCGCCTGTACCGTGCAACAGCAAAATAACCGGGGCTTGTGGATGATTTCCTTTACGAAATACGTGTTTCATATATATTCCCTCCTTCATTTTTGTTCGAAATTAAGATTCTTATTTTTGTGTTAATTTGATTATAGCCAACTTCCCGACCTTTTACAATCGAAATCAGCAAACCTGCTCTAAACCTTTTTCTAAAATGATGTATTGTTCCGTTGACAAGTATCATAGCTCTATTTTACTATTGTATTAGATATTTAGAATATTATCTAAATATCTAAAGGAGGAAATGAATTTTGAATGATGCGTTCAAAGCTTTGGCTGATCCGACCCGGCGTAAAATATTGCAGCTTTTAAAAGACAAGAGCATGAGCGCAGGCGAAGTGGCTGAACATTTTCAAATTAGTAAACCTAGCATCTCCCACCATCTGAATTTACTGAAGCAGGCTGGACTGGTGCTGGATGAACGACAGGGGCAAAACATTATCTACACCCTGCACACCACGGTTGTGGCAGATGTCATCGGTTGGATGTTCAGCATCGCCCACTCTGATATGCCTGCAAAGAAACATTCGAATGATATTAAGGATACGGAGGGATCTGAATGAAATTTCGGATACATTGGAACTTTACGGATGTTTTAACGACTTTGATTGCTTTATCACCTGCTATAGGGGCTTTGCTGCTGTACGACCGACTTCCCAATGTTCTGGCCTCTCATTTTAGCTTTGACAATACAGCAGACAGGTATATGAGTAAAAACAGTTCTATTCTCATGCTGGTGCTATTGGGGCTGGTGCCGTTGGTCGTTCGGTTAGCCCGCTACATGGACCCCAACAGGGCAAATTTCGAGAAATTTGCTAAAGCCTATGAGGTTACGCGTGTAGGTACTTCCCTCATTCTCGCTATAGCCGGTTGGGGAATGCTGCTGTATAACCTGAACATACGACTGCAAATGAATACTATAATTTGCGGGGGAATAGGCCTGATGCTGCTGGTGCTGGGCAATTATATGACACAGGTACAGCCGAACTATACCTTCGGTATCCGTACGCCGTGGACTCTGTCCAACCCGGAGGTATGGCGTAAAACGCACCGTTTCGGCGGACCTATGATGATGCTCGGCGGTGCTTCGGGTTTGGTAGCGGCATGGGTCGGTGGAGTGGCGGGGACGGTCATTTTTCTCACCGGGCTGGGTATATCCGTCGTCACCCCCATCCTCTACTCCTTCCTCCTGCATCGCAAATTAAATCAACAGTAGGATACAGGACGTAGTAACTCTGTCCAAACGGACAAAAGCGCATGAGTCGATCCCAATGCATAAATAAAAAAGAACCTCCTAGCTACGATTAACGCAGATTTGGAGGTTCTTTGTGCATTTGAATATTTAGAACAACAGCTTATCGGGATGAGTGCCCACACGCTCATCAAGATGAAGTGCGTTGATTCGGTTAATATCCTCTGCCGTGAGTTCAAAATCAAACAAATTGGCATTTTCGCGAATACGATGTGCGGTTACAGATTTGGGAATCGTCACGATGCCCCGATCCAGATGCCAGCGCAAAATAACCTGCGACGAGGTTTTGCCGTATTTTGCAGCAATCTCAACGATATCCGCTTGCTCGGTCAATTTACCCTTCATCAGTGGACTCCAGGATTCAAGCTGAATCTGGTGCTCCCGACAGTATTGGTGCAGCTCTTGCTGTGTCAGACGCGGATGAAGCTCCACTTGGTTGATTGCAGGTACGATGTTGCTGTCTTTCAGGAGGTTTTCGAGATGGTGAACTTGGAAGTTGCTTACTCCGATGGCGCGTACGCTTCCTTCTTCATACAGGCGTTCAAATGCCTTCCAGGTTTCCTTGTACTTGTCCTTACCAGGCCAATGAATGAGATACAGATCAATGATGTCCAGACCCAGTCGCTTACGGCTTTCATCGAAGGCACGCAGTGTTGAGTCGAAGCCCTGATCTTCATTCCACAGCTTGGTGGTAATGAACAGTTTTTCTCTATCCGCCCCGCTGTCACGGATGGCTTGTCCAACCAATTCCTCATTGCCGTAGATCGCCGCTGTATCAATATGACGGTAGCCGACCTCAATAGCTGTTTTGACCGCTTCGTAGACCTCATTGCCTTCCGCCTTGTATGTACCAAAACCCAGCCAAGGCATCTGAACTCCGTTATTCAGTACAGTTGTATCCGCAATGTTCCCCATGTCTATCTCCTCCTGTTCCTGATTATGAATTATCCAACGGGATGATTACAGTTTAGTCGCATCCTGAAAAGCATTCACTTGAAGCGGAGCGGCCAACAATTCTTTAGCCGCGGCAACAAATGCTTGGAAATGGGCAGACTTGTTATGGAAATCTACAGCAGCAGCATCCTTCCACTCTTCAACCATGGTAAAAGCGTTCGGATCATTCAGATCCTGCATCAGCGTGTAGCGTACATTGCCTTCTTCAGCTTGTGATGCGCTGATCAACCCTTGGGTTTGTTGCAGAAAAGTCTCTCTTTTTTCAGGTAAAACTTTCATATCAGCATGAATAATAAACATGATATTGTCCTCCTCACATTATGTAACTATTTCTATTATAGACCATTCATTCGGCAGATTAAAAGTGCGAGCGTTCCTGTAATACAGTAAAATGGATCGTGTTGGAGAGAAAATCAGGCGAATCGGCCCCTCCTATATCTTGCTTGACGGCGGTGAATGCACGTGCGTTTTCAGACAAAACTAATCCTTTTCATATCCCTTTTAGTCCTGGTTGTCACCGGGCTGTTGGGATTATCCTTTCGATATATGATCACCTCTGCTCTGTATGAAGAAATCGGGAAAAGAGCGATGACCGTAGCCAATACCCTAGCGGTAGATGCACAGGTTAGGGACGCTCTGGAGCAGACAGGGACAACGGAGCTACGTTCGCAGATCAACGAGGCGGTGAAGCCTGTCCAAACCAGTAGTGGCGCTGATTTTATCACCATTGCCGATCGTCATCTCATACGGCAGTGGCATGTGAACCCGGAGCGTATCGGACAGCCTATGACCGACCCGCTGAATAACAAGGTGCTGCAAGGGCAATCCTTTGTCACGGAATCCACGGGCTCTCTCGGACCGTCACTGCGGGCCAAAGCCCCGATTTATGATGAAAAGGATAAGGTCATCGGACTTGTTTCCGTAGGTTTTCTGATGACAGATGTGGAGCAAAATATTCGTACATACACGTATGCATGGCTGTGGTTCATGGTGGGCGCGCTTGTGATCGGCATTATAGGAAGCTTGCTTATATCGCAACGGGTACGCCGGGAGCTACATGGCTTAGAGCCAGTAGAGATTGGACGTTTGTATCAGGAAAAGCAAGCCATTCTGGAATCTATAGGCGAAGGCATTATTGCGGTTAATAGCAGTGGGCAAGTTACGCTTGCCAATCCACAAGCCGTTCGTCTGCTCGGACTTTCCCCGGAAACCTCTATATACGGATGCGAGCTTCGTCACTTGCCGGGTGCCGCAGGTGAACTGGCAGATATACTTGTTGGAGATCCCTTATTGGAAAATGCGATGGTAGAGCCGGGGCAGGAACAAGGCACATTCAATGAGGAAATTGAGGCGCAGCAACGGGTTGTAGTGGTCAGCCGTGTACCGATTCATGATAGATCCGGTCAGAGGATTGGGACGGTTGCCAGTCTGCGGGACAAAACCGAACTGCTCCGCATGACCCGGCAATTGACAGAGGTCAAAGATTACGCGGAAGTGCTGCGATCCCAAACACATGAATACGCCAACAGGCTATATCTCATATCCGGTCTGATTCAACTGGAGTGCTATGACGAAGCGGTGGACTTTATCACCCGGGAATCAGAGGGATATCGTCTACACAGGCCCGATACTTCTGCTCACCTGCCCGATTCAGTCATCGCCAGCCTGCTGATCGGCAAGAAAAAACAGGCACTGGAAAAGGGTATTGTGCTGCATTCCCATATTAGCGGTGCATTTTCAAGCCTGCCTCCTGCTCCGGAGTGGCGACTTCTCGCTGCCATGTCTGGAAATTTGCTGGATAACGCCATGGAGGCTGCTGCAATACGCTTCAGCTCCAGACCGGATGGACAGGTTTGGTTCCGGCTCGAAGAAACGGCTGAAGGAATCACAGTCGAGGTTGCGGACAACGGACCAGGCATTCCAGAGGCTATCCAAGAAAAGCTGTTTGTTAAAGGCGCATCAACCAAAACAGAAGCAGGACACGGGTACGGCCTTGCTCTTGTACAAGAGTACGTGGATCAGATGGGCAGCTCTATAGAGGTGCATGAACGAGTTGGTGGAGGCACCGTTTTTAAGATACGTATTCCTTTAAATGGTCCTAGCAGCGCGTGATGATACAAAAGGAGGTTACGCCCATGAATGAGCGGGCTTTATCGGATATTGAGGTTCTTATTATTGAAGATGATCCGCGAATTGCGGAGATTAACCGCCGATTTATTGAAAAGGTGGACGGATTCACCGTATGTGCAATAGCGACGAACGAGTTTGAGGCAAAGCTTCAACTGGACGTACTGCGTCCTCCTTTGGTGGTGCTGGATGTTTATTTTCCCGATACGGACGGTCTGACTCTGCTATCGTTCATCAAGCAGCACTACCCGGGCACGGATGTCATCATGCTGACCGCCGCCAAGGAAGCAAAAACGGTGGTACAGGCCGTTCGCGCAGGTGTGTTTGATTTTATCGTGAAGCCCCTTGTATTCGAGAGATTGCGTGCGACGCTGGAGGAATATGCCCGTTTTCGGCGACAAGTCACAACATGGCAAGAGGAACGATCTACGGTGGAGCAATCCGAAATTGACAGTCTGCTTCAAAGCGCAGGCAATGCTAGGATGGCAGGCAGCGGAGCCGGAGTTTTATGGGCCAAAGGCATTGATAAAGTGACCTGCGACAAGGTGCTTGATCTGCTAAATAGACGTGGCGAGTTGACTACCGGAACGGTCGGGATTGAGTTGGGCATGAGCCGTTCCACAGCTAGAAGATATCTGGAGTATTTAGTAGAAAGCGGCGACGCCCGCCACGATCAGATGTATGGGATAGTCGGCAGACCGGAGCGTATCTATCGGCGAATCCCCTCTACTCCATAAATTTAATGAACTTAATTCACTTTATAAGCCAAAATGGTTTAAATGATCACATTGTTTACGTCCCTCCTCCCGATTGCTAGAATGATCAACAGTTGACTAATTGATAATGATTATCAGTTTCTCTGGTAAGCATACTTTGTAACGGAAACGGGGGACAACCATGGCAACATCAAAACAACCACTACGCACAGGCATGCTGCTTGCAGCGATCCTTACGCTGCTGACCGTCATTATGGCGGGATGTGGAAGCCAGGCAAAAGATAACAGCGCCGCAGCACCTCAATCTACTGGCGACACCCGAATCATTAAACATGAGATGGGAGAAACCCAAATTACGGGGAAACCGAAAAGAATCGTAACGCTGGAATTCTCTTTTGTCGATGCGGCAACCCAACTGGGCGTAACACCTGTAGGGATAGCTCAGGAAAATGACGATGATATTGATGGACTGCTCGGCAAAAAAATCGACTTCACGCCTGTAGGTACACGCAAGCAGCCGAACCTGGAAACGATCAGCTCCTTGAAGCCGGATTTGATTATTGCCGATCTGAACCGTCATAAAAGCATATACAAAGAACTGAGCGAGATTGCTCCGACGATTGTTCTGAAAAGCAGGAATTCCTCCTATGAACAAAACCTGGCATCCTTCGGTGTCATTGCCGATGCATTGGACGAGAAGGAAAAAGGTGAACAGATTCTAGCTGCTCATAAAGCTAAAATGGAAAAGCTGGAACAAGGAGTAAAAGCTGGCGAGCCACGCAGTGTACTGGTCGGGGTATTTCGCTCCGATTCATTGACTGGTCATGCTGCATCTTCCTTTGATGGACAACTACTGGAGCAAGCGGGCATCCATAATGCCCTTCAAAATACAAGCGAACCTACCGTCAAGCTGACGCTGGAGCAGATAGCACAAGCCGATCCGGATGTAATCTTTATGGCTGAAGCCGATGAGAAGCTGATTGTGGAATGGAAGCCAAATCCGCTGTGGCAAAACATTACGGCCGTCAAAAAAGGGGAAGTTTACGAAGTGAATCGGGCACTGTGGACCCGGTATCGTGGACTCGGCTCAGCCGAGAAAATACTGGAGCAAGCTATTTCGCTTCTGTATCCCGCGCAAAGTAAAGGAGATGGCTCCCGTTGATCGGACAAGCCTCACGCGACCGGCTGAATAAGCCGGTCTTCTTTGCACTTATCGCCGCGCTGCTGGCCGGACTGTTGCTGAGCGTAGCGATTGGCCCGGTCAGGATGGATATCCCCACCATGCTGACTGCGCTGTTCACCGAGCATCCGTCCAAGGATCAGCTCATTATCCTGACGGTTCGCCTGCCGCGTGCCGTCATTGGCCTGATCGTCGGGGCCGGGCTCGCCGTAGCCGGAGCGCTGATGCAGGCCATTACACGCAACCCGCTGGCTTCGCCGCAGGTGTTCGGGGTCAGCTCGGGTGCTTCGCTGGCCGTCGTGCTGTCGGTCGTGCTGCTGCCGAATATCGGGTCGTCTGGCAGCATTTACTTTGCTTTTGCCGGGGCCATCGCTGGCGGTTCCTTCGTATATACGCTGGCGGGAACGGCAGGTATGACACCGGTTAAGCTAGCCTTGGCAGGAATGGCGGTGCATCTGCTGCTGGCCTCCGTCACCCAAGGGCTGCTCGTGTTCAACGAGCAAATATCCGACGTGCTGTACTGGCTCGCAGGAGCCATCGACGGGTCTACTTGGGCCGATACGCGTCTGGTGCTGCCATGGTTCACCATCGGCATGATCCTTGCATTGGCGCTGGCCCCCTCGCTGTCTGTGCTGAGCCTCGGTACGGAGGTCGCACAGGGATTGGGGCAAAATGTACGCCTCGTTCGGCTACTTGCCTCGGCCTCGGTGATTATGCTGGCAGGCTCTGCTGTTGCGGTAGCGGGCTCCATCGGCTTTGTCGGCCTGATGGTGCCTAACATCATCAAGAATTTCACGGGCGATAATTACAAGCGAGTCATTCCCCTGTCTGCCATCTGCGGGGCTCTGCTGCTGACATATGCCGATGTGTTGGGACGATTTATCGCGTTTCCTTACGAATCGCCCGTTGGAATTGTAACCGCGCTGGTGGGTGCGCCCTTCTTTTTGTATCTGGCGCATAAGAACGGGAGGGCTTCACGATGAAAAAGCTGTGGATTTTACTCGCGCTGACGCTGGGTATTTCTTTTGTCGCCATCGGCGTAGGCAGCACCTACATTACACCTGCCGAGCTGATCGGCGCCCTGACGAACCATGATG
>NZ_ASRY01000327.1 GCF_000520815.1 Paenibacillus maysiensis | reverse complement strand
GCCTCCCGCATCCTGCCGTGCGGATTCGAGGAGCTTGACCGCATCACTTAGCGAGGCTACTGAACCATTAGCCGCGTTGTTTGCTCCAGCTTCTTGACCCGTATTCACCAACTTGCCTTGACTGTAATCCGACAACAAAGTCGTTAGCTCCTGCATTTCCTTGAGAGCCTGCTCTTGTCGTATTGGCTCGGCTTGCATGGAGATGCGAATCAGGCTGATTTTAGTTTCCAGCGCACTGTATACCGGAAAATTGTCCGAACGAATCGGTGTCTCCACCTGATACCATGCTTTTACGATCCGGTCGTAATCAGCGCGGGCCGCAGTCCAGTCGCCTTTTTGCATGGCAGCCAGACTGCCTTTCGCCATGGGGAGCAGCTTTTCCGCTGCTTTGGCTCCAGCCGGGGCGGGTTTGTCGCCTTCCGCAGCAGTCACAAATTCGTTGACCGAACGAGCTAGCACGGACAGTGCAGCTTTTGCTGGTTCTCCGCCGCTGCTGGCAAGCGCCTGCTCTGCACCCGCGAGAGCCTTGTCTACCGCTGCGATATGGGCTGCATCACCACCGTTTGTTTTGGCAGCTTCCCACAGCGTACGGAATTCCTTGACGTCCCTGGAGGCTTCCGTCCATTGGGATTGTCCCGCCTCCACCAGTGCGCCACCCACCACAGGCATGAGCTGATCATTGGAAACAGCATTGGCACCTGTTTGTGCGAAAGCGACCGACCTGGAGCCGGATATGAACGGAGTTACTGTCAGCAGCAGAGCCACCAGCAGAAACACCCATCCCAAGCTTTTATTACGCCGATTCATATAAATCCCCTTCCTTGCCTGCTGCTAAAATAACGTATCCCCGATGTAGCCGCCTTGCGAAACACCCGGGAAGCAGGCGAACACCGCACTGCCTTTGTGCACAATATATTCGTTCAGCTTGTCATTGCGCGCAAGCTTCTCCTGAATGTGGACGAACTGCTTGAATAGATCACGCTGGTAGCTGATGAACAGCAACCCGGCATCGAGCTGTCCTGTTTGCTTGTCCAATCCGCTCGAATAAGAATATGACCGCCGCAAAATATTAATGCTCCCGTCCCCATGAGCCAATGCCACATGAGAGGTGGGAGGCGTAATCGGCTTGCCATTCGGACTTGTGGCCGCCAGATCGAGCTTGTCGAACTCCTTGGCCTTGCCCAGTGGGGCCCCGCTGCTGCGATGGCGTCCAAAGGTATCCTCCTGGTCGCCCAGTGTCGAGCGATCCCATACCTCTACCCGCATGCGTACACGGCGCACAGCCATATAGCTGCCGCCGCCCATCCACGCGGGGCCATCACTCGCCTGTGTCCATACCAGACGGTTCATCTCGTCAGCCTTGGAGGTATCCGGGTTCCCCGTACCGTCCTTGAAGCCGAGCAAGTTACGTGGCGTGCTTCCCGCCGGATCGGCCTGTGCTGTCCGCTGGAAGCCTTCCTGTGTCCAACGAAGCACCGCCGTTCCTCTGGCGATACGCGCCAAATTACGCAGGGCATGGAAAGCTACCTGCAAATCATTGGCGCATACCTGTACCCCGATATCGCCGCCACACCATTGGTCGTCCAGCATATCCCCTTGAAAACGGGGCAGCTCGCGGAGCCCGGCAGGTTTAAGCCCTGCCAGACCGAAGCGCCCATCAAAAAAGGACGGACCCACACCAAAGGTAATCGTCGTCCGTGACGGCGACAGTCCTGCCGCTTCGCCCGTATCGGACGGAGGCAGGTTGAGATTTTCGTTATCGTTGCCGATCAGCGCGCCGGAAGTCATCGTAGCGGTGGCTTCTGTCCAGGCTTTAAACAGGCTACGTACCCGTTCCTTGTCACTCGTCGTTAGATCAAAGGCGGCAAAGCAGATGAAATCCTGTGCCGGAGTCACAATACCAGCCTGATGCTTCCCGTAAAAAGGAACCACATCCTTGGTATCCGCATCCGTCATCATGCTTTCGAGCCGTTGGCTGACTGTCAGCACAGCCCCCACACCGCCGCCGCCGAGCAGGAGACCCAGTCCCCCGACCCCGGCCAGCTTCAATAGATCCCGGCGTGATACAGATTTACTCTTTGCTGACAGCGCATCATTTTCTAGCAGATCATCCTCTGACTTAGCATCCTTTTTGATCAGATCAACCTGTTCTTCACGGGAATCTGTGCGCTGCTGCTGTTCCTGTCTCGTTCCCTTTTGCCGATTAAAGCCTTTCATATCGTTACACTCCTAACAATTTTCCCATTTGAGACAACGGCTCTGCCAGGGCATCAAGGTTTTGGCTCAGCTTTTTAATTTCTTCCGGTTTCAGCTTCGTATAAGATACATAGCCTTCGCCTTTCTTGAAAGGAGCCAATTCTTTCTGCAATGCCTCAAAGCGCTCGCCAATTTGCGTTTCCAACGCTGCATCTTTTTGGTTCAGATCTGTTTTCAAAATCTCATATATTTTTTGTGCGCCCTCTACATTAGCTGCAAAGTCGTACAAATCCGTGTGGGAATAACGTTCTTCTTCACCCGTCACCTTGGAGGAAGACACTTCGTTCAGCAGCTCGACTGCGCCTGTTACCATCAGGCTGGCGTCAATGTTGACCGTCTCCACCTTGGCACGCAGCAGCTTTGCATCACTCAACAGGCGGTCGGAAAACTCGTCCAATCCTTTGGTGGTGTTTTCTTCCCATAATGTCTTTTCAATCCGGTGAAAACCGCGCCAATCCGCTGCATCCACATCACCGTCACGCGCATCAATATTCGGGTCAAGATCGCCCAGCGCTTCTGCAATCGGTTCAATCCGTTCATAGTACATACGTGCAGGAGCATACAGCGCCTTGGCTTTGTCCAGCTCGCCAGCTTTGACCGCGTTCGTGAATTCTTCTGTCTTTTTCACAAACGTATCGCATTGCTCTATGGCATAGGCACGGTAAGCCGCCACCGCTTGATCAAAATTGGGGGCAGAGGCCGCAGGAGTCGTTGTCTGTGTTGTTGCTCCTGTATCCTTGGTCGTTGCGGCGGGCTGCTGAGTAGCAGTTCCGGTTTGTCCGCAACCTGCGAACAGAATAGAAGAAACCAGCACTCCGGCCGGTACAGCGTAACGTAATTTCATAATTAATGAACACCCTTTCTGGCCAAGCGGCCATGAACAATAGTCTGTTGCGCGATATCTATATGTATCACTATTTTGATAATGATTATCAGTCGCGGTTTTTCTTATCATAAGGCTGCCCCATATGCCTGTCAATACATAAAATTAGACGCAGAGTCTAATGATTCAGCAAAGGCTGAAAATAACTGCCTAAGCCCATTTTTATTCGCATATTGAACCATACCTAAGCACATGACATAAAATGTGTTGACTGTATCCCTTAACCTTGTTACACCACACAAAACCCGAGCAAGGAGGGGTGAAATTGACGAAGGGTAACGACCACAAAAACAAGTTTTTGTTAACTCACCGTGAGCGTGAAGTATTTGAACTGCTTGTGCAGGACAAAACAACACGTGACATCGCCGGACAACTATTTATTAGTGAGAAGACGGTGCGTAACCATATTTCCAACGTAATGCAGAAACTGAACGTAAAAGGTCGTTCACAGGCGGTCGTGGAATTAATCAGGCTTGGAGAACTAAAAATCTGACCTCTTGTTCCTTGCGGGGTGCAAAGTCTTCTCGATGATCCTTCAACAGTGAAGGCTGGTCGGGAAGGCTTTTGTTTTATAGGATGACTCAACCAAGTGAGCCAACGTAAAAACAAGCGATTGTCGCAGAAAGAGACAATCGCTTGTTTTGATCATTTGTAGTTTAAAAATCATAATCCAGAAGCTGTTCCTGACAGTTAGCTATTCTTGATAACTCCGATTTGGGATGCCCAATTCGGTTTGTTTTTTCACTGCACATCCAGCAGGAACAATGAATTTTCCCTTTCGAGAATGCACCGTAGAATTTGGCGACCCAACCCCGGTGTGCTGAAAGTCGCTTCTTACGCTGAATAACTCGCTTTCTGTGGTGTCTAAAATAGGCTTGATTACGTTTTTTTCGGTTAGGCTTCATTACCATCACGCTCCCTTGGGCAAAGGCTCAGCCCGCAGGAGAAACCAAGGGTATAATCAATACTTCTACGGGCTGAGCGTGATGGTAATCTGATTTATGTGATTAGGCATGAGTCAGTCCATTATATCACAGTGATAGCTGCAATGAGGATTCAGCGAAAACCGTTCACGGCTATTCGTTTTAATAATTTATTAAAAAGCTATGATCTGTTTTTTTAATTACTGAGTGCGTGCTTCAAAATGTATTTCCAATGTAATGCAGAAACTGAACCAAAAAGATTAATCATATTATAGTTACACTAATCGGATTAATCGTCACCATTGTTATTGCATTGAACCAAAACCAAAAGAAATAAACGGCCTACTCTGGTAAGGTGACGAAAAAAATGCTTACATCGCTGAAATATGTGGGAATTTGTATTCAAATGTTGTATTATATATAGAAGGAAGAAACTACCATTAGATTATGAGGGAACTCACATGAATAATCTATGCAGAAGGCTGTACCACAAAGTTATACAAGGACAGAAATGCATTTGGTGGTAGTCTAAGAATGCAAATGTCAATATTACAGGTTTTGAGTTATACTTATATAAGGTGTTGAAGAAGAATCACAAGGCAGAAAGGCTCGTTGCTCCAGGTAGCAGTAAGTAGATTTTGCTTAGGTCTACCTGTGGTATATTCTTGGTTGGAGGTGAACGGGGAGACATATGATACAAAACCAACACTTGATGACGTATACGCTGAACAGCGGCATAAAGGGAACAGTCGACCTATCCAGTAAGCAGGTTCAGGAATGGATAAAAGCATATCGAATTGGCAGCAAGTTTGTAACGGTAGTCGGTAAACAGTATTTTGGTTTGAATCCTGAATTGGTAGCAGATTTTAAGGTACATAATGAATACTCGGAGCAGCGGGATCATATATCCATGATACAACCTGCAATGGTAAGTAAAGCTGTAGACGCAGACCCGTTGGCAGAGGCGTACAGTCAGTATAAAACGTTGATTCAGGTAGAGTGCAAATGCGGAGCTTCCTATATAGAAGAGTCGCCGCACAAAAGAACCAAGTGGTCATGCAAGGAATGCAATAACATTGTGTTCCTGGATCGTAAAAAGGGCATGGTGGATACGGAAAAAGGCAAGGCATGGTATATGACCAACAAATACTATGTGGAGAGACAAAGCAATTGACCTAGGTCAGTTGCTTTTATTCTATATGTCCATTCCCTGAACTTTATAAATCAGCTATAACCTTTTGCCAAATAATAAAATTGATGTTTTTTGCGCTTTGTAGTACATTATCAAGTGTATTATAAGGAGGCTTCTCATGTACGGACATAGACAAGATGATACTTTATACATCATGACTTACACATTAAATAGCGGTATCAAGGGCACGGTGCCTTTGTCTAATCAACAGATACAGGAATGGCTTGAGTGTTACAGAATCGGCAAGAAATTTGTAACCGAGATTGGCAAAGAGTACTTTGGGCTGCATGCGGAACTGGTCGCTGATTTTAAAGTTCATAATCAATATTCAAGCTATCAGGAAGTCATTATCCCGGTTCAACAGCCGGATACTGGCTTGAAAGAGCTGTCCCAAGCTTACAAATCAACAGAAACCTTGATCAAAGTAGATTGCAAATGCGGCACCTCGTATGTAACGGAATCTCCCTTTAAGCGGACCAAGTGGTACTGCACCAAATGCCGGGAAATTGTTTTTCTCGACAATAAAAAGGGAATGGTCGACACCTCCAGAGGCAAGGCTCATTTTATGACCAATAAGTATTTTGTGGAACGGGAAACAACTGGCGTATAAGCCGGTTGTTTTTTTGTACGTAAGGTTTGTATATATCCTGATTTTTCAAAGCCGAGTGCGTTATAGTGAAAAGGGGGGCTTATGGAAATGTGGAGTATTTTGCTGAATCACGTTTTGTTAATAGGATTTCTGGCTGTTTTGATTCAACGGATCTACAAGCATCGCTTTCATCAGCAAAATGGTAGCGGTTTTCTGCTATGCTTGTGGGGTATCTTGCTTAATCGGTACAATAGCTTGTTTGAACTGACAACGTTGTACACGGTGTATACTGTTATTTTCGCAGTAGGAGCATTGTTGTTTGGAGGCTTCTGGCTTGTGCAACTATTTGAAGAGGGGAAAGAGAAATCTTGATATAACGATAGTCAGGTGGTGAACGTCATCCGGGAAAATCATACGAACGGAGCAAGGAATCGCATGAAAACGAACAGTGTGTACATAAACGAAACACTTCATCTGGAACAAATTATAAGTGACTTGCGGGTGATGGGCTATGTGGCCTTTCATCATAATCCGCAAATTACAGGTGAGCTTGAAGAGCTGGAAGAACTGAAAAAGCAGCTATTGTCGTTTTTTCAACAGCATCATGTATTGTGGATCGAGCTTGACCCGATAACGCAATATGCGGTGGTGAACAACATGGGGAAGGCCACGGTGCTAAAACTCATGGGTCGGAAAATGAACCCGCTGCGTGATCTGAGAGCGAACGCTGCTTTGGCCGGGCAACCGTTTCATGAGTTGGATCGGGAAATAGAGCGGTTGAATCGACTGGTTCACCTGTTGCGCTACACCCGTTTTTCTTAAGCGACGGTAGCCATGTAAAAAAGCATTCACGAAGCATGTATGATCACATGTTCGTGAATGCTTTTTTTGTGCTAGCTACACAGATTTCAAAAACTCCACAATGGTCAGCAGACCCTTATCGAAATTTTCCAAATTAAAATGCTCGTTCGGCGCATGCAAGTTCTCATCCGGCAAGCCGAAGCCCATCAGTACGACTGGAGCGGTTAGCACACGCGAGAAGGTTTCCACGATTGGGATAGAGCCGCCGTCCTTGGTAAACAGGGCGCGTACACCGTATACCTTTTCAAAAGCATCCGCCGCCGCTTGCAGAAATGCGTGTGACGGGTCGATGTTAAAGGCGTTCGCTTTTTCACCCTGCTGGATGTCCAGCGTGGCACCTGTCGGAACATGGGCGCGCAGATGGCGCTCGACTTTGTCCAGAATGTCCTGCGGATTCTGGTTGGCAACCAGGCGGCACGTAATTTTCGCGTGAGCTTCCTTCGGAATGACCGTCTTCGTGCCTTCCCCTTGGAAACCGCCGTATACGCCGTTCAGCTCCAGTGTCGGACGCGCCCCAACACGCTCGACGAAGCTGAATCCTTCTTCGCCATAGAGGGAATCAAGTGCAAGATCTTGTTGCAGCTTGCTCTCATTGAAGCCTTGCTTCACGAATTCTTCTCTCATCTCTGCCGATAATGGAGCTACATCGTCGTAGAATCCTTCGACGCTTACGCGGCCTTTGTCGTCATGCAGGGTTGCCAGCAAGGACACCAGAGCATGCAGCGCATTCGGCACACCGCCACCAAAGGAACCGGAATGCAGATCCGTATTGGCTGTGTGGATCGCAACTTCCAGTGAGCACAATCCGCGCAAACCTGTGCAAATGGCAGGCTTCCCTTTTTCGATCAGGGAGGTGTCGGACACCAGTACAGCATCGGCAGCCAGACGTTCAGCTCCAGCTTGCAAAAACTCAAGCAGGTTCGGACTGGACACTTCTTCCTCGCCTTCGATACAAAATTTGATGTTCAGTGGCAATTTGCCTTCCTGCTTCAAAATGGCCTCAACTGCCTTAATGTGCAAGAAAATCTGTCCTTTATCATCTGTCGCTCCGCGCGCATACAATTTTCCATCACGGATGGATGGCTCAAACGGTGGCGTTTCCCACAGGTGAAGCGGGTCTACGGGTTGTACATCATAGTGACCGTAAACGAGGATCGTCGGTTTACCGGGTGCGTGCAGATAATCCGCATACACCAGCGGATGGCCTTTAGTCGGGATGATTTCAACGTTTTCCAACCCGGCAGACGTCAGT
>NZ_ASRY01000326.1 GCF_000520815.1 Paenibacillus maysiensis | reverse complement strand
CACCCTGCCGCTACTCTTGAATCGGCAGGATTAGAGGATGAAGTTAGCGTACAGGAACAGTCGGAAGGCCCGATGCAGCTGCAACCGCAGGAACAACAGACGCATACCTTGGCGTTAACGATTGAGCGCAGGCTGGAGCAAACAAGGGAGAGGGGAAAAAAAGAACTGGAACAAACACCAATGCAGATACAAACGCAGGAGCCCATAGAATCCCAAGCACTGACGGAGATGCAGATTATGGTGCAGAGCGCTCTACTAGAGATGCGGAGTCGTTTGGAAGAGCTGGAAGTAGAACATAGCCGTTTGGTGGAGAAAAACGCCAGCCTTTCCAATCAGTTGGAGGACCAAAAGCGCTGGATGAAAGAACGGGTGGAGGAGGAACGGGATCGGCAGTTAATCACCAATTTGCGCACCTATCAGGGCAGACAACGTAAGTCACGCGGTTCGCTGCTGTCCTGGCTCGGTTTGGTACCACGCAGACGTAGAGAGGCATAGGTATGGTAAGACCATCCACAATAAGACCATCAGATATGCCTGGTTCTGGTGGTCTTTATTGTGGATGGTATAATAGCAGAACAAACCGGAGTGAATGGATATAGGGCAAATTCTGAGTCCATTTCACTGGTTAATTCAGCTATCATTGCAGGGGGAGCTGACGGCATTCAAGAAGACAAGAGCAAGTCGCATATGGAACGTTGCCGCAGCATGTATAGGAAAGGGATATAAGAATGATTGCTTGGTTACGGAATGCTTATGAATCTTGGATGGATTACCCGAAACAGCCCGGCGATCTGTTGAGTGGGCGATATCATATTCTTTCGTTGCTGGGTATGGGCAGCTATGGTCTGACCTACCTCTGTCTGGACAAGCACAGCGGACAGGAGGTGGCGGTCAAATTGCCCAGACCTAGCAAGCGGGCGAAGGGTGTTCAACTGTTGCAGCGTGAGGCCAACATTATGCGGCAAATGGAACATCCCCATATCCCGAAGCTGCTCGAAAGTGTAGAGCATCGGAATGGAATGTACTTGGTCATGGAATATATCTCCGGCAAGACGCTGGAGGAGCTTATATTTGAACAGGAACGTTCTTTTACGGAACAGGAATGTATCGTTTACATTTTGGAGTTAATGGAGCGAGTTCTGCATGTGCATGAACGGGGCTATATCCATCGAGATATCCGCATTCCCAATGTGATCCACCGTGAGGGGAAGCCTTACCTGATCGACTTTGGTCTTGCACTGGCGGTGGGAGAGCGACAGGAGGATGTATTTACCGAATCCATGCTGGAAAAGCGCGCACCCGAACGGCAGGATGTCGCTATCTACAGCGATTTGTACGATGTCGGGCATTTGATGCTTTTTATGCTGTATAGCAGTTACGAGCCTCAACCGAACCAACCGCCGGGAAGCTGGCAGGAAGAATTGAAGCTGAGTCCACCTGTGCGCCATCTGCTGGAGCGGCTTTTTCAAATTCGGACACGTTATGAAGATAGCCGACAGTTTATGCAGGAGTTGGAGGAAGCATTGTTGCTGCTAGAGGTTAACCCATAACGTTAGTCCATAAAAATAAACGGGCATTCGCCGCAAAAATGGGGGAATGCCCCCTTACGCATTTGACCAGGTCTACATACAATGATCCTGTAAATGAGCGAAGGGAGTGTTGTAAATGAGTCATATGTGTGGAATGGGCGGTATGGGGTGCGGCGGAGCCTGGACCTCTGTAGGAGCGATTCTAGTTCTGTTTATTTTGTTGGTAATCATCTCCAAAACCCTGTTTCTGTAATTCTGTTAATAGAAGATTTCCTGTAAAATGCACAGATGTTGCCCTGCATAACGAAGGGCGCACAACAATAAAGCGAAGGCCCTTGAGATGAGAAGGGTCTTCGCTTTATAGGGTTTGAAGGAGCCTGTGGCTTGCTTCTTGTGTTTACGCTCTATTCCGTCACTGATTCTTGTTGTTTGGCTAAGAGCTGGAGTAATGACGGCGTTTGTCCTTGTAATATTGGTGCCCGTTATGGCTGTTCTTGTATCCTAAATCGGATGAAGAACGGCGTTTACGTTCGTAATAATGGTCCGAGCTGCTGTATTTCCGCTTATGAGAATGAGAGGTGGAATGTAGCAGGCGGTGCAGTAATTTTTTGAGCATCGTCTAATCCTCCTTCTGATCCTGTCCGACTAATTTTTAGATCATTTTCTGACATAGACAGGTTCTTATGAAACGGTAATACGCAGCGGTGTTGGAACGGGTTCCACTAATTTAAAGGTTTTAAGGATTTGGCCTGAAACTCGGCAATATCCTTGAATTCCTCTTCAAATTTACGCGAAATGCGGATATAGATCGGCAGTAAATCACGGTAAATATCCACATGCTCCGCCACGGGCTTATGCTGGTGAGTGGTGCCGATCATACCAGATACAGCGTCCAGCGAATCAATCCGTCCCAGTGCGTACAAGCCCAAAATAGCTGCGCCAAGACAGGAGCTTTCCAGACTTTCTGGGATAATGACCTCCTGATCGAAAATATCCGCCATAAGCTGTCGCCACAGCTCCGAGCGTGCGAATCCGCCAGTGGCGTGAATGACCGAAGGTCTGTCGATGACCTCTTCCATGGCGAGCATAACCATGTACAGGTTGAACAGCACACCCTCCAGAGCGGCGCGGATCATATGCTCTTTTTTGTGACGCAGGGACAAGCCGAAGAAGGAGCCGCGGGCATTAGGGTCCCACAGGGGCGCACGTTCCCCGGACAGATACGGGAGAAAGAGCAGGCCGTCCGAGCCGGGACGTACCTGTTCCGCGATTTGGGTCAGCACATGGTACGGATCAAGCCCCAACCGTTTGGCGGTTTCCACCTCGGAGGCTGCAAATTCATCGCGAATCCAGCGGAAAACAATGCCGCCATTGTTCACCGGACCGCCGATCACCCACAGCTTTTCGGTCAAGGCGTAGCAGAAAAAGCGTCCCTTGGCATCGGTCAACGGCTTATCGACCACAGTGCGGATGGCTCCGCTGGTGCCGATCGTGACAGCGACAACCCCCGGTTTGATGGCATTCACACCAAGGTTGGACAAGACACCGTCACTGGCTCCGATGACAAAAGGAGTCGTCTCCAGCAAGCCCATGTCATGCGCATAGGTCGCATCCAGTCCCTTCAGGACGTGAGTTGTCGGCACCAGCTCAGACAATTGCTCCTTCGTGACACCTGCAATACGCAGCGCTTCCTCGTCCCAAGCCAGTTGCTGCAAATTCATGAGACCGGTAGCGGATGCAATCGAGTGATCCACGACATATTGCTGGAACAATCGGGCGAATACATATTCCTTAATGGAAATATATTTGTACGTCTGGGTCGCAATATCCGGCAAATCCCGTGTAATCCACATCAGCTTCGTCAGCGGCGACATGGGATGAATAGGTGTCCCGGTACGCAAGTAAATGTCATGTCCGTTGTATTCATGCTTGAGCGCTTCAGCCCACTTGGCGCTGCGGTTATCTGCCCACGTGATGGAGGCGGTCAGCGGTTTGCCGTTCTTATCCACCGCCAGTACGCTGTGCATGGCAGAACTGAAGGAGACGAACAGCACATGCTCGGCTGACACTCCGCTTTGTTTCATGACCTCCTGCACCGTCGTCACGACAGCTTTGAAAATATCCTCCGGGTCCTGTTCCGCCGCATCTGGCTCAGGTGTATGCAGCGGATAGCCTACATGATGCTGAGCAGCAATATTGCCGTTTTCTTCGAAAAGCACCGCCTTGGTACTGGTCGTGCCGATATCAACGCCGATCATATATCGGGTGTCAGTCATATTCAATCTCCCCTTCACTTACCGTTATTAGCTCATTATCGTTAAATTAACACACTCAGCAGCATAATCAAACCGAAAGCGACCAGAGAGAGGATGGTTTCCATAACGGTCCATGATTTGAGAGTCTGCGGAACCGTCATATTGAAAAATTCTTTGATCATCCAAAAACCGGCGTCATTCACATGCGAAAGGATCAGCGACCCTGCCCCTGTAGCAAGGACGACCAGCTCGACATTCGCGCCGGGTGTAAGTGCCAGCACAGGTGCGACAATACCGGAGCCTGTCGTCATCGCGACTGTCGCTGATCCGGTGGCTACACGAATGAGCGCAGCGACCAGAAAAGCAAACACAATCACATTCATATGGGCCCCTGTAGCGACAGCAGCTATGGCCTGACCTACGCCGCTGTCGATCAATACCGTTTTAAATGCACCGCCGCTCCCGATAATTAAGATAATAGAGGCTGTTGGTGCCAGAGATTCACTGGTAAAACGGGACAAGTCCTCTTTCTTTAAACCACGTGCATAACCAAGTGAGAAAAAAGAGAACACAGCCGCAATCAGCAATGCCATAACCTCATCACCAATGAATTTAAAAAATACCGTAAGTGGATGCGTATTGGACGGGTCCACAATTTCAGCGACTGATCCACTAAGCATGAGAATAACAGGCAGCAAAATAGTGAACAAAGTAATCCAAAAAGGAGGCAACGACCGTCCTGTTGTATTGGTGAACTGCTCGTCCAGCTTCTCGGATGGTCTGACCATAATTTTTTTGCCAATCCAGGCACCGAAGACCGGGCCTGCAATAATAGCGGACGGAATGCCGACGATGAGCGCATACCCTATCGTGCGTCCGATATTGGCGTTATAGGCTTCAATCGCGATCATCGGAGCCGGATGGGGTGGTAAAAGGCCGTGTACCGTCGATAGTCCTGCCAGCATGGGAATACCGATTTTCAGCAGAGACATATTCATTTTACGGGCAACCGTGAACAGAATGGGAATTAATAAAATAATGCCAACTTCGAAAAATACCGGAATACCCACGATAAAGCCTACGATCATCATCGCCCAATGGACGCGTTTTTCACCAAAACGATCCATCAGTGTGGTCGCGATGCGTTCGGCACCGCCGGATTCTGCCATCATTTTACCGAGCATGGTGCCTAAACCGATCACGATGGCGATGGAGCCGAGTGTACTGCCGAGCCCCTTGGTGATGGAGGCAGTGACTTCATGTCCCGGCATCCCGTTAACCAGTCCGAGAAATACCGACGAAAGCAGCAGTGAGACGAAGGGATTCCATTTGAATTTGGCAATCAGCAAAATCAAAAGAATGACGGTAACAAGCGCCCATATAAGTAGCGAAGCGTTATGGCTCAAGCCGAATAATGTGTTCATGAATTAATGCCTCCTTATTCATATAGTGTAGGAAGATGTAAGTATACTTGTCGACAACTTGAGCTTAAAAGAGAACCGCGCCAGTTGGAGAACGCATAAAGGCGCGGTACATCGGCTCTTTGTCACGCATGTTGCGGCTAAGATAATGTCTTTCTATACGGAGACAGGACGCTATCGTTAACCGCGTTGCGGGTGTCGCGGTAATGATCCTCAATCAATTCGGACAACTCCTGTGCATTCCCTTGGTTTAAGGCGTTTGCAAAGGTACGATGTTTGTGAATCGTGACTTGGGATTCTTCAATCTTGGACGTAAAGCGTTGTTCTGTGGCAGCCAGCATGACCGTCAGGATCAACTGTCTCATTCCGTTCCAGGTGTGGAGAATACGAGTATGGCCTGCTTCCAGCACCAGAGCCTCATGAAAATTGAAATCCTGAAGAGAAAATTCAACGACGTCTCTGTGCTTGAGAGCGACTTCCATTTTATCAATCATCCGGTTTAAAGCGGTCACCAACCCGGCATTGTCTCTATGTACAAATCTTTGTACAACAAAATGCTCAATCAGCATTCGCACATCGAAAAGCTCCTCCATATCAGCGGGCGTCATGCCTATGACAATCGCCCCCATGCGTTCCAAGCGAAGCAATCCTTCACTGGAAAGCACTTTTAACGCTTCACGAACAGGAGAACGGCTGGTGCCAAAATCGGCAGCAATCTGATTTTCAGATAATACCGTGCCGGGTGTCTGCATGCCACGGATAATCTGAAGTCGAAGCTCACAAGCAATCCTTTCACCAAGCGATGCACCCTGTAGCCAGATTGACGGATATTTCATAGGCATACTCCTTCTTGAAAATTTAGGTTGCCTCTTTCGGGCATACTTGTATACAAGTTATGAAGTATTATATACCCCTTAAAAGATACTTGTAAACGGTGTCATTTGACATCGGTTCCATTTCAATGCTTTTAGCGTTACAATAGAAGCAGAAAAGAAGCAGAAAAAAGCAGCAGTGAAAGTGGAACGAACACGGATAAGAAGGAGACCGTTTAATGATTATTATTAAAACCAAAGAACAAATTGAAAATATGAAGAAAGCTGGCGAAATTTTGGCTGCTTGCCACCGGGAAATTGCCAAAATGATCAAGCCGGGAATTACAACGCTGGAAATTGACGCCTTCGCGGAATCGTTTATGAAAAAGCATGGCGCAACGCCGGAACAAAAGGGCTACAACGGCTACCAGTTTGCGACTTGTGGATCGCCTAACGATGTCATTTGCCACGGTTTTCCAAACAAGACACCGTTGAAGGACGGGGACATCGTGACGATTGACATGGTCGTAAACCTGAACGGCTGGCTGGCGGATTCCGCCTGGTCATATGCAGTGGGTAATGTTTCCGAGCAGGCGCAAAAGCTGCTGGACGTTACCAAGGAATCCCTGTACAGAGGGATTGAGCAGGCAGTAATCGGTAACCGGATCGGTGATATTTCCCATGCGATCCAAACCTATGCCGAAGCGGAAGGCTTCTCGGTTGTACGCGAATTTATCGGTCACGGTATCGGAGAAGAAATGCATGAGCAACCGCAGGTGCCGCATTATGGACCACCGCATCGCGGACCGCGCCTGAAAGAAGGCATGGTCATTACGATTGAGCCGATGCTGAACACGGGCACCTACCGCAGTAAAGTGGATGCAGACGGATGGACGGCGCGTACAATGGACGGCGGTTTGTCGGCGCAATACGAGCATACGCTGGCGATTACAGCGGACGGCCCGATTATTTTGACCCAGCAATAAAAAGCAGACATTTAACCAGGTAGCGTATAGACTAACGGGTTGAATGAATTTTCCGTCGTGCGATGCAAATATAAACCAAAAAGACACGACCTCCGTGGGGAGACGTGTCTTTTTGGTTTATGCAACAATATGCCATGATACATGTAAGCATCCGTTTGTCAGATGCGGACTTCCTTCTCGTCCGGAACAAATTGACGATATTGAAAATACATACGAAGTCGCCAGTGCAGCAACGTCCCGAAGGCGAGGATGAAAAATAGCCCCGCCGTCTGTGGAATGGTAATGTAGCGCTGGATAAACTCATGCAGCAGCAGGCGAACGATCAGCAGACTGATCAGGATAAAAAAGAAGGTGCGTGAGCGTTGTACAAAAACTTGTCCTTCTTGCATCTCAAACTTGGTGCTGCGGATCAGCGGATACGAGAAAATAAACCAGCCAACCAGAAAAGCGCCCATCGCCCAAAGCAAGGGAACCCGTACCTCTGGCACGATAAACATCATAAAGCCGGTGCTCATGCCGAGCGGAGGGATGATAATCTTTTTGGCGTTAACCGGGCGGTGACCTGTCTTCATACGGATGAAAATAGCCGAAACAGCGATCAAGATCATGCCAAAGGTTGCGCCATATTGCAGAATTGGGGTGCTGATATGAAACATGGACTGGGCCCCCTCTATAAGAAATGTAAGCGTTATTGGACAGACTGCAAACCTTTTTTATTATACCACATATGTAATGGATATATTTAGTTACAGTCTTTCCTCCGGCAAGCGGATTATACGCTCGATTGTGGTGACTGGCCCAACGATCTCGGGTCTCTAACATACTTATGCAAGATGCTCTGCTTGTACCTCTCCTTGCGCCGATTTTTTCTCCTGACCCATGATATACCCCATGGCTGCAATAATAAGGATAAAAGCGATGAGTGCGAGAAAAGGAATGGTAATAAAATCAAACCAGTTTAGGTAATCCTGCTCACAGGATACTCTTCCACAGGACGTTGAAGCCTGCGTAGCCGCTTTGGCGGCTGCATGGATGCGCTGAATCACAAAATGGTAGGCCGAAATACCGCCACCAATGATCGCCAGCGGCATGACATAACGCCGTATTCCTGTATCTCCCCGAAAATAAGCGATTCCGAGCAGCAGAGTCAGGGGATACATCAGAATGCGCTGCAACCAGCATAGCTTGCAAGGCTCATACCCCAAAATCTCGCTGAGATAGAGGCTCCCTAATGTAGCCACACAAGCCACAACCCAGGCGGCAAACAAAGCAATATCCGTTTTTTTAAACGATCCAATCATAGTAACGCTCCTTTTTTGATATAAATGAGAACAAAACGAACTCACCGTGTCTTGTCCGATCCGGGCGGGCATCTGCCGATATGGATGTCTTATCCGTATTGTACTGTATTTTGAGTGCAGGGTCATACTTAAACATATTGACATCATTCACTATCGTTTTTATAATTACAATAGTTTGGGAAGTTAATAAGGATTCAAGATTCAGATATATATACTATGAGAAATGTAGGAGTGGTGTCCAGAATGTCAAGTATCCAAAAAAACGAAACTCTGTCTGTTATTAGTGAAAGACATGCGGTAAAAAGTTATGTTAAGGATTTTAAATTGCCAGAGAAAGATCTGGAAGCTATTTTGACAGCTGCGATAGAAGCTCCTTCCGCCTGGAACCTTCAACACTGGAAATTCCTCGTGATTGAAACCGAAGCTGACAAGCAAAAGTTGCTGCCTATCGCCTACAACCAAGGTCAAGTAGCAGAGAGCTCCGTAACGATTGTCGTATTGGGGGATTTGGAAGCGAACCGTAACGCAGTTATTTATGATCAAGCGGTAGAAGCAGGCTCATTGCCAGCAGAAATCCGTGACGCCTTGGTAGGCCAAATCAACGGTGCTTACCAAAACGCACAAGTAGCTCGCGATGCAGCGATCCTGAACTCTTCTTTGGCGGCACAAAACATTATGCTGGCTGCTAAATCTCTCGGCTATGACACTTGCGCTATGGGCGGCTTTATTCCTGCACAATTGATCGAGCAATTCAACGTTCCTGCACGTTACCTGCCAGTAATGCTTATCACTGTAGGTAAAGCACAAGTACCAGCACATCCATCAGGACGTTTCCCATTGTCTGAAGTTGTTGTAAAAGGTAGCTTCTAAGAAGAATTTTTAACATAAAAAGGGTGTTCCTGCAACCGTCGTGGTTGAGGGAACACCCTTTTGTTATGCCTAGGTAAGGTTGCAAGAATGCTTTTGCTCTAATCCGAACGCTTGGAAACAAGATATACCAGCTCCAGTGTCAGAATAGGCAAAAAGACAGAAGCCGGATAGGCCAGATAGCGCGGCTCCCATTGCGGCTTGAACTTATCCTTGAAGCGGCGTAGCCCTTGAAAGCCGTAAAAGTGCCCTCCGTATTGGAAAACGAGCCGGGCCAGCTTTTCTTCGCGCAACGCTTTTTCGCTTTGTCCTACCTGGGACAGCGGTGCCATACCGAGATTGAATGTCGCATACCCGCTGTCTTTGGCCCACTCGATCACTCGTGTGAACAAGTAGTCCATCGTGCCATTTGGCGTATCAGGCAGATGACGCATCAGGTCTATGGAGACCGTCTGTCCACAGTCATAGGCAGGGGCCATTGTCGCGAAGGCGATGATCTTTCCTTCAGGGTCCTTTAACAGCGCAATCGGGGCTAACTGAAGATAAGGCTCCTTGAAACAGCCGAGCGAATAGCCCTTCTCCTTCCGTCCGTCCAGCCAGATATTCGAAATGTGATGAAGCTCCTCAATTAATGCTCTATCCAAAGGCGGCTGGATCATTTCGAATGTGTACCCCTCACGGTCAAAGCGGTTCTTGGCACTGCGCAGCACCTGATTGCTTTTACCTGTCAGCGTAAAGGACTCCAGCGGCACCAGCGCTTCCTCGCCGAGCTTGAAAAACCGATAGCCGTTCTCATGGTAGATGGACAAATACTCCGGTGATGCCTGATAAAATACAGCCGTTAACGCATACCGGTCTGCGAAGCGCTGAAATTCCTGAATCGCTTCGCTCACACGTTCTTCCGGACCCAGCGGGTCACCTAACACAATCAGTTTGTCCCGGCTGCGGGCATAGGGAATAACCACTTGTTCGTTCTTGGTCCAATACAGATATTTATCACCTAGAAAGAGCATATGGGAAACCAAATTTCCGCCTTGCTTTTCCAGAAATTCTTTTAGCTTATCCAGCTCCTGCGCATCAGGTAGATTGCCGATTCCACGCTGGGGACGGAGGAAGAAATATACCGTCAGGAACACCCACGCCAAAATCAGACTGAACACCGCTGTAACCCCGTAATCGCTGCGGTTCATAAAAAAGTCCAGATGGACCTTGGCGTGCAGATGGCGCATAAACGGAGTATTGGAGCCTGCGCCAATGATAAAGTAAGCGCCGGTCACGAGCAGAGACAATCCGCCCCATATTAAAATATTGTGCCGATTCAGCGGCGCACTAACCCGATAAAACCGCGTGCGCGAGACCCACAGCATCAGTGCTACGAACAACAGGAATAGAGCTTCCTCGAAATCCAGGCCCTTAATGAAGGTGAAAATGGACCCTGCAAGCAGCAGTACCAGCGTCAGCCGCAGGGCTCTGCGAATGCGCAGGGATATGCCGTGTGACAGCACCACGAGCATAATCCCGATGACGACGGAGATTTCGTGCGACAGGCGCATGACGGGCAGACTGAGCAAATGCTCGGCAAAACGCAGCCGATACAGCAAACCTGGCGTAGCCGCCGACAGAAGAAGCACCACGCCGGAGATGAGTACCAGCTTGCCGAGTGCCCATACTCCGAGGTCGGCCAGAAAGCGGAATTGACCGGGCCAGCCCCATACCTTTTGCCAAGCGTTGAGTGAGGTTTCCCAACCCGTCTCTGCCAGTTGGCTCAGACGTTCGTTGCGTGGTATCATTTCCAGCGCAGCCAGCACCAGGCCGATTAGCCACGGAATGATGTAATAAAAGACGCGAAAGGCCAGCAGCACAGCCAATGCCCGATCCGAGTTGGCGCCTGCCATTTGCAGCCCGAGCAGGGCAATGATGTCGAATGCGCCGACCCCTCCGGGCGCCAGACTGATCAGCCCGGCAATCGCGGCAATCACATAAATGCCGAACACGGCATTTGTCGGTAGCCCATGCAGCAAGTGCGAGCCGATCCATGCAAAGGTAAGACCAGCCAGCATCCATTCCAGCAGCGAAGCGCCGATGGAGGCGGAGATGGTGGACCAAGAAAGCTGGCCTTCTCCCTTGTTGAACCAAGTGGCGTACCGTTTGGAGCGCTGCATAATCAGAAACAGCGGCAGGTACAGCGCCATTCCCCATAACGCCCAATGAAGCCACGGATGAGCATCCAGCACGGGCTGTACTGAATATAGATGGGCGATTGCGCCCCAGGCCAGCAAAGAAAGCCCGGTAATGACCACGGGCGAAAGGAACACAACCGCAGAGGTGATAACACCCAGCGGCACACCGCTTTTTTTGTACAGCACCGTACGCAATCCCGCTCCTGTAAAGCCGGCGAAGCCAAAGACGTTATTGAAGGTGTTCGAAATCCAGGCGTACCGGAATGTCGCTCCAGGCTTAACCTGTAGCTTGAAATGATGCCTGATCACGTAATCGTATGCGCTCATGGCGGCCACGGCTATCAGTGAGAACAAGCCGATTTCGATGAGAAAGGTAGCATCCATTCGCCGCAGCTCATGAAGCATACGTGCCAGATTGAAGCTTTTCAGCTCTCGTCCGGCCTCCCATATAATAAAAGCCAATACAGCCAGTGGAAGCAAAATACGTGTCAGCCGCTGCCTGTAGATGGTCATCATGAACTGTACGATTTTAAAGGATTGGATCGGTTTGTGATTTGAATTCATAGATTCACCTGCCTGAAAAATAATGAAATAGATTTTGAATGATACACGGAAATATCATGCCCAATGAAAGGCTACTGTATATTATACCTGTAATAAACGAACGAATAACAACAGAAGGGTTACGAAAACCGGATTTCAGATTGATTGCCGTAAATAATTCCAATATAATGATAAAAAGCCTAGTCATTTGCTTGGTAATGGAGCTGAACGGACATGAGTATATGGGATCGTGATCTTTTTGTACGTCGATTGGAGCTGATGTGGCCGCAGGATGCTGATGAGAGCCGGTATCCCTTTAACTTAAAAGCCATGCATCAATGGAATGAGCTGAAATTTCACCCGTCTGTTACCTATATTGTTGGAGAAAACGGTGTGGGTAAATCAACGCTTATGGAAGCGATAGCGGTCGCGTGGGGGTTTAATCCGGAGGGCGGCACCAAAAATTTTAATTTCTCTACGCAGGCCACGCATTCATCGCTTCATGAGTATGTCCGGCTGGTGAGAGGGGCCCGCAAGCCGCGGGACGGTTTCTTTTTCCGTGCAGAAAGCTATTATAATCTGGCGACTCATATCGACGAGCTGGATCGGGAAGGAGGGGGCCGGCCCATTCGAGACTCCTATGGAGGAAAATCGTTGCATGAGCAGTCGCATGGCGAGTCTTTTTTTGCTGCATTTTTGCATCGATTTGGAGGACAGGGGCTATACATTCTGGATGAGCCAGAGGCTGCGTTATCGCCCTTGCGACAGATGGCCATGCTTGCACGTATCCACGAGCTGGTGCAGCAGGACTCGCAGTTTATCATTTCTACGCATTCCCCGATTTTGATGGCCTATCCCGACTCCATCCTGTACCACCTGACACATGAAGGCATAGACACCCGGACGCTGGAGGAAACTGATCATTTCATCATCATGAAACAATTTCTGAACAACAAGGAAAAGATGATGCAGGAGCTATTCGAAGATCCCCAATAAGGAATGGGTGAACCTCAATAACATCCACTTGGATGAGGAGGAAACAGTATGAACCCTTTTGATATTCCATCCGAGGAAATCCAGAACAAACATTCACCGGATCTGCACCTCATTATTGGTTATCATGCTCATTTATGGTATATGTATAAGGGAAAATAAAATGAGTATTCTGCTCTTATGGTGAGGTGCGAATGTGAAGCTCACATAAAAAACCCGGACCCTTCGCACCTCGAAATTTGTCGAAAAACATTAAATCAGTTTTCTTCAGTAGAAGTCAATGGTTGATTCAAGCCTTTTTGGCATCGTTTTTTGCTAAAATGTATGGAATTTATATCATTAAGGTATGAATTACTGCATTTTCGCTGTCGCACTCTATATGAGTGCGTGGATTGAAATAGTGCGGGACCAGGAAAAAAGAGAGTGGTACTTCCTGTCGCACTCTATATGAGTGCGTGGATTGAAATAGATCTTCAGCTTTGGATTCAACGCCATACAATTGTCGCACTCTATATGAGTGCGTGGATTGAAATATCCTGCCAGCGGTCCATAGACTTCCATTTGTGGACCCTGCC
>NZ_ASRY01000325.1 GCF_000520815.1 Paenibacillus maysiensis | reverse complement strand
TGAACCACCAAATGGATCAAATACGATATCACCAAGTTTACTTGAGTTTTTAATTGGGTAGCTGATCAAGGGAATCGGCTTCATCGTGGGATGATATTCATTCCGAAAGGGACGATCAAATTGCCATAATGTCGTCTGCTTTCGATCACTGTTCCAGTAGTGTCCACCTGTCGGCTTCCAACCGTATAATACGGGTTCATGCATCCAGTGATAATCTTGTCTACCCATTACCATCGCTTGCTTGGCCCATATACAACATTGTGCCAGTTTGAATCCAGCTTCGATAAATGCCTTTCTAAAATTCAAGCCTTCACTATCTGCATGGAACACATAAATACTAGCTCCATCATCAGCTACTTCAAACATTTGAGTATAGGCTGCCAATAGGAAATCATAAAACTGGTCGTTATCCATCTTATCGTTTTCTATTTTCAATGCGTCCTTCGTCTTACCTGTATAGTCCACATTGTAGGGTGGATCAGTTACAATGAGCTGAGCCTTCTTGCCATTCATCAATGTTGCGATATCCTGCGGGTTAGTCGAGTCACCGCATATGAGCCTATGCTTCCCAAGTAGCCAAATGTCACCTTTACGAGTAATCGGATGCTCAGGCAATGCTTCTTCTACATTAAAATCATCCTCATCATCGGCTGCTGTATCTTCATGCAATGAGTCTAGCAACTTCTCCGCTTCAGACCAATCAAAGCCCGTTAGCTCAATATTATAATCTGCTTCTTTCAACTCATCTAATAATCCAGCTAATGCTTCAAAATCCCATTCCCCTGTAATTTTGTTAAGCGCTATGTTCAGGGCTTTCTCTTTCGACTTATTCACATCAACTATGACACAATCGACTTCAACGTATCCGAGTGCCTTCAACACTTTGGCACGTTGGTGGCCTCCCACGATGGTATAATCACTATTACAAATAATCGGTTCACAATAACCGAATTCGAGGACACTATTCCTGATCTTTTCAAACTCTGGATCACCCGCTTTTAAATCCTTCCTTGGATTATATTCGGCATGTACCAGTTGATCGATCTTCAATTTCATCCATTTCATTTATATCACTTGCTCCTTTTCTGTAAATCCATAACTCTCAATATTCCTAGCCACATGAACTGCATTATTGTTTATAGCGTTTTTTATGTATGGTATGGGTATTTCTACGTTTACGAATTTCATTTCTAATCCACTTGATCCCCCTTTCATTCATAGTTACAGTGCAGAATATGCTAAGCCAAATACAGATTGCTACGGATAATGCTAGTAACAATATCATCCTGATTTCTCCTCTCCAAATGAAAAAGGAACCCTAGACCATAGCCAGAGTTCCCGTGTGTAATATGTACTTTTAAATTTTCAACATTGTGTCACGTGACACATTTTACTCTTTGTAAGACAAAATCTCCAATTCATATTGGTTTGAAATTTTTGCAAATCATAGTCCAATTCAGCAAGATAAATTTGAATATAAAACATGCAAATTTTAAATTAAGCAACCTGACCACAAATGAAAAAGTGTCTTGGATATGAGGTGAACACCATTTCTCCATTTCATCCTTTCTAAGTTTAAGCTATATTTAATGAACTGACCCCAGTTTCCCCTAAGTATAGAAAAGTAGGGTCACGTCAATCTATCATGTTCAAAAAATAAAATGAAGACAGCCAACGATGTTGGATGGCTACGGAAAGAAATAATTTGTTTACAAATTTTTGTTGACGGTTTCTTTTGATCTTAACGTTTGTACCCACATAAAGGGAAACTCTCTCACCATCTCGATAAAAACCACTTCACTACGCTTCGTAAACGGTATTCATCGACCTGCCGCCGTTTCCCCTCTTGCCTACGGCAATTCACCCTTTTGCGGCTCATTTTGGACACTTTATTTGCAAATTTATCATAAGAGGAAGAAATCTTCCCTTAATATTAGGGAGAAAATCTTCCTTTGGAACTACTACAATAGTTTACGATAATGCTCGCTAACCACGTGATCGGTGAATGCATCTTGATCCACTAGCATAAACAACCAATATTGTCGTCCAACTTTTGAGGTTCTTTCATATAGCAATATATTATGATTCTTTAACTCACTCAAAATGAATTGCTTTCTATTTCCCTTCCAATTATCTCTAAACCACTGATATAGTGCTTTTCCACCTATAGCCTTAGCGGTAAGCTTGATATTCTTTTTGCCCACCATGAGCTTAACCATCTCGATCATTTTCTTGGAACAAGCTTTCTTAAATCGAAGTTCATTATGTAGTTGATGCATATGGACTCGTTCATCCGGCAATCTAAATTCTTTTTGCATCAGTGTTAACCATTCTGTCCGTTTCGAGTACATCACAATATCCACTTCTTCAGTTAAATTTACATTGCGTAAGGATGTCCTATGAATAATTTGCGAGAGATTAGCCAGCACATCTTCTATATATAGTTTTTGTATTCTCTCATCCGTAAACCAGTTCCCTTTATTTCGATTCTCATTTAAGGATATATCGATGTCTACACCATACATAGCTACGGCAATTTCCCGATAATGCCTAGGTGGGCGAATGGGAACACCAAACAAGGCCATCGCATTAAAGCTAGAAAAATCATTATTACCTACCACATTGAAAAGATGTTTCCTCATATCATCATCTGACTTCTGCTTGATGGTGAAAAATTGCTTGAGCTGTTCGTCCGTAATTGCACCCTCAGCGTGATAAAATGCAATATCTTCTTGCTTAGGTAATGCAATCATTTTGAAACTCGGACGTTTTTCTTGTAGTTTGCTTTGTATCTCCAAGAAATCTCCTGCTATTGCTTCCTTGACTTCTTTTAGTTCACGGTAAGATAATGTTGTGGATGTATTTATATTTTTCCATCGAATATTCAACCGCTCAGCATATCGATGAACATTTGTCATGGGGATCAGTTCAAATCCAGAACGTTCATATATACTTTGGCTGATATGTGCTGTCCCATCCAAAATCAGTATATGGGTATGTAAACGACCATAGTCCAGCCACTCTGAACAAATAATAGCTTGCTTATTCGTTCGTTCTATACATCCGATATGATCCTTTGCATACATCTTCATAAACCACGTATATCTTCTCATATCCTCAAGTTCACCTTTAGCATCAGCCAATTTAGCCAGGATTGTATTGAAGAACCGTTCTCTTTCTGAACCCTCTATAAATCGATTCAATCGTAATGTTGAATGGGAAGTTACATTGTCCTTTAATTCCAAGTTAATCAATTCACTCAGGATATCTCTAGCTTCCTTAAATTCACGATTACTTAAATGAATACGATCTGCCAAATGCTCAAACCAGTCAAATGAATTGTCTTTACTGCCAATATCCCAGACACAACTGTCATAGTAAATAGGCATCTCGTCTATGATCACCAATCGTTTCCACTTATGTACTTCTTTAAGCTGAGCATCATCTTTCGTATTCTTAGCTCGCTGCGGGTAATATAATAAATAGTTATTCATGTTCTCATCATCTAACATCAAATCTCGAAGTCTTTGCTGAGGAATACATATAATTTGATATTTTCTCATGGTATCTATCACCTTATGAATCTCATCAGAATTGACATATGCAATGGCATCTGGTATTTCATGTTGCTTGGCAAATTCAGAGACATCCTTATATACATTATTCTTCATCGTATCGTTATTATTAAACACAAGCAATAGCGGATACTTTTCATGTTGATTTGAAGCATTTTTCTTTAATAGACTCTTGCATAGAACATTTAATGCTGTACTTTTCCCTGTACCGGGAGCAGAATTAACTACCCATGACAAGTAGGATTCTTCACGTTTAGATTCATCCATATTCATTTGAAATCCCTTATGTATAAAACTTGATAATGCATGATATGTCGCCATAAATGCCTCTTCATGGAGACTTTCCATATGCGAATGAGAAATATAAGCTTCCAGATCGCTCCATTGATTCACTGCCAAATTAGATTCACTCCTTATATTTTCGGTTTCTTAATTTCCTCTAAAGCCTGTTGAAATTCTTCATTAATAGCATACAGCCAAAACTTTTGATGCTTATCAATCGTCAAAGCGCGAGTAATGTACCGAATATTTTTATCCTGCAATTTCCGCATCATCTGACCATCATAACAATAAAAATAGCTCATTCAAATTCACTCCTCTCATTGGAAATCACACCAATACATTAGGTGTCACCCAAGCGCCCGTGTTAACAGGCGCTATATGTGTCACGTGACACTATTTACTCCATGTCCAGCAATTCATCAAGTATGTCATCCGTTGAAACATGATTCTCCTTGGCAATATGATCTAATTGTTGCTTATAAAATTTGATTTCTTCCGTTAACATTTCCAATGATTTGTCCTCTAAAGCATCACTATACTTTTTGCATTTTTTCAATTCATCTTGAAAGTTATGTACATTCCATTTTTCTTCGATGTTGATATCAGAGTGAAAGAGTTCATTTCGCATCTCATCCCAAAACTTCTCCACCATCCATGGTCTGAATTTGGAATCAAAATGATCCTTATTTTTTTCCAAATCATAAACAACTGCAAAATCAATATCTTCTTCTGTTATATTGGAGATATGAAGATGATTGACAATACAATCCATTTGAGCGGTTAAAGCGAATCCTCGATTTTTAGAAACAACCACAGAGCCAAGTCCCATATAATTCAAAATAGGCGAGATAATTAAACCGTAATGCCAATCATCCACCCAGCTCTTGACTTCATTTACGGTTAGCTTTTCTTTTTTTATGTCATGTTTCTCCCAAAACGAACTATGAAATTTCCATTGATAGTTTTCAAAATGACTTTCTTCTCTCTGTGAACCGTCTTCATGAATGAATTTTAATGTCGGTTTATTATTTAGCAATCTATTCAAAAACGATTCCATTTTCAACAGTTGCTTGGCATGACCATCTGAAATATATCCTTCTGCAATCCAGTCATGAATAAAAGGTAATAGTTTCAATAATCTTAAACGGCTTGTAACGAAGGCTCTGTTTTTACTCACTTTTTTAGCAATTTGATCATGCGTGTATCCTCTTTGTACATACTCATAAAATGCATGAGCTTCTTCAATAGGAGTCATTTGCTCCCGTTGAATATTTTCAATGACAGATAGATGAAAAGCTTCCTCATCGTTTAATTCCTTTACTTTCACTGCAATTGTATCCAGTCCAGCCATTTGACTTGCTCGATATCTGCGCTCCCCTTGAACAATTTCATACTGACTTCCCTGTGGTCTGACCAATATAGCTTCCTGTAATCCATCGCTTAGAATAGATGCTGCCAGCTCCTGCAAAGACTCCTCGTTAAAATACTTGCGTGGCTGATTCGGGTTAGTAATGATCTGGTTTAATTTTAATGTGATGTTCAAATGATGATATCTCCCTTATTTTTAGATTCGTATACATACGTTCTAGCTGTCACCCAAGCGCCCGTGTTAACAGGCGCCTATCATGACACACTATGATTCAATTTATTCGATATGGACTATAGCCTTAAAGCTTGATTTCGTGACTTTTTCAATCCTGATAAATTCGATTGCCGCTCCATGAAAATCAAGGAAGGATAATCCCTCATCTCGACGAATCACCTGATCTCTCGGAATGATACATTTCCTTTCTCCATGCTCATCTACAATATGAACATAGTTATGCTCGACCACCTGAATCCGCAATTTCTTATCTAATACTTGGTCAGCTATCAACTGAGATTCTTCCTCCGACTTTTTCAAAGTACTGAAGCCGAGCAAGTAATTTCTCAATGTTCGTCTTGTACTTTTCTCGTCCAACAGAGAAGGCGTATTACTGGTTTGTACTACGGTTTCCCTTTCAGCTTCATAGCCAATAAAGAATTGTCCCATGATCTCAAATAACGAATAAACACCGTCCGGCACATTCAACAATGGAAACTCCCAATCATCTATGGCAGCGATGCCAGCGTGAACGGTAAGCTCCTTGCCTTCTACAATACGATTCGCGAGTCGGTTCACTCTTCGTACTTCCCTCTTCATCACATTTTCATGCTGCTTTAGATTTTCCAGTAGCCCATCTACAAATAGCCAT
The DNA here is from genome assembly GCF_000520815.1 of Paenibacillus maysiensis. Classification (GTDB taxonomy): domain Bacteria; phylum Bacillota; class Bacilli; order Paenibacillales; family Paenibacillaceae; genus Paenibacillus; species Paenibacillus maysiensis. Next base: position 1,848 of record NZ_ASRY01000325.1, on the reverse strand, counting down.
GCAAAGGAGTACGTTCCATAATTTTGATAAGCTATCTCCACAGCTACACTCGCAAGTATTGAAGGGTACGGACAAATCTCCTCACACTCGACTTTGTACTTCTCTCTTAACTTGGCGTATTCAGCACTAATAGCTTTCCGGGTATCATTATCCCGTTCCCATTTTTTCAGTTCGTTAAATTGCATCAAGCGATAATCAATTGGTTTTTTCTGCTCGTTGTATTCTGTATACAGCGGTTCAATACGGGTTAGGTAATCCAGAAACTTGCGCTGACTAACCTTGCTCATATCCTGTAACAATTGTCTCGTGCTTTCGATGCCCAAAATAGACTGATCCAGTTTCCCATCTTTCATCTGGAACTTGTCATCTATGTACTTCTCCGCCTTAACGCAAAACTGATTAAACGCCGATTTCGTCGAATACTGATAATCCTCCGCCTTACCACCATTCACAAAACGGAAGAAATACGGCATCTGAATAGCCAGACGATCCAACACATATGGAATCTCTACCTCTAGCCCATTCTTCGTGGCATCAATAATTTGACCTTGGAGGAATTTGAGGACAGAGTTTTCCAAAACCCGTGCTTGAAGGCTCCCCTCCTCCAAAGCAAGATTCTGAAAATACGTGTTCACATTCGTACATCTACCCGTTAGGTTATGTAGGCTCTTTAGCTCCATTTGTACGATGCTGTCCATATTATTGGATACAGGAGCAGCTACTTTTTTATCATCTTCATTGATGATCGTAGGCGCATCGATCACGGCTGAGAGTATGGTGGGATCATTGGTACATAGAGCCGTATCTCCGTCCACATCTCCTAGTCCGAGCCTTGCAAGTGTTAAATCACAACAGTTCAAAACAATCACATTATCTAAATGACGTATATATCGGTTATGTACTTGTACAAAATCTAGCTTGCCAACTTCATTAAATATCGTTAGTGGTGATCGGAATAGCGCATGCATTCCCTGTTTCCGATTCATAAAGGCTTGATTCTTCTTCAACACACCTGTTACTGGATTTCCAGCAGCATGCTCCATAAAAGCTATCGGATCGTTAGTTAGATAAAAATAGCTTCCACGAATTGGGATACGACCTTTCAACATTTCCTGTACTTTCAGCATGGCTTGCTTCACGATAAATTTGCGGACATTACCGTCATACAGCATTAGTTCATTCAAATCAATAGCTTGGATGATTTCATTGATAAACGCTTTTTTCTGGCCCCGTTCTATTTCATCTTCCTGTTCATCGGGTTCTTCATCTTCATTTTTAGGTTCATCATCTTCTTGGACTAGCATATGTAGGAACGCTTTCGTGTACGCAATATCTCGAAGCCACTTTCCATGAACTTCATCCTTTTGTCCATGTAATACTCGTTTGATGACATCCATTAGAGGCGTAGCTAATTGAAATAAATCGTTCAGCGTGAAATTCAGCGCATGAATGTATTGATATGTCAGTGGTGTGTAGGCGTTCACCTGATATGCCGGCTTCGCATAGTTTGCTACCCAAAACTTGCTATGATTATGTACTTTCAGTAATTCTTCATATTCCATTATATTTTCAAACAAACATTTAGGCTTAGCTTCTCCCTCACTGTATTGATGCCATGCTTTGAAGCAGGATTTTGTAAGAATCAGATCAATAGGGCGACCCTGTTTGTCGATGATCGCTTGTGATTCACCAAAAACATCCTTTATCTCTGTCACGCTGTTCTCCTTGAACCATTTCATCAAATCGAATCGGATAAAGTTTCCCTTAATATATGGGAGCCTTCCCTGAACCGCATTAGGTGAATACGATAGGTTAAGATGCTGTCCAATACACTCGGCAAACTGAAAA
>NZ_ASRY01000324.1 GCF_000520815.1 Paenibacillus maysiensis | reverse complement strand
GAGCATTCGCTTTGTTTCGCTCCTTTTTACTACCGCTGAAGCTGTGTCATTCAGAAATAAATGAAAAAAATGTTTTACCACGATCATGGTAAACGAGCAGTGAAAAGGATAAAGAGGGTTGTAATTGCCTTCCATAAGGTCGTATGATGTTACAAAAAACAGGAGGCATGTACATGAAAGAAACGAAGGGCAAGAAATGGGTAGGCTATGTGCGCATCTCCTCAACAGTCAGATGGAGAATACATCAATCCGTGAACAGGTAAGACATATTGAAGCCTTTTGCGTGAGTCAGGGCTTGGCAACTGGCAGCGATCTTCAAGGATGAAGGCATC
>NZ_ASRY01000323.1 GCF_000520815.1 Paenibacillus maysiensis | reverse complement strand
CCAATCGGCTACCTGCGGATATGGACTTGGCCGAACCGGCTGCAATGCAGGAAGATGTACCCGCAATCCTGGAGGAATTGTGGGCAGAGCGGGAAATAGAGTACTTACCAGAAGCAACTGCTGCCGTATGGAGGACAGTGGTCTTCCTGCTAGCTTCCGCTGATTCGCAGCGAGTTGTGCTAGACACGATGCGCAGCCTTGCGCCGCAGATCAAGGTGATTATCGTTGCGGCCGACCATGCCCTGCAATCGGGACCGACTGCATATATAGTGGACGAGGTTTCATCACAAGGATTTGGAACAGCTTTGCAAGCTGTCCACAGTGACCATGGCCCAGTCGATGCCGTTGTATGTGTTTGGCCGGTGGAAGCGAGAGAACAGCTTCGTAATATTGCTGGCTTGTCTTATGCGGTGCAGGGCATAGCCGCTTCCGGTTTGAGACCGCGCCGACTTTATTGTGCATCGTCAGCCATAGACGGTCTTGAC
>NZ_ASRY01000322.1 GCF_000520815.1 Paenibacillus maysiensis | reverse complement strand
GGCTGCTCCAACAGGGAAGCCCGCAGCTGTCTCATGTCGCCGTGAAACACGACAACCTGATCCTGTTCCACCGCGAGGCTCTGATACAGCGCCTGTACGCCGCTCAAGGTCGGCATCGCGGTCATGCCTAGCTGCTCTTGCAAGGTTCGCTCCGTCTCGGCATCCAAGCGCATGCCGCCGTCCTGCCAGAGCGGCCAGTTGATCGACAGCGTGCGACCTTGGCGCTGCTTGGCTGCCACCTGCCCGTTGCGATACTGGGCATATGCATCCAAGAAGGCATTGGCCATGCTGTAGTCCGCTTGGCCCGGATTGCCGAGTACACCGGCGATCGACGAGAAGGTGACGAAGAAGTCGAGAGGCATGTCGCCGCTCGCTTGATCCAGATTCACCAGACCCGCCACTTTGGGAGCCAGCACCTCGGCCAGTTCCGCTTCCGTTTTCTTCAGCATGAAGTTGTCGCGGATCACGCCGGCGCTGTGGACGAGGCCGTCCAGCTTGCCGGAGTCGGCGCGGATGGCGTCAAACAGGCGCGCGACCTGTGCTCTGTCGGTCACATCCACACGCTTGTACTCGATGCGAGCACCTGTCGCTTGCAGCTCCTGCATCGCGGTCTGCTGTGCCGCTCCAAGAGCAGAGCGGCCGGTGAGATACAAGGTCGTGCCGCTGACTTGCTGCACGATCTCCCGAGCCACGATCAGGCCGAGACCGCCTGCGCCGCCCGTGATCAGGTACGTCCCGCCATCTTTCCACGGGATGTGCACCTCCTGCCGGGAGACCTCCGCTTCGCTCCAGCCTGCCACCCAGCGCTTGCCATCTTGGTAGCGAACGTGACGGTCTTCCAAGCGGGCGAGATTCTCTTGCAGGCGAGCGACCACTTCCGTCGCGTCGGACGTGCGCTCCAGTTCGATCAGTTGCCCGATCAGGTTCGGATTCTCTTGCGACGCCGTTCGCAGCAGAGCGGAGAGTCCTGCGCTCAAGCGATGCTCCGGCTCGGTGCCGACTGCGATCTGCACGAGCACTTGGCCTTTGGGCTTCTGCTGGAGCAGAGCTTTGATCTCTCGGAACGCTTGGGTCGCGTGCGCTTCATAACGCGCTGCCGGATCGGATGTCTCCGAGCGCAAAGTTATGCAGCGAGCGTCGTGCACGTCTGCCTCCATGTCGCAGAGGAGCACCAAGCGCTGGCTGTAGCTCGGCTGTTGTGCCGGCTCGCCGACCGGTTGCTCCGTCCAGTTCGGGAGCAGCATCAGCGTTCCTTCCCGGCCGCGCCCATCGTCCAGTTGTCGTGCGGAATAGCCCTTGATACGAACGCGGACATCGCCTTCTGCGGCGCAGAGGTCAAGGTCGAACTTCTGCACCTTGTCCCCCGGACGGCTGCCAGCGCTGCGGCGCACGAGCACCCACATCTCGTCCGTGCACGAACCGAGGATGTCCACTTCCTCCAACGCGAACGGCAGAGCCGGACGCTTGATGTCGGCACCGTCGGACAGCAGGGCCAGCGTGACCTGCAAGGCCGAATCCATCAGGCTCGGATGCAGCACAAACGAGCTTTCCTGCTCAACGGAAGCCGGCAGCACAAGGCGGGCGAGCGCTCGATCCGTGCCCAGATGCACGCGCTCGACGCCGCGATGTGCCGGCCCGTGGTCGATGCCAAGCGACTCAAACATCGAGTAGAACGCGGAGGCATCGAGCGTCTTCAGGGAGCACTGAGACTGCAAAGTCTTGAGGTCAAGGCTTGGCATGGCTTCAAACGACTTCCAGACCGCACGCCCTTGCGAGTGAATGACCGGCTCCTGACCTGCCTCCTCCTCGCGATAGACCTCAAACCCGATCTCGCCATCCGCTTCCGGGAACAGGCTCAGATGCACATCCAGCGGCTGCTCCCCGAGGAGGAGCGGGCTTGCCCAGATGACATGCTTCAGGCGCAGGCCGTCTCTTCCATCTTTCAGAGAAGCGGCCGCCAGTTCGACAGCTTCGCGCGCCATCTCCAGATACGCCACGCCCGGCAGCATGCGCTGGCCTTGCACGACATGGTCGGCCAAGAAGAACTCCTCCCCTGTGAAGGTCGAGGTAAATCGCTGCTCGGTCAGGTCGGACGTGTTGCGGTGAAGCAGCGGGTGAAGCGCCGTGTTCATCGCGTGCGACGAACGGCGTCCGCTGCCTGCCGTCCCCTCCTCCTTGGACATCCAGTAGCGCTCTTTGGCGAACGGATAGGTGGGCAGGCTGATGCGCTGCGGTAGGGTTTGATACAGCTCGTTCCAGTCAATGCTGTCACCAAGGACCCAGAATTCGGCGAGCTTGGCGTGCTGACGATTCTGCATCCAATCGCTTGCCTCGGATGCGAGGTGGCCAAGGCTCAGCTTGTCCTTGCCGCGTCTGACCTGACCACGGTACAGCCCGGCGATGTTTTCCTGCCCTTGCACGTACGCTTCCAAACGGTCTGTCAGCTCTTGCAAGGATCGGACCACGAGGGCCATCCGCTCTTCCATCTTTTCGCGTCCCACCTGCAACGTGTAGGCCGCGTCCACCAGATCGGCATCCGTGATGCGTCCTTCCGCCACGAAGGCGAGCAGTTGGCGGCTCTTTTCCTGCAGGCGCTCCTCATTCTTCGCCGACAGCACGACGATCACCGGCTGCTCCGGGGCGGTGCCTTTGGTCTGGCGTGCTCCGCTCGGGATATATTCCTCGATCACCAGATGCGCGTTCGAACCGCCGGCGCCAAACGACGAGATCCCTGCGATGCGCGGATATTCTCGACGAACCCCATCCAGTTCCAGAACCGGACGCGGCCACTCTCCCAGTTCCTGCTGCACGACAAACGGCGTCTTGCCGAAGTTGATGTTCGGGTTCAGCGTCTTGGCGTGCAGGGTCGGCGCGATCTGTCCATGCATCATCTGCAGCAACACTTTGGTCACGCCCGCGATGCCTGAAGCGCTCTCGCAATGGCCGATGTTCGACTTGGCCGAGCCGATCGCGCAGAACTGCTTGTCCTCCGTGCCTTTTTCAAATGCTTTGGTCAGGCCGGTGATCTCGATCGGGTCGCCCAGCGACGTGCCGGTTCCATGCGCTTCGAGATACGAGACCGTCCTCGGGTGAACGCCCGCCCGCTGCAGAGCGTCTGCGATGACGCGAGACTGCGCGTTCGGGTTCGGCACCGTGTAGCCGTTGGTTTTGCCGCCCGCGTTCACCATGCTGCCCTTGATGACGCCATAGATGTGGTCGCCGTCGGCGATCGCCTTGTGCAGCGGCTTCAGGAGGATCGCCCCGACGCCCTCTCCGTCGACAAAGCCGTCGGCCCCATCGCCGAACGCCTTGCATGCATCGGTCGCCGAGAGCATGGTCATCGCCGAGAGCCGCAGATAGTGCGCCGGATCAGAGATCAGGTTGACACCGCCTGCGATCGCACAATCGCTCGTGCCGCTGTACAAGCTCTCCAAGGCGAGATGAATCGCCGTCAAAGAGGACGAGCAAGCCGTGTCCACATTGATGCTCGGCCCTTGGAAGTTAAAGAGATACGAGACGCGGTTCGCCAGCGACCAGAAGTTCGCACCCGTCGGGTAAAAAGCGTTCATGATCCCGGCGAACACCCCGACCTTGCCACTCTCCGCGAGAGTGCCCGGCGTGTACCCCGCATCTTCGATGCTCGCGTATACCGTCTCCAAGAACAACCGCTCCTGCGGGTCCATCTTCTCCGCTTCGGCAGGGGAGATCTGGAAGAACAAAGGATCGAACTTGTCGATGTCCTTCAGGAACGCTCCCCATCGGGTGTACATCGTCCCCGCTTTTCCTTTTTCCGGGTCAAAATAGTCCTGCCAGTTCCAGCGTTCTTGCGGAATCTCGCCCACGCTGCTGCGGCCCTGCTTCAGATTGTTCCAGAAGCTGTTCACATCGTCAGCGCCCGGGTAGCGCCCGGCCAGCCCGACGATCGCGATGTCCTGCAGGCGCATCGGCGGCTCTTCAGCTCTCACTTCGCGGGCGACAGGTGCCTCTTCTTGCCGCGGCAGATAGCGCTTGGAGGACGTGCGGAAGGTCAGGTTCGTGCGTGTTTGCGCGGCCTGTGCAGGCACGGAAGCCTCCGTGCGCAGCGTCTGCTGCACCTCCGTCTGCCCGGCCAGCCCGAGCTTTGCGACAAGCGCCTCGCGCTGCGTGTCGACCAGATGATCGGCCAGCGAGTCTAGGGTCTGGTATTCAAAGAACAGTGTGCTGTTGAGATCCTCCCCGATCCCTTCGCGCAACGCATTGGTCAGCTGGACGACGAGGATCGAATCGATGCCATATTCCTCCAGCGATTCGGACGGGTCGATCTGGTCACTCGGAATCTTCAGCGTGTCACCGACCACATTTTGAAGGTAGGCGATGACGTTTTCACGCAGGCGTTCTTTCGTAACAGGAGCCTGCGCGACAGGCGCGACGGATGCCGGCTGCACAACCGCAATCGGTTCTGCTCTCACCGGTTCCGGCTCGAAGCCGATCGCCTTTTGCAAAGCGTCCTTGTGCGCCTTGACAAAATAGTCGGCCAGCTCGCCGAGCGTCTGATATTCAAAGAACAAGGTGCTGCTGATCTCCCCGAACACCTCGCGCAGAGCATTGGTCAGCTGCACGACGAGGATCGAGTCGATGCCGCACTCCTCCAACGCTTCCGTCTCGTCGATCTTGTGCACCGGAATCTTCAGCGTGTCGCTGACGAGCTCTTTCAGATACGTCACGCTCTTCTCGCGCAGAGATTCAGGAGAAAGCGCGGCGACCGTCGCCTGCACAGGGGTCGGCTTGATCGATACCGCTTGCGGTTTTGCTGCCTGTGGCTTGGTCGCCTGCTTGGCCACCGGCTTGCTTTTCTTCGCCGCCTGCTTCTGGCGAACGACGCCGTCGCTCATGGCGACGACAACCTGCTGGCCGAACTCATGCGCCTGCTCTGCCGGATGGAACACGCCGGAGAAGCCTTCGCTCGCCAGCACCTTGCCCCAGACCTCCGGGAACAGGCCCGGGTTGCCCGGAATGCGCAACTCTGCATCTTCGTAGAGCCACCAGCCTTCGAGCAGGCCGAACGTCAGATGCGTGAACAGCGCATTTTGCGAGATCTCGTTCAGCAAAAGGAGGCCGTTCGGTCGAAGCACGGCTTTGGCGTTGCGAATCGTCTGCCGGATGTTCTTGGTCGCATGCAGGACGTTGGTCGCGATGACAAGGTCGTAGGCCCCCGCTTCAATGTCCTGTCCGGCGAGCGGTGCTTCGACGTTGAAGATCTTCGGTGCGAGATACGGATTGTCAGCCCCGTACTCACGCTCTGCATGCAGCAGAAACGCACGCGAGATGTCGGTGTAGCAGTACTCCACAATGCGATCCTGATACGGCCGCAGCTTGCGGAAGACCATCGCGCTCGTGCCTCCCGTGCCGGCGCCGATCTCCAGAATGCGCAGGGAGACGGCCGGAGCGTCCGCCATCCGTTCCTGCAGATAGGTCACCACCGTGTCGGCGAGCACCTCGTTGAAGTAGTCGGAGATCTGGTTGTTCTTGTAGATCCCCTCCACCAGCGCCATCGAGGAGTTGGGGAACATGATCTCCGTCGCCGGCACGCGGCCGGTCAGGATATCCGGCAAGGCGCGCAAGGTGGCCTCAACGAGCTGCACCTGGGCTTTCAGGTTCGGGTTGGTGAGCCAGTGCGGCTTGTTTGCTTCCCATTCCTGCCAGAGCACCTGTGCCGGCGTATCGAACTTGAGCGCAGGATCGCGCTCCAGAACGGCGACGCTCTCCGCCAGCCATTTGCGGTAAAATCCGCGCACCGCATTTCCGTCCTGCAATTGCGGCGCTTGCAGCTGCGCGCCGAGCAGACGAACCAGCAACTCCTCCATGTCCGTCTTGTCCAAGCTCTCGTCCGCCTTCATGCGCGCCACGCGTCCGTTCTGATCCGGCAGGCGCTTTTGCAGCGACTCTGCAAGCGCAGGCAGAACGTCCGCCCCGATCTGCATCGTTTCGGTCGCGTTCA
>NZ_ASRY01000321.1 GCF_000520815.1 Paenibacillus maysiensis | reverse complement strand
GGTAGCTATAATGGTAGCCGCCGGGTCAAGGACGGCATTGACTACAATGCCGGTAAGTGCAATGGGGATCGCCACGGCTGAGGAGCCGTAGATGGCGCCGAGCACGGGAATGCCCATAAAGGCAAAGGTCGGCTGTGCCGAGTTCAAAGCAAACATGGAGGCATCCTTCACCGACTGCTTCCCCGCAAAGCGGGACAATAGAAGGAGAACAGCATAAAAGCCGACAATGCCAATGAACAGAGCCAGCAAGAATGACCATTGCTCGATAAGGGATTTCCTGCTGGTGGTCGTAATGCCGATAAATAAATGCGCGGGCAGCGCAAATTTGGTAACCAATGAATTTAGAGCTTTCGAGGAAGAGGCGTCAAAGCTTTTGTAATGCCCCGCCAACCACCCTAAAATAATAACGAAAAAAATCGGCACCAAAATATAAAGGATATGTCCGACACTCATAGTTCGATCCTCCTTGCTTGAACTGACGTATCCTGCCTGTCTGAACAGGCATTCTCTTCCCCCGATGAAGCATTAGTGAGGGTGATGTATGACACTTTCCACGGCCTTGACCTTCACATATTCCGGTTTCCACATTGCATCCCGAATGGCTTGCTCAACATCTGAAATATGTGCCTGGGCTACCTGATCCTGAATCGCGGCTTTCGCCACCGCCACCGCAACAGCGTATGAAACATCTCGTAATTTTCGGATAGGGGGGAGCAGCGCACCGCCAGGCTTATTCGAATCTACGCCATTAGCAACGGCATCTGCTGCGGCTGTAAACATGGCAGGGGTGATCCTTTTGGCCTTGACCACAATTGCGCCCAGACCAAGTCCCGGAAAAACAAAGGCATTGTTTGCCTGTCCAATCTCAAATTTCGTACCGTTATAGGTGACTGGCTCAAAGGGACTTCCGGTAGCAATCAAGGCTTTGCCATCGGTCCATCGTATCAAATCCTCGGGTACCGCTTCAGCAAGGTCTGTAGGATTGGACATGGGCATGATGATCGGGCGTTCTACATGCTTCGCCATTTCCTTGATAATCTCCTCAGAGAAAGCACCCGCTACGCCGGAAGTTCCGATCAATATCGTAGGCTTCACCTGGCGGATAACCTCAAGCAGCGGTATTTTTCCGTCATCAGACCGCGTCCATGAGCTGACTTCCTCTTTTTTACGTACATACGGCTTCCGATATTCCAGTACATTTTCCATATCGTCCGTTAACAGCCCGCTGTAATGAAAGGCCCAAAAGTGCTTGAATGAATCCTCCTCCGAAAGGCCGTCCGCGATCATAGCTCCCCGAATTTGGTCCGCGTTACCGATTCCTGCTGCCCCTGGGCCGAACACAAGTACTTTTTGCTCACGCAACGGAATCTTGGTGACACCTACCGCCGAAAGAATCGCAGCCAGCGTTACCGCTCCTGTGCCTTGAATGTCATCGTTAAAGGTGAGAATGCTTTGACCGTATTTGCCTATAATATGGCGTGCATTCACGCTGCCCACATCTTCCCAATGCAAAAGCGCGTTCGGGAATTGCGTTAACGTTTTGCTGATAAAAGCATCAATAAACTGGTTATAGGCTTCTCCGCGAACCCGCTTATGGCGGTTTCCGATGTACAGCGGATCATTCAGCAGCTTTTCATTATTGGTGCCCACATCCAGTACAATCGGCAGCACCCGTCCGGGATGAATACCTGCCGCAGCTGTATACACAGCAAGCTTGCCAATAGCAATGTTAATCCCCCCGACACCCCAGTCACCGATGCCCAGAATACTTTCGGAATCCGTTACGACGATCAGATCCACATCCTCACCACTCAAACCGGAATTATAGAACGCTTGTCCAATGCCGTTCGGGTTATCTATCGACAAATATACGCCCCCAGGGCGGTTATACTCGTGACTATATTCTTGAATCGCGGTTCCTACCGTAGGTGTGTAGACCACAGGCAGCATTTCACTCAAATGGTCGGTAAGCAGACGATAGTAGAGTACGATATTTCGATTGTGAAGGTCGTTAAGGGAAGCATTTTTACGCAGCATGGTGGGCTGTGCCAGAAATTGCTGATACGCTCGTACGCTCTGTTTTTCCAGTGAAAGGACAGTTGGAGGAAGGATTCCTTCCAATCCCAGTTCTTTGCGTTCTTCTTCCGTAAAAGCGACACCTTTGTTCAAAAGGGGGTTCGCTAACACATCCTTGCCTCGTAATGGGGTGGATAATGAGCCGTCCCGGTTGACATAAAATGCTTCCATACAAACACCCTACTTTCTTTTCGTATTGATGATTATTCATTCGGGTTATTCATGACGAAAGATGACATGTTGCCCATAGTATAGACGTGTAAATCAGTTTTATTCGTCTATTTTTCTATGACAAAATAACCATAAATTTTTCTGTGATTGATCATAAGGAACTAATTCTGAATATGGATAAATAAGATGATTTTTGTCGATTTTGGTCTAATGAATTAGTTCTAAATACTCTGTTTTTGCAAAATATAAAAATTGGTTTTTATTTCCTTATATCCTTATGTATCACGGCATGTCAGCTATTTTATTAAGAAAATATGAAGTTTTTGTACATTAATTTAACCCCTCTAAGCAAACATTTTTAAATCTTTTTCAACAAAATAGAACTATTCGGAGAAAAGGAGAGGTTTGTGTGCAGGGACCTATAGCCATTTTTAGCGATAATGACAGGGCTATTGATTATCCCAACGTGATTTATTTTTACGAGTATATACAGTGCGAGGATCAGGAGGTCACTTCAGCTTATGAGGACGCATGCTGCTGCCTGATTGATTACAGGGAGCCTGGACAGGCTGTACGGGTAGCGAATCAGATCCGTAGTCGCTTTCCGCAGATGCCGCTGTTACTGGTGACGGATGTATCGCATCCGTTCAGTGATCATCATATGGTGCAGATTACCGGAATAGGTCGTTTGCGCCTGCTGTTTTGGCAAGCCAATGACAACGAAGAGATGCTTTCCGAAATTCAAAGCTTGCTCTATCCCGAGTATTCGGCCAAAGGCCAACATATTGCTTTCATCTTGTCTGTATATAACGAGGAGCAGCGTTTTGTTCATGTCAAGAAGTTTGCTGAACGGCTGCAAGCTTTTATCCGCAGTCATATTGTGGAGGGCTCTATTTATCTCATTGATGATGGCAGTCATGATGGCACGAATGCCTTGATCAAAGCGCTGGAGGCGGCGACAGACCTGTCCGTGAACCGGATTAATCAGAATCTGAGTCCGCTGCTTCAAACCAGGGAACTGGGACGCAATACCCGCAAAGCAGGAACGTATCTGGAAGGGATGCGCACCATCGGCGCGGATTACTACGTATTTGTGGACGCGGACGACTCCTTTTTTATTGAGGATATAGCCAGAATGATTAATGTGGTTCGACAGGGCTACTACGATGTCGTGATTGGAACCAAGGATATGACAGCCGAAAATCGCTCTTTATTACGATCTATCGTGAGCTTTGGCAAACGTGTTATTTCCCGGCCGTTTTTACCGACAGGCGTGGTGGATTCCCAGACAGGGCTTAAAGTGATGAGCTCGGTCGCTGTGAAGCGGATGTTCCCGCATTTGAAGGAACAGCTCGGACTGGCGCTGGATCTGGAAATGATGTTTATTGCCAAGCGACTCCAGCTTCGGGTGCTGCAATTACCCGTCAAGTGTATTGACCGGGACGGCTCGCACATCCATGTCTGGAAGGATTCCATTCGTTTTTTGCGCTCCATTATTGATATTTGGCGGCTAGATCGGCGGGTGAGATAAGAACGTGACAAACCGCTTGCGAACGTTGATGTTTCCTCTATTTAATGTGCTGCTGAACGGATTTAATTTTTTCTTCCATATTGCAGCGAGCTGGTATCTTACCGGACAAGCTTATGGTCAGGCGAATGCGCTGCTGGCCCTCTTTGCACTGTTGTCCGTTTTGGGCCTGTCCATTCAGCTATTAACAGCCAAGCTGGTCTCCAAGGGAGACAAGAAGGTTCCGCTGCGTAGCCTGCCACTCGGTTCCCTATTGCTAAAAGCACCTCTGTTGCTAACCGTGCTTGCCATGGTGATATTACTGGCGCTTCATCCGTTACTGCGTTCGTTATTAGGTGTGGATTCCGGCCCGCTATTTATGCTGTATGCCTTGGTGGGGCTGCATATTCTCGTCAGCTCGTGCCGTGGAGATTTACAGGGCAGAGAACGCATGCTGGCGCTGAATGTGAACTATTACTTGGAGGTTTTAGGAAAGCTGGGCCTGTTCTTTATACTGGCTGCATCAGGGCTCAAGCTGGAGGCTTTACTGCTGGCAAGCTGTGGGGGGATGCTACTGTCGCTGCTTCACGGCTGGGCTGTTTCGGTGCGGGGCTTATCCTCACGCGGACGGACTGGAGAACGTATATCTTCCGGGCTATGGAAATCACTAGGTCAGGATTTTACGGATAGTCTCATTACGAATTTATTTATTTTGTTCTGTATCTCCATTGACATGCTCTATGTGCAGCATTACTTTCCCGAACAGGCCAGCGGTTATGCGATTGCGTTGAAATACAGCCAGTTGGTCTATTACGTGTCGTACAGCCTGATAGCTGCCTTTATTCCAAAGCTCGGTGCGCAGGGGCATGACCGCCAAGCCTTGCGCAAGCTGGTTGCCGTCTATGCCGGATTAATGGCTGTTGCAGCGATCTGTGTATATGTGGGCACTACCTTTGTGTTCCCACCTTCTATTCCCGTACTATTCGGGGCTTCATACCAGTCGGCAGAAGCTTATATTCCGTTGGGAGGATGGGTGTACTGGCTGTTTTCCATCGTGCTGTTCTTTGTTCATGTGCATGTATTGGTGGGCAGACGCAAATTTATGTTCGGGCTACTGACTGGAGCTGCGATTTTATTGGCAGCCTTTCATGTGGCGCATCAAAACCCGTCTGATTTTCTGCTATCAGAGTTGATTGTTTACGGCGCCATGTCGCTCTATTTTGTGGTAGATGCCTATGTATATTTGTTCAAAATAAAAATAAGGGGGGATTCACCCCATGAATACAATACCTGAACAGAATGGTAAAACCGTAATTCTGTTGCTCTCCTGGCGTGACATTCGTTCACCTAAAAGCGGGGGAGCCGAAATTTTCACCCACGAAATGCTCAAACGCTCGCAGCAAGACCGTTTTCAGTTTATTCATTTTTCGCCCAGGTTCGAGGGAATGCCCGAGGAAGAAATCATAGACGGAATTACGTATATCCGAAAAGGCAATATTTACAGCGTCATTTATTATGCCATGCGCTATTACCGTCAACATCGCAAGCATATTGATTATGTGATTAATCAGGCGAACACGCACCAGTTTTTCACCCGTTTCTGGGTGGAGGCGCCCAAGCGAATTTTCTTTATACATCAGCTAACAAGGGAAATATGGTTTGAAAATGCCGGATTCCCGCTTAATCATATCGGATATCGCTTGGAGCCCTTGATGCTCAAGCTTGCTCGTAAGGATCGGACAATTACCGTATCCCCGTCTACCCGTTATGATCTGCTCAAGCTGGGCTTTCACCCGGATCGTGTTCATCTGTTGCCTGAAGGCATCGAGTTTGAACACTGGCCCCGGGAGCAATTTTTAACCAAGGAGTCCAATCCTACCTTTATGTACGCCGGGCGCTTTGTGAAATATAAAGGCATTGATCTGGTGGTTGAAGCTTTTGGACGACTCAAGAAAAAATTCCCGCACGCTATGTTATGGATCGCTGGAAAAACCGATAAAACCTATGTAGCAGAACAATTATTGCCGATTATGAAACGGTATGGATTGACGTACGGAGAGCCGGATGAACAGGGACAAGCCCAAGCGGATATTACCTTTTACGGATTTGTTTCACCAGAGCATAAGTTGGAGCTGATGAGCCGCGCCCACGCGCTCGTTTTCCCTTCCCTGCGTGAAGGCTGGGGCTTGACGATTACCGAAGCAGCGGCTGTGGGGACTCCCAGCATCGTCAGTAATTCACCCGGACTAGTGGATGCGACGGATTTTGGAAAAAGCGGATACCTGTGCTTCCACGGCGACATCCGGGGATTATCTGAACAAATGGAAAGAGCAGCAAACGGAGGCGAAGACTATATGGCCATGCGTGAGCGGGCGTATCAGTATGCGCTGGGATTTCATTTTAATCATACGGCGGCTGCATTTGAGCAGTTAATGGGAGATTGGGTAAAGGAGGCGGAACAGAGTGGACAAAGTGGTCATTCTCTTCTCCACGTACAACAATGAACGGACAATAGAGCCATGTTTGCAAAGCTGTATGGGGCAAAATTACAAGGATTTGCACATCGTGATTGCCGATGACGGCTCAGAGGACCAGACCG
>NZ_ASRY01000320.1 GCF_000520815.1 Paenibacillus maysiensis | reverse complement strand
AACGAGATTAATCAGCATTGGGATCAAGTCAAACAAGCATTACAAAACAAATAATAATAAACGAAAAGGACAAGGTGAAAAGATATGACAGTACAGAATTTTATTCCAACAATCTGGAGCGCACGTTTAAATGAAAGCCTGAAAAAGAATTTGGTGTATGGGAGCGTGGTCAACACCGATTATGAAGGTGAGATTCAAGGGCAAGGCTCAACGGTAAAAATTAATTCGATTGGGGCAGTAAGCATTGGCAATTATGATAAGGTGGCAGGAATCGGTAATCCACAGGAACTGGATGCTACACAAAAAACATTGGTGATTGATCAGGC
>NZ_ASRY01000319.1 GCF_000520815.1 Paenibacillus maysiensis | reverse complement strand
TTCGTACCCAGCCATGTCTTTGACGGGCTGGCCCGGCGGGCGAACGAGAGCGGTGAGATTTTACCGGGACTGGCGCACGCTTGGGAAGTAGACGCTACCCGTACGCAATGGACCTTTTTCTTGCGTAAGGAAGTGCTGTTCCATAACGGCAAAATACTGACCGCCGAGGATGTGGTCTATACTTTTGAACGGCTGATTCGCGCGCCAGGACGGAGACTGTACCATTTTATCGTTCGTCAGATCAAGCACGTACAGGCGCTAAGTCCGACAATGGTACGTTTCGAGCTGACGGAACCGAACGAGCTGTTTCTCTCCTTCCTGTGTACCAGTCGTGCCGCCATCGTACCCCGTGAGCTGAATCAGGCAGGTGAAGCGGCCTTTGGCATCCGCCCTGTTGGCACAGGGGCTTTTAAGGTCACGGAGATGAACGAGAGCTTATGCATACTGGAGGCATTCGCTCCTTATTTTCAAGGCCGCGCTCATCTCGACCGGGTGGAAATTGTTCAGCTCCCGTGGGCGGCCAAGCCAGAATCGGCGGCAGATACCGCAGATACGGCTTCGCCTTTTCATATCATCCACAATCCCGTATTGGCCGGGAACACGGATACTGCATGGAGTCAGATTCACTCGGCGGCTTCGGTGCGTAAATTTATCACATGCAATACCCACAAGGATGGGCCGTTACGTAACCCGGAAGTACGTGCCCGTATCGTGGCATGTCTGGATCATCGCCGCCTCCCTCCGATGGTGGATGCATCCGACGATTCGTATGAACCCCCGGCAACGTTGCAAATTGCCACCATTCCCGAGTATAGAGCCGATGCAGACCGGGTCGCATCCCAGCTGGAATCGTGCGGGTATACCTGTAACATCGTGGCCGCATCCATGAATGAATTCAAAAGCTCCTCCATCCGTATGGAGTCGGACCTGATCATCTTTTCTCTGTTTCGTGACCGTGATGAGCAATTGCGCCTGTTCGATCTGTATCTCAATGTTTCCGGGCATGTCGAGCCGCATAGCCGCGTTGATATCGAAAGACTGCTGCGAGATATTGCACGAGAAGCGGATCATACGGTCAGGGCGCGTCAATTCGAGCATATCGAAACCCGACTTATTCATGAGCATCAGCTCCATATCTTATATGAAAAGCCAGTCCAGACAGCATATCTTCCTTCTGTGCGCGGTGTTTCCTTCAATAGTCAGGGGTGGGTGGATCTGCGTCATGTCTGGTTCCCGCCTACTCAACCGCAAGCCTCCAAGCCTTAATGGAAAAAGAGTTCCTTCGCGAGTGCGCCGCCACAATACAAAAAGGTATCCTCTTTTACAAGAGAATACCTTTCATGGCGTTATCCCAAACTATTCCGAGGATGACAATGACCAGCCGCCCATTCCATGACTATGAGCTTCGCTAGGGTCCTCTACTAGGGGAGCAATGGGTGAAGAATTCAGTATGATAAAAAAATTAAACGCGAGCAGAAAAAAGGAGATCTTTTTTATCATTGAAGTGATCTTACCTCTCCAAGTAAATTTTTATATTCCTTCGTCGCCTCAGGAGAGGCAGTATGCCGGAATTTTTCAAATAAACCTACACATTTAATCGTTACAGGATTACCATCCAGCACCACAGAATAGGACAGGCTTTCCAACAAAAATTTCATGCCTTTCGTATAGCGCTTTTTACTGAGATCGTAGCAAGCCAGCTCCGCCAGAAAACGCGCATAGAGATCGGTTGATACCTGCTCCGTATAGGTGCCCACCTTGACATGCTGCTTGGCTAATGCGGCAATTTGTTTCTCAAAACGTCGCAGTACATCATCCACATTAAAATCATAACGATTTGCGGCCAGCATGATTTTGAACAATCCCATCAGAATCTCGCCCTCGTTTCTTTCCAGATAGGCCACATACTCTGGAATGACGTCCAATTTACCGGACATGAGCTGATACAGATATCCGTTGGCCTCAGCCCAGTTACTACACTGCTCCTTTAAGCGGCGCGCCTCTTCCGTGTCCTCCCGCACCCAGCTTAGATCAGCGTACAGGGAGACATATTCCAAGGCCTTTTCATAATCCCCTCGTTCGTCACAAATACCGGCACGCAGCACGTAAGAGTATACAATATACATAAACAAAGGACCCTTTGTTTCCTTGCCACGCTCTGCTTTTCTGGTTCTTCCATATTTTCGTTCATACTGCGCTTTAGCCCTGCAACACATTTTATCAGCTAATGGTTCTACTTTATCCCAGCGACGCAGCGAAACATAAGTATTGGCCAAATCTTTTAATGCATCCAGTTGATCCGCTTCACCCAATCGATCTACAAAGCTTTCAAAGTGTGTGGCGGCCCACAAATTTTCGTCCTGATCATCACCGATAGCGATTGTAAATAACCGATACTGGCATAAGGCCAGACGCTCGGAATGTTGATACTTCTCGCTTTCTGAGACATTTTTATAGATGATAGCCGCTGCCGCAAACTTGCCTTCTTTGAACAATTCTTCTGCCGTCTCAAACAAGGCCGGAGCGTAAATCAGATAGTCCATCATGAACTCCACGACCTGTTCCATACAATCCAGCTTGTTCAACGCTGCACAGCGGTACAAAAATGGGCGAACCCGCCGCCAATTCGGTGCCGTATTCCGTATAAATTCTTCACTGTACAGCTCATAGAGACTTCCCTCTTCAAGCCCCATGCCTGCCGCAATCCGATCCAATAGCAACATCGCAATCGGCCGATTACCGTTGATAATGGCACTAATCGTTCCAGCATTAATACCCGTGTTCTCCCCAAACTTACTAATCGTGATTCCTTCACGTCTGATATACTTCTCCAGCTCTGCACGAATCGTGGTTGTTTCCTTCAAATCAGGCACCCCCAGGGATTACTTGTATGTTTACAATTCAAAAAAAGAAAATTCCCGTGAATATTCCCTTAATTATACAAAATAAAACCTACTTCGCCAACTGTATAATTCATCTACTTAAAATATATCTGGACAGAGTCAACCGTTTCTTGAAATCACACGAATCACAAGCTTAACGATATGGATTGGTCACGTAGTTCTTAGCGTAAGGTCCCTTGTCCTTGAACAAAGCATCGACGAATGATGCCGGATCTGTAAGGATGGTACCGCGTCCTAAATCACGATAGCCTTTAAAGCTCCAGCCCCATGGCGCACTCGCTGCGTCTTCTTTGCCGTTATCTCCCTTAAAGGTGCCATAGCTTGACCACAATTGAATAGAAAAATCATTTCTGAGCGGCCACAGCGTATGCTGTAATGCCTTCAAGCCATAATTCATGCGTTTGGACTCGTCGAAATCAGATAAATAATTTTTCCAATAATTTTGATCCTTGCTGTTTAAATTTTGTGGTTGCACACCAGCTCCGCCCCATTCAAAAATGTAGCCGCTATTCCCTTTGGCACCCTTGCCGTCATATGCCCGCAGTGCATGTCCCACATCTCCCTGCGGCTCGGTAATCGGTGCATTATTTTGTGCGCTATAGACACGTACATGCTCACCGCGTTGATCCTTAATCGTCGTAAATCCATGGTCATAGTAGACGGAATCCTGTCCCGGCGTGTAACGGATAGCCTGATTAGAAGGTGAATACATACCCAGCTTGCCATGGCGCTCTGCCAGCAGCAGCTCCAGTTCGCCATTCGGAAACTGGGAGCGATCCACAACGGAGCCGTTTTTTCTGGTCACCCCCGGTTTACGGACAACCAACAACATCCCTTCCATGTCATTCTCATGGTCTCCCAGTCCATCCCCAACCGGTCCGGCGATACCCTCCGGATCATTGCGGGCGTAGAACACATCATATCCGATAAAATAATGGGTTTCCGTCTCTGCCAAAGACCAGTATAACCATGGATACAAAGGATTCTTTCCCATGGCGTAATTGTCAATATTCTCCCAATTGTTTGTTCCGTTCCAGTCACCATCAAAATCTACCGGTATCGGAATATCTGTATGAGGTCCGTTGCCGACATCCTGATACAAAACAGGCGACCAATAACCGGCGATATTCCCTTGCTCTCTGTCACTCATGGCAGCTTCAGCTTCGGGAATTGCCACCGTAGAGATCAGCAGAGTGCTCACCGCTGCAATTATCATTTTGCGGCCCAAGTTTTTTACGAGCAAGCCGACAGTTCTTCTCTCCATCTTACACACCCCTTATAACATATAATTCCATTACAACCTAACAATGATTACTATTCTAAAATATAAAAAACTAAAAACATATAGTTCATAGTATTTATTTCATAGATGTATATTTATGAATGGGGCTACTGCCGACAGATTTGGTAATTTCGTAATTTGCGTATACTATATGGAGAGTGAATGAAAAAAACATTTATCTTACCATAGGTAAATATAACTATAATATGGATTATTATGGAACGAAGGAAAGGATACGACACATGGACAAAACAGACAATACCCCTACAACAGAACAGCAAATTGCAGCATGGATGGTCGCACAAATCCGTGAAGTGGGAACCTTGAAACAAGAGGACGCGATTGCATATGTACGCTCTGAGTATGGAGAGCAGTATGTGTTTATAAGTGATCACGGTCATGTATCTCTCGAAAAGGAAATCAAAAAAGCGTTTCGTAAGCTTCATGGCGGCAAAATCGCCTGGGATCGTGACGGATTCCTCTGGGCCTGGACGTAACAAGTAAAGGCATCTGCCATAGGCAGGTGTTTTTTTGATGCTTCATCCAGTGATTTTCCAGCGAAAAATCCACAGGAACCTCAAAGAACTCCGCAGACGGCTTAACCTTAACCGCCATGATTCGCTCGCACTTAAAGGTTCGAATCTCCTGCCCTGCTTCACAAAAGGCAATGAGATACCAATCCCCCTTTTTCACTACAAGTCCATAGGGATGTACATACCCTGTTGGCAATAATAGAAGCGTATCATAGAAGTAAAGGGGTGTAATGGATGATGAATATTGGAATATTGGGGACGGGATTCGGTGCGTATCATGCGTCACTGTTAAACAACAACGCTCAGGTGAACAGAATCGTCGTATTCGGAAGAAATGAAACCAAGCTGGACAAGCTGAAAAAGGAGCTAAACGTAGAAGTTACACAAAATATAGAGGATATCCTGCTTGATCCAAACGTAGATGTGGTCGATATATGCCTGCCCTCTCATGTACACAGGTCATATGCGATTGAAGCGCTGAAGCATGGAAAGCATGTATTTTGTGAAACGCCGGTTTGCTTTGGTCTCGAAGACGCTCTCCTTATGAAACAGGCTGAGCAGCAATATGGTAAAAAGATTCTGGTCAACCAGTTCATCAAGTTTGATCCTGCCTATACCTTTCTTTATGAGGCTCACCGTCAACAAAAGTACGGGAAACTCATTTCCTTGTCCTTGAAAAGAGAAACGCCTCCCCTATGGGGGGATCTTGGGCTAAGCGCTATCCCTATCCAGTTCATGATTCATGAACTCGATTTACTCACATGGCTGTTGGGACCCTGTGACCCGTGCGCGGTCTGGGGTACAGAGGTTGCTAATCCTGAACAAGCACTGGTTCGGGCCTATTTTCAGCATCAGGATACGTTCACAGAAGTGATCGCTTCTTCCCATATGCCAGGAAGTTACCCGTTCACGGTGGCTTATGAAGCTTATTTCGAGAAGGCCAAACTGGTATTTCATGAAAGCGACGAAAATGATCTTATACCCACTGCATTATATGAGTACACTGCATCCGGTCAACAAAAGATCAATCTCGAACCCGCCAATCCATACGAAAAAAGTTTGGATCACGCACTTGAATGTTTTGGCGAACATTCGGAATGTATGATTCCACTGGAGCAAGCCATACACTCATTAGAAAAGACTATTCAAATTCAAAATAGACTGGGGCAGACTCAACGTTAGCCGAGCGTCCCTGTTACCCGTCCTGATTTACCCGTTCCTGCTGCGGAAATCAGCCCCCCTTCCTTACAGGGAGGCTGTATCCGTAGGCAAGGAAACCTCGTCCGCATAGTTTATAGCCATAATTTTTGCTACCCCGGCAGGGTCAGTGGTCTGGCCTAACGCCCACATCATTTTAGTTACAAGTGCCTCCGTCGTCATGTCATAACCCGGAATAACACCCTTTTCCAGCACCTTCTGCCCCACCTCGTAAATCGTCAGATCGCCGCCCTCATAAGGACATTGGGTGGTCACGACGATACTCATGCCATCCTTCATTAATTCCTCAATTTTGCTAATCAGGCTTCTTTCCTTGAAGGGCACGCCACCCATGCCAAAGCCCTCAATCACAATCCCTTTATAGCCCAAGCCCTGAATAGCATCAAAAATAGCCGGATTCGTCCCCGGAATCAGCTTGAGCAGAAATACTTCTGAAGCATACCCGTCATTGTACGGATGGCGAACTGTACCGCGATTCGCAAATACGCCCTCTGTATAGACCACCTTTCCGTCTTCCACGAGGCCGATGTACGGATAGTTAATACTCTCAAAAGCGTTATAGCTGCGCGTTCTGATTTTGGAGCTGCGGCTGCCGTTGATGATTTTGCCGTTAAATACGACAAATACCCCCGCTACCTCGCCACAGGCGGTCAAAAACGAGTCGATTACATTTTTTTTGGAATCGCTGTGCTCGGCCAGAATGGACACCTGCGACCCCGTCACCACGACAGGCTTGTCTACGGTTCCCAACATGAAGCTCAAAGCCGAAGCCGTATAAGCCATCGTATCCGTGCCATGGGCAATGACGATGCCATCGTACTGATCGAGAGAACGATGTACCATTCGGGCGATGGAAGCCCAGTCCTCCGGTTGTGTATTCGTGCTATCAATGCTCATCAGATTATGGGCATCAATTTCACAAATTTCCTTCAGCTCCGGAATTTCCGCCAAAATATTTTCAGCCGATTGGGTCGGCGTCAGGCCATTTTCCTGATAGGAGGAAGAGATCGTCCCCCCGGTATTAATGAATAGAACCTTTTTCATGCCCATGTTCCTTCCCGATTACATCTTCACTTTATTGTTCTTAGAATTTATCATGAATAAGTGTGATAAGCTACTTTTGATCCGAAAAGGGGAGATAGATTATAGGGCTGTATTTTGACTAATCTTTTCGATAAAAAACAAAAGAGCCAAGTGCAAAATACACTTGTCCCTTCTATTCGTAGAAACAGTATTAGTTATGTGAATCCAACAGCGTCTTCAATTGCGGGTTGAGATTCAGCGCATTCAGGATGAGTTGCAGAGCTTCTGCACGTGTGGAGTTGCTCTTGGCATCAAATTTTCCATCCGTCCTGCCGCTGATGATACCTGCTTGTGCTTCAGCTTTGATCTCGTTTGCTGCATAAGAACCCTTCAGGTCATCGAAATTGCCTTTGGTGGTGTCCTTCGATACGTTGTTAAGGTTCAAGATGCGGGATAAAAGAACAACCATTTCCTACCGGGTGATCGTGTTATCCGGCTTGAACGTACCGTATACAAAAAGGTACCCACAGCCCACACACCTTTTTTCTAAGTGTCCAGTCTATGGGTACCAGTGTAGTTTCGAGTCTCTTCTTTTTAATTCCTTGACATTATATTCAGTATGTCTTTTAATTCGATATAGAAATACCCTTAACTATTCTTGCTCAAGCCTTTGATTTCCTGTTCCGTTAATCCAGTGGCCTTCACAATGGTCGTTATATCCAGATTCATTTCGAGCATATTCTTGGCCACTTTCTTAACACCTTCCATTTCTGCACTTTCCAGCATAGAAGCCTCATCATGCAGATACTTCTGTCTGGCCTCATACAATCGTCTGGCATCCGAATCCTGACTCAAATATTGCAGGGTGTCCATCGCCTTCTCCAAACCTGGCTCATTCATCTTCAGCACCTCCCAATATGATGTATCGGCACTTTTTAGAAACAACAGCCAATTGATCAATCCGCCTTCAGACGGAACGCTGTGCTCATCCAGCTTAGGTAATTCCAAGAAATGAACCTCAATGTCATCAATCAAGGATATCCATGTCCGGTCTTCCCGCAAATGAAATATGTTATGATATTGCTCACTCTTCAAGAACGAATAGTTTAAAATGTTGATCGTCACGCATTTCTTCAGTTCTCGGTACTTATCGCCCTCGCTGAGTTGACTCGCATATCGTTTGGACCAATAAAACAGCGTTCGTTTCTCAATATCATACTTATTAAAAAGCTGCATTTCTATATCAATCAGTTTACCTTCGGAGGTCTTGGCGTAAACATCAAAGATGGACTGTTTGTCGAGCGGATCATCTTTATCCGTATAGGGATTCATCAGGATGATCTCAGTCAGCGGCGGCTCGCCAGCTTCGGTGAAAATACGGTTAAGAAACGCCAGTAGCACATCCTTATTGTTCTCGCTGCCAAATATCCGTTTGAATACAAAATCTACACGAGGATCATGTAAATCCATCGTTATCAGTTCCATTCGTTATTATTATATCATTTTTCAAGGGTTTTGAGCCTTAGAAAGGTGAGTAAACCCGCTCAGCTTGAATCAGCTTGCCGTGTTGGAACATATTAGGCATAAGTGAGCAGTTTAGTAAAAGAAAACTAAGAAGCTTTGGAGGTTTTAGAGAAGTAGTTTTAACGAATCGAAGTACGGATGAGGAGATATGGAAGGCGGGTATATTTAACACTGGTTACGTGACGGCCAAACTTGCCCATCTTCTCATAGCTTCAGTGAAACTCACTGTATTCATTAACCGTAAGCCCCAGAAATCGTATCATAGCAAGCTTTCTAGCCGCCATGTGTATAGCCCAAAACAGCCACTGAAATGAAAAAAGACACCATTTAAGGTGTCTTCACTGGTACTGCATATGGAGGCGAACCTTGTTGTACCCCGTTCCATGTATTTTACAGAGATACCAGTTGCTCCTGTGGCGCTCTCTGTACCAACGCTTTGCCCAGAAACTGTCGTGTCCGTTCTTCCTTCGGATTGGTGAAAAACTGCTCCACCGGCCCTTGCTCCACGATCACGCCATGCTCCATCAGCACGACCCGATCCGCGACATCCCTCGCAAAGCCAAGCTCATGCGTGACGATAATCATCGTATTACCTTCACTCGCTACCTTTTGAATGACCGACAGCACTTCATCCACCAGCTCGGGGTCGAGTGAGGACGTCGGTTCGTCGAAAAGCAGCACCTGCGGATTCAGCGCCAAGGCGCGGGCAATCGCAACACGTTGCTGCTGTCCACCCGAAAGCTGGGCAGGGTAGTAGGTCATGCGATCCTTCAACCCTACCTTTTCCAAAATGCCTTCACTGATCTCCCTCGCCTGCTTGCGGTCCAGCTTTTTGACACTGGTCAGGCCGATCATGACATTGTGGAGGGCATTCAGGTTTTTGAACAACTGATATTGCTGGAATACCATCGCCGTTGCCGTACGCAGTCCGAGAATGTCCTTTTTCCCCGCTTTGGCTGCATCCACCTTCACACCGTCGATCTCAATGACACCACTGGTCGGCTGCTCCAAGAAATTGATGCTGCGCAGCAGCGTAGACTTGCCCGATCCGCTTGGCCCTAGAATAACCACGACTTCTCCCTTGCCTACGGTCAGATCTATACCCTTCAGCACATGATGCTGTCCAAAATGCTTATGAATTTGATGAAGTTGAATCATGCCCTTACTCACTTCTTTCGTAAATTCGAATACGCTTCTCCAGCACGACAAGCCCACGCTCAATAATGATGCACACCAGCCAGTAGATCAGGGACACCGCAACGTATACCTCAAAAAAGGCCAGCGCACGTGCGCCCATAATTTTGGCCTGTCCCATCATATCGACAACACCAATCATAAAGATAAAAGACGTGTCCTTCACCGTACTAATCAGCGTGTTCCCTAAATTGGGCAAGGCCGCCGTCAATGCCTGTGGCAGCACAATTTTAAGCATAATCTGTGTTTGGCTCATACCGATGGAATTGGCCGCCTCAAATTGCCCCCGATCCACCGAATTAATCGCCGCCCGGAACGTCTCCGACAGATAACCCCCGAGATTCAGCGAAAATGACAACAGCGCGAAAATCTCGGGCGGAATCACGTAGATATTTAATTGCTGCAAGAAACCGTATTCGCTCTGAAAATAATATAAAAACTTGGGTATTCCATAATATACGAGAAATAACTGCACAATGAGCGGTGTTCCCCGGATGTACGAAACATACAGCGTAGACAGTTGTGCCAATACAGGCACCTTGTATATTCGAATTAACGCCGTTGCCAACCCGATAATCGTACCCAGCAGCATGGACAAAAATGCAATCCATAGCGTAACGGGTAGATACTCCACGATCCGGGGAAGGCTTTTCAGCATATAATCCAAATCAAACAGCTTTTCCATATGAACCCCACTTTACCCTTTGCATTGTTGTTACTGAGGGATATATTCCCCGCCTGTCCATTGTTTGGACAGTTTTTTCAACGTTCCGTCCGCTTTCAGTTCTTTAATAATCGGGTCAATTTTCGCTTTCAGCTCCTCGCCCTGCTTATCCTTCTTGAACACCAGATTGATATCATCCGTTTGCACAGGATCACCTGCCGCTTCGACCTGCAAGCCTTCCTTCTTGATCGTAGCAGCCGTCATGACTGGATCATTCACATAAGCATCCACCCGGCCATTTTGCACGTCCTGAAGGTTGTCGGATGAAGTGCCTGTGTCATTGTATTTCAAAATAATTTTGTTGCCGTTCTTCGCATTGTACTGCTCCAGTAATTGAGTGTAGGAATCCCCTACGGAAGCAGCTACCTTCTTGCCTTCCAAATCCTTGAGAGAGTGGATATCCGTTCTGCCTTTTTTCACAACAATGACGGATTGCGCCTGAAAGTAGGATTCATCCGAGAACAAATATTTTTGCTCACGCTCAGGATTTTTGGCGACTTCATCCGCTACGACCTGAGTTTTGTTCGATTCCAGCGCCAGAAAAATTCCGTCCCAGCCGGAAGGCACAAACTCAAACATATAGCCGTCCAGCTTCTTGTCAATCTCCTTGACCACTTCCACATCGTACCCGGTCAGCTCATTTTTATCATTCGTAAAAGCGAACGGCGGGTAGTCATTTTGTGTGCCCACATAAATAACCTTATCCCCCGATGCTGCTTCCTTCGAGGAACACCCGCTCAAGGCTCCCGTCAATAGCAGGAGAGATAGGCCAATCACTGCAACAAAAGCAGATTTCTTCATATGTGATATCCCTTCTTAATCCAAGTAATTTAGTATGATTTTATATTATATCGGGTTATTCCAATAATACAACAGATAAATTTAATTTCAATTACTTATCCATATGTTGCACAAAAAAAGGACCCTTGCGGGTCCTCAGTCATCCATGAAGCGGAAGACGGTCTGCTGGATGTTCCGGCAAAATGGACGAGATCAGCCGTTGCACAGCCGGATGCGCCGATTCAAAAATCCGGTCCTTCTCATCACAGCGCTCGATCAATCTTCCCTGCTCCATCACAGCAATCCCATCACAGACAGCATAAGCCGCCCGAATATCATGCGTGATGAACAGATACGACAATCCAAACGAAGATTTCAGCTCTCCCAGCAGGGATAAAATGTGCATCTGGTGAACCATATCCAGGCTGCTGACGGACTCATCCAGAACGATGAGCTTCGGTTTGAGCGCAATCGCCCGTGCAATGTTGATCCGCTGCAATTGTCCGCCGCTGAATTGATGTGGATATTTATGCCGATCCTCCGGCTTGAGACCGACCCGTTCCAGCAGGTTTTCGACCGTTCTCTTTTGCTCCTGCACCGATAGCCGTTCGTAATTGTCCAGAGGCTCTCCGATAATCTGCCCGGCGGTCATCCGGGGATTTACAGCCGAATAGCAGTCCTGAAATACGACCTGCATATCCCGTCGCAGTCCCCTGCGAACTTGTTGGCTTCCATTATAAATGTCCTGCCCCTGGAACAGCACCTGACCCTCCTGCGGCTTCTCCAGCCCCAGAATGACCTTACCCAGCGTGCTTTTCCCCGCTCCGCTGGTTCCAAGCAACCCCAGGCAAAATCCGCTCTCTATGGTAAGCGACACGTCAGCCAGCACAGGGGGGCGTGGCTCAGAGCGGCCCAGCCATTTGCGCCTTCCATAGCTATGAGTTACTTCCTTCACTTGTAGCATGCGCATTCGCTCCCCTTTTGAAAGTGTAACCGTCCAACAGGCGACTAACCGCCTACCTGATTTATGCGCCGAAGGGACAACTTGGGTCTGGCATGCAGCAGCATTTTCGTATATTCATGCTGTGGCTGATCGAACAACTGATGAACCTCTGCCTGCTCAACGATACGTCCCCGCTGCATGACTGCCACTTCATCCGCCAATTGGGAAATGACGCCTAGATCATGCGAAATCAGCAAAATGGACGTGTCGTATTCCGTACGCAAGCGATCCAACTCTCTTAGCACCTGTAGCTGATTAACGACATCTAGCGCCGTCGTCGGTTCATCCGCAATAACGACCGCTGGCCGCAGGCACATGGAAATGGCGATCATGACCCGTTGCAGCATCCCGCCGCTCAACTGAAACGAATAACGCTTCATTAGCTTCGCTGGGTCGGGCAGATTCATGTTTTCCAAAGCCGATACGGCAAGATCACGGGCCTGTCGTTTGGTTAATCCGGTGTGCGTGCGGATCGTTTCCATAAACTGAGCCCCGATCGTATACACTGGCGTAAAAGCGCTCATCGGATTTTGCATAATAAACGCGATTTCCTTGCCGCGAATACGCCGCATCTCCTCGGCTGCCATGCCGTTCAGCTCGCGCCCGTTCAGACGGACACTGCCTTCCACGTCCATCGTCTGGCGATCCAGCAACTGGAGCAGCGCGTTACAGGTTACCGTTTTGCCGCTTCCACTTTCGCCGACAAGACCCAGAACCTGTCCCTTTTTCAGTTCAAAGTGAGTTGGCTCCAGCAGAGATACCGCTCCTGCATCGGTTTTGAGCTTCACCTGCAAGCGGCTGACCTCCAGCACCTTCGACTTCGCCCCGTCATCCATCGTTGTTCTCACTCCTGTTTTACTGACGTTTGGCAATTCCGTATCGGTCGGACAGCGCTTCTCCCAATAGATTGAAGGCCATCACCACCACCAGAATCATGACGCCCGGATAGATCATTAATTCCGGATGACTACGGATGTATCCCGTTCCCTCATGAATCATCGCTCCCCATTCGGGAGTCGGCGGCTGGATGCCCAGACCGAGGAATGACAACGCGGAAATATCCATGATCGCCCAGCCCATCTCCAGCGTACCAATGACCACAATCGGCCGCAGCACATTCGGAATGATGTGCCGCCGGATAATGGCCCCTGAGGAGGACCCGCTAATCCTTGCAGCAGCTATAAAATTCCGTTCTTTCAGACTGACGACCATGTTGCGGCACATCCTGGCATAATACACCCACTGCACCATCATCAAGGCAAGCAGCACCTGCATGAGGCCCGGCCCAAAAATACCAACAATCCCCAGCACCAGCACCAGATTCGGAAACGCCATAATTCCTTCGCAAAACCGCATTAGCACACTATCGACCCAGCCGCCCAAATAGCCTGCAACCGATCCAATCACGACACCAATGCTAAGCGAGGACAGGAAAATTAGTGTCGCAAAGCCTAGCGAAATCCGCGCTCCATACAGCAGCCGGGACAGATTGTCCCGACCCAAATGATCGGTTCCCAGCCAATATTCTTTCGAAGAGCCTTCCAGCTTGTGCAGTAAATTGACTTTAACCGGATCATGGGGAGCCAGCCACGGAGCCAGCGCCATAATGATAAAAAGAACCACTAGCACTATAGAGCAGACCACGATCACCTTTTGACCCTTGAACATTGTACGTAACCTTATCATCACTGCTCTGCTCGTCCCTTCGATGAAATTCGGGGGTCCATATACAAATGCACCAGATCAACGAGCAAATTGCATACGATGAACAGGCATGCCGCCAAAAACACATAGCATTGTATGACGGGAATATCCCGGTTAAATATCGCTTCCACAAAGTAACGGCCAAACCCGGGCCATGAAAATACCTGCTCGACAATAATCGTTCCGGTCAGCAGCTTGCCCAGATTCATGCCCATACCCGTAATCAGCGGGGCAATGGCAATTTTGAGCACATGCTTGAGCATAATCACCCGCTCACGAATTCCTCTGGTTCTCGCATACTGGACATATGTTTCCTGAAGCTGCTCCAATACACTGGAGCGCAGCAGGCGCGTATATAGAGCAATCAGAACCAGCGACAGGGTCAACGTAGGCAGCACCAGATGCTGCCACGTTCCCCTGCCCTCTACAGGCAGCCAGTCCAGCCGAACGGAGAAAAAGAAGATCAACAGATATCCCAGCCAGAATTGGGGAATAGACGCTCCAAAATATGAAATCCCTCGACTGAGCATGTCGATCCAGCCATTTTTACGCATCGCTGCCAGTACGCCCAGCGGGATACTCACCACGATAGATAGCACCATACTGCTCAGCGCCAGCTCGACGGTGGCAGGCAGCCGAACCTTCACCTCATCCCACACCGGCTTGTTTGTCAGATATGAAGTACCAAAGTCCAGCTGACTGATTCTTTGAAGTGTATGCATATACTGCGTCAGCAAAGGTTGATCCAGCCCGAATTCATGTCTTTTCTGCTCCAGAATTTCCGGAGTAGGATAAATATGAGCAGCCGTCAAATAGGCCTCGGCCGGATCAACCGGTGAAATATGAATGAGTGCAAAGGTAACGAGGGTGGCAAAGAGAACAATAGGAATGACCGCTACCATTCGCTTACCGATATAGCTGATCATGAGTTGTCCTCCTATCCTGTAAACTACCGTTACCCTTTGATTTTAACTACTTCCCGATTTCGATTCCCTCAAACGGATTTTCATCCCGGTTGGCCGGGAATACAAAGTTTGTAATCTTTTTCTGATATACTGCCGTTTTCTTAATATACGAAATAGGCACAATGGCAGATTGCTCCTGAAGCGTCTTCAGAATCGAAGCATACAGCTCTTGACGCTTGGTTTCGTCTGTCGATGAGAGTGCTTCGTGTACTTGCTGATCCAGTTCCTTCTTCATCGGAAGGGCGCTCAGCACCTCGGAAATTCCGAAGCTCTTCTTGGCAATGACATTAATAAAGGAATGCGGATCATAAGGCGCACCATAGTTGTACCAGAAGTACAGATCAAACTGGTTGGATCTAAGGCGCTTAATTTGAACTGTCAGCTCCAGCCCGGTCAGTTTCACCTTGACGCCCAGTTCTCCCCATTCCGCCTGAATGGTTTCGGCCATCGCCTTTTGGACTGGATCGGTCTTATCAAAAATCAGCTCAAAATCCAGCTGTTGTCCGTTCTTCTCCCGTACTGTACCGTCTGCGGGCAGCTTCCAGCCAGCCTCATCCAGCAACGCTTTGGATTGTTCCACATCATAGTCAACGGGCTGTAAGTCCACATTTGTATACGGATAGTTTTTGGATAAAACAGTATCCGCTTTTTCCTCCAGCCCCGAGGTCACCCCTTCCACCATCGCCTGCTTGTTAAAGCCATGCTGGAGCGCCAGACGTACCCGAAGGTCTGCCAGCTTGGGATTGGAAGAGTTGAGCAACAGGCTTCTTGTACCGACAGGATCGGACAGCTTGGTGACATACTGATTTGTATCGCGAAGCTGCTTGAAAGCATCCAGACTGATGACGCCCTCACCGTAAATCAGATCCAGATCACCTTTCTCAAAGGCCATTACACGTGTTTCGCTATCGGGAATGATTTTTACGATAATTTTATCTACCTTCGGTGCAGTACCCCAATAATTCGGATTACGCTTAAAGGTTGCATATTCATCTTGCTTGTATTCATCCAGCATCCAAGGGCCTGTACCTACAGGTTTCTTAATCCCTTTGGACGTATCTCCATCATCCGGGAACCCGGCTTCACCCAGAAAACGGAACGGGCGAACGACAGACAAGTCCTGAAGCAACGGATAGTATGGCTCTTTGAGCGTCATTCGGAAGGTACTGTCATCTACGGCTTCGGTTTTGTCGAGAACGCCCACCATACCAAGCCAACTGTGCGTTTTCTCATTTTTCATAACAGCGTCAAAGTTCTTTTTGACAATAGCCGCATTAAATGGAGTTCCATCTGAAAACTTCACGCCTTGGCGCAGCTTGAACGTATATATTTTACCGTCCTTGGAAATGGTCCAGGATTCAGCCAAAGCAGGCTCCAGCTTGCCTCCTTGCTTGTAGCTGACCAACGGCTCATAAATCATGGATTGTGCAAAAAGTTGGGAAGGATTGTATACGTGAGGATTCATCGTACCAATATCGCGCGGCCACGATAGCGTGATCGATTTTTCATTGGCAGCTCCGTCAGTTGAGGTGGATGCAGGTGTGTTCTCCTGCTTCGCGCAGCCCAAAATAACGGATAATAAGAGGAGCGTCACCAACATAAGGGTGGCAGTCTTGCGGTGTCGAACGGACATCAATGTAATTCCCCTTTTCTATGTACGTGATAATGATTATCATAATCATATTTAGAATAGGTATCACATCCTATTTTGTCAACAACATTCGACAAGCAATGCTCTTAATTTATTTTAAATTTGTAGAATATAAGCTGTATGGCTCATTCCGCCAACGTTTGAAACAGAGCACGCGTGTATTCATGCTGTAACAGGTCTTTATCCCACTCCTGAAATAACTCCACGATCTCCCCCTGAACCATGACGGCAATCCGATCACAAAACGGACGGGTGGATTGAAGATCATGGGTGATAAAAAGATAGGATAGCTGGCGCTCCTCCTGTGCTTTCTTGAGCATGTCCAGCACGGAAGCCTGCGTTGCCGTATCGAGATTGGCGACGGATTCGTCGAACAAGATGATTTCCGGCTCCACCGCCAGCGCACGGGCGATGCATACCCGCTGCTTTTGTCCACCGCTTAGCTGTGATGGGTATTTCTCCAAACTGTCAGCCTCCAGCCCCACCGATTCCAGCAAGGACTGGCAAATTTTCAGCGCTTGCGCTTTTCGTTCGGGAAAATAGTTGTGAATCGGCTCCTCCAAAATATCTCGGATCGTCATACGGGGATGCAGCGAGGAGGATGAGTCTTGTGCAACCAACTGGATTCGTTTGTACAGATGGATATCCTTCATCCTTCCGGTGTGAATCGGCTGGTCATCCAGCCAAATCTCACCCGAGGTTAAAGGTTCCAGCCTCAGGATGCATTTTGCCAGCGTACTCTTGCCGCTACCGCTTTCGCCAACCAGTCCGAGACACTCCCCCCGTTGCAGCTCCAGACTCACCTGCTTCACAGCCTGTTCGGGTTCCTGCGTCTTGGACCAACCCTTTCTCCGTCTGCGGACAGGATAGGCTTTGGTCACTTGCTTTAATTCCAGTATCATTCGCGCATCCTTCCCTCCGGGCTCATCTCCAGTACACGATCCGCCACACGGCTTACACCCTGACGATCATGAGAAATTAGCAAAATAGTGAGATCGAGGTCCTCTCTCAACTGTTGGAACAACGCCAGAACCTTGTCCCGGTTGATAACATCCAGCGCCGTGGTAGGCTCGTCGGCAATAAAAAGGCGCGGACCGGAGCCTAGCATCACAGCCAGCAGTACCCTTTGACACATCCCTCCGCTTAATTCAAAAGGGTACGAGGACAAAACATGCTCGGGGTCTGCAAACCCGACCTTCCTCAATAAAGAGCACAGATAAGCCTCCTGCGCTTGGGTAACGCGGCCTCCGGCCATCCGTGCAATCCAGCTCAGCACCTGCCGCACCTGGGGCAACACGCCCTGGGGGGCGGCTTGCTGCAGTACAGCAAGGGAGGGAGCGGCATCCGCACGCCCCTTCTGGTCGGGCGGCATCCAGCGCCGCCCGTGCAGTCTGAGCGTGTCCGTCAGTTGTGTGCGGACGGTACGGATTGGATTCAACCCGCTCAGCGATTGTTGAATGAGCAGGGCAATGTCCTCGCGGCGCAGCCTTTGCCAGCGCCGTTCATCGAACGGGACGATATCCTCCCCGTTGTAGTGTATATGCCCCCGCGTAATGCCGATCCCCGGCTCCAGCATACCCACGATCGCATGCGCGGTCAGACTCTTGCCGCATCCGCTCGGTCCGGTTAGGGCCACAATTTCCCCCGGATATACGGTAAAGCTGACATCCCGGAGCAGCGGTTGATTACCGCTTATCCGCATTATTTTCCCATTCGCGCCCGGTTTTCTACCCGCGCCCTCACCTGTTGCTGCGCCAATACGTGTACCCGCTCCTGCTTTTGCACCTGTTTCCGTCCTAACGGCTGTTCCTGTGCCTATGCGGCATATCTCCAGATGTTCCACGTGCAACAATGGCTTGCGCCCTGTCCCATCCTTCATTTCGCCGCCCCCTTTTCCGAAAAATGGTCTCCGAGAAGCTGGCACGCAAGCACAAACAGCATAATCGCCAAGCCCGGAAAAATCATGACATGCGGTGCCACCTGAAAATACGACGTCGCATCATGCAGCATCACACCCCACTCCGGCTTAGGCGGCTGTACACCCAGCCCAAGAAAGGAAAGTCCGGCAACCATAAGCACGACTCGTCCAATGTCCCAGACTGCGTACACAAGCAGCTGTGGCAGTACCTGCGGCAGCACATAGCGTCTCAGCACGCGCACATGTGAATTACCGGATAAACGGGCATATCGGACATAATCCTCCTGACAGGCTTTTTGAACAAGGGTGCGAATATACCGAACATATCCCGCCCACCGTACCGCAATAATCGCTAAGGTCATGTTTACAAAGCCCGGACCCAGAATACCCACAATCGCCACCGTCAAAATAATATCGGGAAAAGCCAGCACGCCGTCAATGACCCGCATAACTAACTGGTCCACACGCCCGCGCACATAGCCAATGAGCAAGCCTACCGGCAAGCTGATGCACAGCGTAGCTGCTGTAATCGCACAGGCAATCAGTACGCTGGTCCGAATCCCGTAAATCAGCCGCGACAGCACATCCCGCCCCAAATGGTCCGTACCCATAGGATATTCTCGGCTGGGCGGCTCCAGACGCTTCAGAAGATCGACATTGAGAGGATCATGAGGGGCAACCCATGGAGCCAGAAGCCCGAGCAGTCCGATCAGGCCCAGCATTACGCCTCCCGTCAGCAAGCTTCCTTTGAAGGACAGCCGCGTGTTTTTCATTTTCAACTTCCTCCCCTAACGCAAACGCAACCTCGGATCTACAGCCGCTTGGACCACATCCACCAAACACTGAACACCTACGATTAAAAATGCAGCAAAAATGACATACCCCTGGATCACCGGATAATCCCGCTGCGTGATCGCATCTATAAAATACTTGCCCAAACCCGGCCATGAAAAAATCGTCTCTACAATGACATTACCCGCCAGCATAAATGACAAATTCGTGCCTAACAGCGTAATGATCGGCAAAATCGCATGCTTGAATATCTCAAAAAACAGAATATGCGTGCGGGAAAAGCCTCGGGCCTTCGCCGCCTTCACAAAATTCCGGTCACCCAGCTCCAGCAATTGAGCACGCAGCACACGGGCTTGCACTGCTCCCAAGCCTGCCCCAAGAGTCAAAGCCGGCAGTACCAAATGAGTCCAATCCTCACGACCCATGGATGGGAGCCAGCCCAAACGGACGGAGAACAGGTAAATCAGCAGAAAGCCAAGCCAAAAAGAGGGAATGGACGATCCCAGCAGTGCAAACAGCCTTCCCAGACGA
The DNA here is from genome assembly GCF_000520815.1 of Paenibacillus maysiensis. GTDB lineage: Bacteria > Bacillota > Bacilli > Paenibacillales > Paenibacillaceae > Paenibacillus > Paenibacillus maysiensis. The sequence continues at coordinate 61,817 of NZ_ASRY01000319.1, read as the reverse complement.
TCGAGCCAACCGCTGGATTTTACCGAGGCGGCCAGTCCCATTCCAAGAGTCAGCACCGTCATGACGGCAAAGCCCGCCGAAGCCAGCTCCACGGTAGCGGGCAGTCTGTTCCACAGTTCGGTTAGCACCGACTCCTTGGATACATAGGAGGTGCCCCAGTGCCCTGTGAACACATCCCGCAGCCAGTTCACATACTGAATATGGAGCGGCTCGCTCAAGCCCAGTTCCTTACGCAGCGCCGTCAGCGCCTCCTCAGAGGCAGGCACATTATGCGCGGTGAGCAGAATGGTAGCAGGGTCGCCGGGAGCCAGCCTCATCAACACAAACGTCAGCGTAGATACAACGAACACAATGATGACCAGTTGCGCCACACGTTCCAGAATAAAACGAATCATAGGGTATGCAGCCCGCTATTCCGCAATATCGGATTGCGCCGTAATGTAGTAATACTCAATCGGATGCGGCGTGAAGCCCTTCACCCCTTTTTTCGCCCCAAATACGTTATCCGGATGAACAATGAATGACTGCGGCAAATCCGTATTAATGATATCCAGCGCTTGCAGTGTCACAGCATTACGCTGTGCTGTATCCTTCGCCAGCTTCAAGCTGCCAAGAAGATTATCCAGGGGTTTGGAACTATAACGGCTTACATTGGCTTCGCTTTTAGAGGAATAAAACATATCCATAAAATATTGCGGCTCTCCCGTATGGGCAGTCAGCATGCTGTACATGGCAAAATCCCAATCGTTTTTGGTTAGCGCCTCGTCGATATTTTCCACCTTGCGGATCTTCACCTGGATGCCCTCTTTCAGCAGTTGGCTCTGAATCACCTCAGCCATGACCGAAAGCTCTGGACGCTGAGGGAAGGTCAGCAACGTAACTTCGAACGGCTTGCCTTGCCTGGTCCATGTGCCTTGGGCATCCTTCTTCCAGCCATCCCTCGTCAATAGCTGCTCCGGCGTTCCGTCCAGCGCTTTACGCTCGACCTTGCCGAAGGGGAGAATGCTCGGGAATGGGCTGCTGGCCTCCGTACCATAGCCTCTCATGATCGCACTCACAATGGATGCACGTGGTATCAAGCTGTCCACTACTTTGCGGTTCGTGGCATCCTTGAACACAGGCGACTTCATGTTATACACGATCATATGCGTGCGCAAAGAGGGAGCCGACAGCACTTGCAGCTTATCGTTCTTTTTCAATACCTCCGCGTTATCCACCGGAATATCGGTCGCTACATCTACTTCGCCGGATTGCAGCGCCAGCAGGCGCGAATTGCCGTCCGTAATGAACTTCATCGTTGCCTCAGCCAGCCGGGCCTTCTCGCCCCAATATCCGTCATAACGCTCTACGACCAAGGATTGATCCTTGTTGAACGCTTTAATTTTAAAAGCACCTGTCATCGCAGGGTAGCTCTGCTCATCCTTTATGGACGCTACATCCAGCACAATCGTCGATGGATCAGCCAAATTGGACACCAGCGCCGCATTCGGCTGGTTTGTCGTAATTTTCAACGCCAGCGGGCCGCTTACATCAATGGACTTCACATTCAGTAAATCCTTCGCCAGGTGGCTTTTCTCGATAGAGCGCAGCAAAGACGCTTTTACACTTGCTGCATCCATACTTTTTCCATCATGAAAAGTGACTTTATCCTGCAAGCTGAACGTCCAAACTGTAGGACTGTCCTGCTTCCATTCCTTGGCCAGCCAAGCCACAGGCTCCAGCTTTTCATTCAAACGGACAAGTGTCTCACCTGCACCGGATCGCATCACATCCCAGCTATTATCTCCGTGCGGGTCAACACCTGACGGCTTCCACGTATACGCCATCACCAGCTTTTTGTCCGTGGTGGACTGTTGTGCGGATATGTTCTCGCCCTTGCTTGTGCTGTCCGCCGTCTTATTGGTTGTGGAGCATCCCGCAAGAGCCATAACTGCCAGCAGCAGCATCATCCCTGTACATATGGACCATGAACGCTTTTTACGATTGCTTATCATTCGATGAATCCCCCTCTAACTTATAAAATCATATAAACCTAACGCAAAACGCGAAAAAAGCATTCCGGACCGCTTGATCAGCAGTCAGAAATGCTTTCATTATAAAATGCCAAAGCTCACCCTCAGTACCCTCTAAAAAAGGGGATCGGTCGGTTTTAGACATTCCGTATGCAGCACGCCTAACCACCTCCCCAGCATCCCGTGGGTCTGACAGTGATGTTAAAACAGGCAGGTCTCCTGACTCCAGGCGTATCTTTCAGGCCTTCCCGGTTCTTCACAGTTCCAGTGGCTGTTCTGAAAGCTACAGCAGTTACCCTGCTGATGCCTGTATACAGTGGCGGGTCCGTGTCGGAATCTACCGAACTTCCCTTTTAAGTGAGCACGCACAACAACCATCTACATGATCTCAACGAAACCCTGTAGATAGAAAGTCCGGCTCACACCTGTTTTCTTCCTTTATTCTTTTTCATTACGATTTAGGACTATCTTATTTTGTTGTTACAGGCTTGTCAACAAATGTCGCATAATAATTTAAATTTGAACGATACGGCGAGAATCAAGGCTATGACTTTGCGTTGCATGCACGCAATGGACGTGATAAAATTAGGTATAGAGATACCCATCGTGTCCGTATACTAAAAAGAGTCTTCGCCGCTACCAACGGCAAAGACTCTTAGGACTTGAAAGGCTGTGGATCACCACGGCGCGCTAAATGCTTAGCTAAACCCACCGTTAGGCGCCTAACCTAATTACGCGGTGGGTTTTCGCTTGTTCCGAAATTAACGTACCACGCCTCTGTCTACCACTCTAGCAAATTCTTCTAATAGAATCTCAAATCCCCATCTTCATACAGGAAGAGGGCTTTATCAATAACTCTATGCCAAACAGCCGGAAAAAGAGGTTTACAACCTCTCTCTCCGGCTGTCTTTCTAATCCTAATTATCAAACCTTCTGCGGAACCTCCGACACCGTCACACCTTTGACCGATTCGGCTTGTTTTTTCGTTAAAACGATGTTCAAGACAATCGCCGTAATCGAGCCGGATACGATGCCGTTTTGCAGCAGCATTTTGGCAAAGCTCGGTAGTTGGTCGAACATTTGGGGCAGCACGGCAGAGCCGAGGCCCACCGCAATGCTGCATGCCGCGATCAGCAGATTGCTTTCCTTCCGCAAGTCCACTTCTGACAAAATAGACATGCCCGATGCAGCAACCGAACCGAACATAACGATCATCGCCCCGCCCAGCACAGCATTAGGAATCACTGTCGTCAAGGCAGCCAGTTTGGGCAGCAAACCAAGAACAACCATGATACCACCCGCAGCAAAAATAACGTTCCGCGATTTGACGCGTGTCAGCGAAATCAGACCTACATTTTGCGAAAAGGCTGTGTAAGGAAACGCATTAAAAATACCCCCGAGCATAATCGCAAGTCCTTCTGAGCGCAGACCATTGACGATCTGCTTCTGCTCCACCTTCTGATCAATCGCCTTGCCTACCGCCAAATAAACGCCCGTAGACTCGACCATGCTGACAATATTAACAATAATCATCGTACATACTGCCATAATGCTAAACTCAGGCTTACCAAAATAAAACGGCTGCGCAACACTTACCCAAGACGCTTGCGCCACTGGAGCAAAATGCACCATTCCCATCGCATAAGCGACCACCGTACCCGCAAACAGACCAATGAGCACCGAAATCGAACGCAAAAAGCCTTTTGCCAACCGATTGACAAGCAAAATAACCAGCAAAGTAACTAACGCCAGCAGCAAATTACGCGGCTGTCCAAAATCCGCGCTTCCCTGACCCCCTGCTACATTATTCATCGCCACCGGAATGAGGGATAGACCGATAATCGTAACAACCGACCCCGTAACCACTGTCGGGAAAAAGCGTAGCAGCTTGCCATACAGCGGTGCCGCGAGCACCACGAATATACCGGATAAAATAATGGCTCCGTACGCGGTCGCCAAATTCGAGGTCGACGCAATCGCAATAATCGGCCCCACCGCCGTAAACGTACAGCCCAGAATGACAGGCAATCTACTGCCGAAAAACCGCGTGCCCATAATCTGTAATAACGTAGCAATCCCGCAAGTGAACAAATCGGCAGCCACCAGATAGGCCATCTGGGCTGGTGTCAGATGCAATGCTCCCCCTACAATGAGAGGTACGGCAATCGCTCCAGCGTACATCGCCATCACATGCTGGAAGCCCAGCGCGAATAACTTTTGTTTGCTTAACATCCCACATTCTCCTTAACAGAAGGAATCACCGTATCATCTTCTTCTATAAAATGAACCTCGCCAGGTGCCATCGAAGCGATACGTGCAAGAGAACGCACAGCAATGCCTCTTTGCTCCAGCAGTCCACGGCCTTCCTGAAAGCTCTTTTCAATCACGCAGCCAACCCCGGCCAGCTCCGCTCCTGCTTCCTTCACAATATCCGTAAGTCCGACCAATGCTGCGCCGGTCGCCAGAAAATCATCCACGATCAGCACATGGTCGCTGGCATCGAGATATTTTTGGGAAATGCTCACCCGATAGGTTTCCTGCCGTGTAAACGAGTGAACTTCAGCGAAGTATACCTGCTCATTCAGCGTGATTGCCTTCTTTTTCTTCGCATAAATGAACGGAACCCCCAATGCAATAGCAGTGGCCATGGCAAACTGAATACCGCTTGCTTCAATCGTAAGCACCTTCGTAATGGGAGCACTGCTAAAAAGACGTGCAAACTCCTTACCAATCTCCAGCGCCAATGCTGTATCCACCTGATGATTCAAAAATGAATCTACCTTTAATACCGTGTCGGATAAAATCTGTCCCTCTTGACGAATACGTTCCTCTAAAGCTTTCATTATGCGGGTATCGCTCCTTCTGACTTTAAAATAGAATAAAAACGGCCAAAACCAAAAAAAGGACAGGCTCCCTTGAGTTGTTTCTCAAGTGAAGCCTGTCCTTGGGGTTGTAATCCCTGACGGATTGGCGCACAAATAAATGCCCGCATTCATCCGAAGCCGATGCGCTATCACTCATAGTCAGACGATTACAGTGGTCGTCCGGTAGAAACTTTTGGGCCATATCCCCAATATTATACGAGTCATATGAAATTGATATCTTGTATACTACACCCTCTGGCGGGCGGTTTCAAGGCTATTTTTCATACAAACAGCGGCACTTGAAGAACATTCCACGATTCGAACGTTACAAAACAGCGTACCCCTCCGGTTAAGGTACATATATTGTAGAAAACAGATATTAAAACACGCAAAACCACACAAAACAACATTATATTTTATTTATAATTTTAAAAACAAAAATAAAACCATAAATTATATTTCCGTTTGTGTTGACTACACAGATAAACGGAAGTAGTATGGAGTTAGTTAAGAAATAAAAGGAGATTGGTTATGGATAACTATCTCGCTGTTGATATTGGAGCTTCAAGCGGAAGGTTCGTGCACGCAACCCTGCAAGATGGCCGTCTTCACTTGCAAGAGCTTCATCGGTTCAACAACTCCTTTACCGAAAGAGACGGACATGATTACTGGAATGTCGACGATCTGCTGAATGAGATTATTAAGGGACTGCAAAAAGCGAAACAAAAAGGGATTCATTCCTGTACGCTCGGCATCGATACATGGGCTGTAGATTATGTACTGCTTAATAAGGAAGGCCACCGCATTCATGAGATATACGCTTACCGGGATGCACGCACCCTTCATGCACCCGACAAGCTGCACCAGCTTATCAGCCGGGAAGACGTATATGAGAAAACAGGCATTCAGGAACTGAACTTTAATACACTGTATCAACTGTACGTTCATGATCGGGAACAGCTTGCCCAGGCGGATAAAATATTGATGGTACCCGATTATTTGTACTATCGCCTTTCAGGCATCATGGTCAATGAAACGACAAACGCATCTACCATGCAGCTTCTAAATGTGAACACCCGAGAGTTTGATGAGGACCTGCTGTCCCTGCTCCAGCTTCGGCGCAATCAATTTTCGGGGCTTGCTGAGCCAGGCCAGATGTTAGGTGCTATTTTGCCGGAGCTTGTTCAGAAGTACGATCTTCCAGACTGCCAATTCATCCTCGTGCCTACGCATGATACAGCTTCGGCGGTTGCGGGTGTTCCATCACGACGGGAAGCATCGTGGGCTTATATTAGCAGCGGAACGTGGTCGCTACTGGGCATGGAACGAACCCAAGCCTTGAATACCAAGGCAGCCATGCAGGCGAACTACACCAATGAGTGGGGCGCTTACGGCACATACCGTTTTCTGAAAAACATTATGGGCCTATGGATGATTCAGGAGGTAAGAAAAGAGGGCGGTTCCACTCATAGCTTTGCCGAATTGGCCCAACTGGCTTCGGCAGAAACGCCGTTTGCCAGTCTCGTTCTCTGCAACCTGCCCGCATTTTTAAACCCGGATAGCATGACCCTTGAAATTCAACGGTTCTGCGAGGAAACGGGGCAGCCCATTCCCCGGACACCGGGTTCGCTCGCCCGTTGTATTTTCGACAGCCTGGCCTTAAGCTACCGGGATGCCTTACATGAATTACAGCGTTTAACAGACGAAACCATTACCCAATTGCACATTGTCGGCGGAGGCGCTAACAACGAATTACTGTGTCAGCTAACAGCCGATCTTTTGGGGATTGAGATTCACGCAGGCCCTTCCGAATCTACGGCCATCGGTAATATTGTCGTGCAGCTCATCAGTACCGGCGCTCTTGACGATCTCCAAGCTGCTGGCAACGTCATTGCCCAATCCTTCCCGACCCAGTTATATCAGCCGAGGTCGGTGAATGGACTGGAAGGGCTTCTGGATCGCTGGGAGAGTCTCAAGAAGCAACCAGCATCCTCTATTCAGATATCTCGATAAAGGAGTAAAACCATGAATCAAGCCATTGAAGCCAGTTATAACGAAGCGAAAAAGCTGTATGCCCGCCACGGTATTCAGGTGGATGACGTTTTACAGAAGCTTTCAGAGATCAAAATATCATTACACTGCTGGCAGGGAGATGATGTTCAGGGCTTCCTGTTCAAAGACAAACAGCTTAGCGGGGGCATCGCTGTAACGGGCAGCTACCCAGGCAGAGCAGGCACGCCGGATGAGCTGCGTCAGGATCTAGAAAAGGCCCTATCGCTCATTCCGGGTCAACACAAGGTCAATCTGCACGCGATCTATGCGGATACTACAGAACAAGTAGATCTGGATCAATTGGAGCCGCGCCATTTTCAGAACTGGGTAGACTGGGCCAAACAGCAGGGACTCGGACTTGATTTTAACCCCACACTGTTCTCCCACTCCAAAGCGGAAGACGGCTTCACACTGAGCCACAAGGACCCGGAAATTCGCAACTTCTGGATCACACACTGCAAAAAATCGCGCAGGATTGCAGAGCATTTTGGAAAAGAGCTCGGTCAGCCATGTGTTACCAACCACTGGATGCCGGATGGTTACAAGGATACCCCGATTGACCGCTTGGCTCCAAGAGAACGCCTGCGGGATTCTCTGGACGAGATTTTCAGCGAAAAAATCAGTGAAGAATACAACATAGACGCGGTTGAAAGCAAGCTGTTCGGCATCGGTTCGGAAAGCTATGTCGTCGGTTCACATGAGTTCTATATGGGCTACGCCCTGACGCGAGGTAAATCCATTTGTCTCGATTCCGGCCACTTCCATCCGACCGAAGTCATTTCGAATAAACTGTCTTCCGTGCTGATGTTCACCGATCAATTACTGCTCCATGTCAGCAGACCCGTCCGTTGGGACAGCGATCATGTGGTGACGATGGACGACGAATTGCTCGACATTGCCCGTGAGCTGGTTCGCGGAGATTTACTTTCCCGAACACATATCGGCCTTGATTTCTTTGACGGCAGCATCAATCATGTGGCTGCATGGGTCATCGGAACACGCAACACGATCAAAGCGCTGCTTCGCGCTATGCTCGAACCGATTGAAGCATTAAAGCGGGCGGAAGAGGAACGGGACTTCACCACTCGCCTTGCCCTGGTCGAAGAGTTTAAATCGTATCCGTTTGGTGCCGTATGGGATTACTATTGCGCTAAAAACGGCGTTCCCGTTCGTGAGGAATGGCTGACCGAAGTGAAGAACTATGAACAGCACATACTATTAAAACGGTAACTACTGCATTGATAAGCTTATATGTATATCATCCAAAGGGAGAGATCATCCATGACTACTGTGTTGGAGAATCAAAAAGAACGGAAATCAGAACTGGATATTCCATTCGTCCGCGAGATGGCGGAAATTACGCAAAACATGTGGAAATTCGGCTGGGATGAACGCAACGGTGGGAATGTCAGTTATATTCTGGATGAAGCAGAGGTTGCCAAATATCTTGATATTCATCAAGTCATTCGGACAATTAAGCCTGCTTTTCCAGTGAATGAGCTGGCTGGAAAATATTTTATCGTCACTGGATCAGGTAAATATTTTAAGAACGTCCTTGCCGATCCGGAAGCCAATTTAGGTGTCCTTCGTGTCTCGCAGGATGGCGAGCAATTGGAGGTCTTATGGGGCCTCAAGCATGACGCGGTACCTACCAGCGAATTGCCGTCTCATTTTATGAGCCACATTGAGCGCTTGAAGGTCGATCCTAACCATCGTGTTGTGATTCATAATCATGCCACCCATGTTATTGCCATGACCTTCATTCATAGTCTGGACGAAAACAAATTCACCAAAACGCTGTGGGAAATGTGTACCGAATGTATTGTTGTCTTTCCAGACGGAATCGGCGTAATCCCTTGGATGGTACCGGGTTCCAGCGAAATCGGCCGCGAAACGGCAAAAAAAATGAAGGATCATCACGCCGTATTATGGCCTCATCACGGCATTTTCGGAACAGGCAGCTCCATTGATGAAGCGTTTGGCCTGATTGAAACGATTGAAAAAGCGGCGCAAATTTATATGCTCATTGCACAGCATGATATCCAGCAGCAGATTACGGATCAGGAATTGGCGGATCTGGCTAAAGCCTTTAACGTTACTCCAAAAGAAGGAATCCTGAACGTATAAACATAGGCTGACCTCATAGCTCACAACCCAAAATGCTCCACGGCTCGTCTCAAACCAGCCATGGAGCCTTTGTCATGCCTAAGGGATATCACGCTTTATGCTGCTCTCTATATTCATTCGGAGTTACGCCGAAATAGTCTTTGAATTTGCGGTAAAAAAAGCTCAAATTATCATAGCCAATGTCCGCCGCAATATGATACACGGGTGTATCTGTATTGGAAAGAAGGAGCGAGGAACGCGTCATTCGGTGGATCAAAATCAATTGTTTAAACGATCGTCCGGTCGATTTTTTAAGCAGCGCACTCAGGTAGTTCGGGTGGAAATTAAAGTGCTCTGCTGTAGAAGCAAGCGTACACGTTTGGAAGTTCTCTTCCAGGTAGTGAAGAATCTCAATGACGGATGGATGGGAAGACGATTTGGCATGCTTCTGGTTCGTATCAAATTGGAATACGCGCAATAGTTCAGAAAAGATCAAAACCATATAACAGTCGATCATCTCTTCAGAACACAGGGATTGATCATAATATTCACACAGAAGTTCCCGCATAAACAAACCGAGCTTTCTGCTGTTTTCAGAATGAAAAATAATGTATCTGTTATGCGTCTGATTATCCGAAATCGCATTCACCAGAAAATCCGTAATCATGCTGTGACCGGACAAGCGGCTTAGAAAAGAAGTGGAGAAATACTCTCTGCTCATTGAAATGTTCACGATAATATCATTCTCACCTGTCGCCAAAATCGCATGCGGCGCTCCGGCATCCACAATACAAATTCGGCCCTCCGTTAATGTCACCGTCTGATCGTTGATGATCTGTGTACACTGCCCCGAATAGACATAATTCATTTCAATATCATTGTGGATATGCATAGGAACCTCAGCAAATCGACTGTGCTTTGTAATCTTGATTTTGCCGCCCTCCAAATAAAACACAAACACTTTTTGACCGTTATATTCAATCTGTCTAATGCTGTTATATTTCTCGGACAGATACGGATGTTCTCGATAGGCTTCCTCACTTGCCGTCAATTCACGCAGCTTGCGATCCAATTCATCATGTTCCATTAGCCCCATCACCCCTCCTTTTATTATAACCTTAAGTTTGGACAGTCAACAACTTGTGTTTCGGTATTAATAACCCTAAATAAAAGCGTTATCATATAAGTATAGAAAAAGAAGTTCTCATTTATATCTAAAATATTACAATGCACATAAAAGTACACTATTAAGAATTTTATTCGGAAAAATCGTAATACTCCACAAAAAAATTATAAATATTCCGGGGGGATATCCATGAAAAATCCAATATAGCCTAAATAAGATATTCCATCGGTGGCTCTCCTTTTTTATGACCTGATCCTAATTCCTGCTTGGTTCTCAGACCTTTCAACGCTATAATAGGCATCAAACCAACAGGAAAGGTACGTGAAACGAATGCTGCGATTCAATGCGATACGTACGGGCTATCTGCTGGGCATCTCACTGGTACTGGCCGCGATTATTTATTTTTTCGCCTCCAATTGGGGCGGACTGGATCGGACGGTCAAAATTGTGCTGGCTGCTGCGCTTATCGTGCTGTTCTATGGCTTGTCCTTTGTATTTGCACGTATACGCGCTATTCCCGGTCAGCAAGCCTTTCTGTCGAATATATTTCTGGTGGCTGGCTGTATAGCCTTTGGCGTTTCCGTGGCGTTGCTCGGTCAAATTTACAATTCCCATGCGGACAGCTACGGATTGTTTTTAATTTGGTCGATTCCGGCTCTGTTACTTAGCTGGATCACCCGCTACAATCCTTTTTATATGCTGTCTTTTGTACTGATTCATTTCGGTTTGTGGCTTTATTTTTACCCTACGATGCAAAGTACGTCTTATAGCGAACTGGAATCGTTGTCCATTGCCGGAGTGTTCGCACTGGTCAATCTGGTGTTGTTTCTATTGACGTTCCTTCATCGTATACATTCTGGACCGCTGAAATATATGAGCTTTATCGTTTTCCATATAGCCGTGCTGACGATGACTAACTCTTTTGCACTGGATGAATATGGTCTCATTATGAACATACCCTGTATCGCTGTAATCGCTATTGGATTTTATGTGTTTACCAAGGTCCGACTGAGTAAAACGCTGCTCACCTTGAATGCATTGGCGACCTCCGCTTTTGCTGTCTTTAAATTTATCGAGCTGGCGGAAGCGTACTCTTCATCGCTGTTCTTTGTCTTTGGGTTGATTTTTGTGGCGCTGCTGTTGACGGGTAATGTATGGTTTTTCCGTTGTTTGAATCGTTTGGGGAAAACACCGGCGGAAGCTGAGGAAATATCCAACGAGGACAAAGAGGACATCGCAAAATCCAATACGGAGACAACGGGCATCAGTACATCAAAGACTGAGACAACCGTTCCCGAGGAACGTAGCAGTGAATGGATCAGCAAAACCGTATCCCGCGTGATCAAAGTGGTTGGAGTGCTGATTGGAAGTATATCCCTGATCGGACTGATTAACATTAGCACGAATGTAAACCACACCGAATATGTACTGTTGGGTGTGTCGTTGCTGCTTATGATTTCGATGATTGTCATTCCGGAATCCAAGCTGGATTCTGTAATACGTTATACCCTGTTGACGATCAGTTATATTACAGGCTGGGTGGCCATTTTATGGTCAGATCAGACGTTGCTTTCGGCATTATTTCTGATCGTTTCCATCGCCGGATGGTTTCGCTCCAAGGGGAAAAGGCAGCTCTTTTTTACCTATACCTTTGTAAACCTGAATCTGGCGACCATTCTTTTTCAGCAGCTTCAGGAGTGGGATTCTTGGAACTGGACCTATGAGTTCATCATCTTCTCTCTTTTCATCGCCAATGCTGTGTTATATGGGATAAGCTACTTTATACTCAAGACGGAGTTAAAAGAACACCTCCGGGATAGCTCCTTATTTTTCAGCTTGCTGTTTATGTTATGGGCGACCTTTTTTGAGGATGTCATTCCACACTCTTATGTGCTGATTAACATTTTTTATTTTGTTATCGTTACAGGTATGGTCTTTGCCTTCATCCGACTAAAACAAAAATCGGCGGCCTTCACAAGCGTAGTGTTCTGGTTTATTTTTATTGGCTTCAAATACTATGATTTGTTGTGGACGCTACTGTATAAGTCCTTTACGCTGGCGCTGCTGGGTGTCATTGCACTCGGAATTACGTGGTGGGCGGATCGGCGGATGGCCCATAGCGGCAAGACAGCGTTTGATGCCGACCACCGCAGCTTTAGCTTCATGCGCTTAAGTCCGCTCCTGATTGCCATAGTCATCGTGCTACAGCTCGGGGTAATCGGCTATCAGACTGTGAGAAGTGAAACCCTGCTTGCCACAGGCGCTTCCATCAAGCTCAAACTAGCCCCTGTAGACCCGCGCTCCCTGTTACAAGGCGATTATGTCATGCTGAATTACGATATCTCTACCCCTTTTTCGCAGGACCATTGGAACCGGGGCAAGGTTAAAGTCGTTCTCACGCCTGGCTCCCAGGGAGTATACATCGCGGACCGCCTGTATCAGGAAGGCGAAAAGCTGGCTGATCATGAGGTCATTCTGAATGGGCAATGGGATGGTTCACGTATTCAGTACGGTATTGAGAATTATTTCATCCCCGAGGGAACCGGGCGTAATGTTGAACAGAACGCTCATTATGCCTACATTCGGGTAAGCCAGAACGGAGATGCGTTGCTGGAACAACTGTCAGACAGCTAACCGGAGATCGTGTATCAAGTGGGATGCTGTCACGCTGTTGTACGTCACTCCTGCATGATACAAAGACTATTTGTCATTACAAAAACAGGCTGAACCAAGCCCTCCATTGCTGGAGAACCACTTGGTTCAGCCTGTTTACTTTTATAGTACAGTGGAAGAACGCCCCTTATGAATTGCCTTCTTCATCCTTCGTTCAGCCCCGCCTATGCGCCTCTCGACCATGCCACAATTCCTTGGATATCCTCCGGCTGAGTCCGGCAACAACCGCCAATCAGACGGGCTCCTGCTTCATACCATTGGCGAGCACTCTGCCCGAACGTCTCTGTACAACTCGTACCGTGCCATGTCTTGGTAACCGGATCATATTCCTCCCCCAGATTGGGATACACCACCACAGGCTTATCCGTATAACTGCGCATTTCGTGGATGAGCGATGGAATGTACTGCGGCAAAGTACAATTAATACCTATAGCAGCCACTTGCTCGTGTTTATCCAGCCATTCAGCGCACGCGGCGGCAGACTCCCCATTGCTGATGTGCTGCCCATCCTTTGCACTAAAGCTGATCCAGGCATACGTGCCGGGAAATTCCTTTAGCAATCGCGCGATGGCCTTGGCTTCGACCAGACATGGTATTGTTTCACAGGCCAAAATGTCCGCGCCCGCCTCGATCAGCGCTTTCATACGCGGCCTGTGGAACTCCACAAGCTGTTCCTCGCTCAGCGTATAATCACCGCGATATTCTGAGCCATCCGCCAAAAACGCGCCGTAGGGGCCAACGGAGGCCGCAACCAGCGGTTTGGGACGATGCTGTTGTTTTGCACCAGCCGTAATATCTGCCCAAAATTCATCCCGTGCCTGTACGGCAATCCGTACTGAGGACTGAATCAACTCCAGCGCTTCATTTTCGCTTAAACCCCGTTTGACGTAGCCTTCAAAGGTAGCCTGATAGCTCGCAGTGATCGCGCAGTCTGCACCCGCTTCAAAATAGTCTCTATGCACACGCTTGATCGACTCCGGATGCTCATGGAGTATTTTAGCCGACCATAAGCTATCGTTCAGATCATGCCCATGACGCTCCAGCTCGGTCGCCATTGCGCCGTCCAGCACGATCACCGGAAATTCGTCCAGTATATGTTGTATCGGATTCATGTGGACCCTCCTGCTCGTCTTTTCTATTTAACCCACTAATTAAGTTGGGTTTAGTGATTTATATTATAGCATGTATGTTGATGAGTACCTCTCATTTGCCCATCTGATGTAACGTATAAATTTTTTAAATTAGTTTCATAAGTTAAATTAATTAGATATTGTTCTTTTTTTCACAAAGTCATTTTACTATAAAGGTGCAAACCAACCACTTTGGCCAAAAGATCAGGGAATTGCATAGTCACTTTTGTGAAAAAAGGTACAAGAGAGGGTTTTATCTATGTCTTTACTACAAATGATTACATCGACCATAACAGATAATAATATTCTCAGTTCCATCGCTTCCACCGTTTTTATTATCCTTCTTGGTTTCTTTTGCCGCAAGAAGGGAATTTTTACAGCACAAGTAGGAAAGCTGCTGTCCAAGGTTGTTTTAACCGTGGCTTTACCAGCGCTAGCCTTTAACTCTTTCATGCAGGATATTAATCCTACAATATTAAAGCAAGGCATGAATGTTTTAATATGGGGAATTTTAATTTATATTATTCTCATTTTTATTTCAAAACCTTTCTTCCTGAGCTACAACAAAGATAAACAGGATGTTCTGCGGGTATTAACTATTTTCGGTTCTACTACTTTTTTCGGAATTCCAATTGTTGCGGCAATCTACGGTCCTACCGGAGTTATGTACAGTTCCATTTTTAACATAGGCTACCGCATTTTCTTATACTCCTATGGCTATATCAAAATGAGCGGCTTAAAAATGGAGCTTAAAAATCTCAAAACCATGTTTTTAAATCCGATCGTTATCGCCACTTTTCTAGGCTTGTTTGTTTGGTTGTTTCAGGGTTATTTGCCACAGATGAGCGTAGCTACAGAGGATGGGGCCATTCAGCAATTCGCTTTTCTAAGAATTGATCAAACCGCTGTCTGGTTGTTTAAGCCCATGACCTACCTTGCTGGGCTAGCTTCACCATTAGCCTGGTTATCGATTGGCTCTACATTGGGTGAGATCAGCTTCAAGTCGGCAGCTACTGACAAGACCTCTTGGTATTACAGCATAGTTAAGGTTTGGCTTGTACCCATTGTTAACATCGTTTTGCTGGCTTTGTTAACTGTATCCCATATTCTGTCGGTCGATACTGTCGCTTTATCTACTATTGTCATTATGATGGCTACTCCTACAGCTACCGTAGCCGCAGCCTATGCCATCAGTTTCGATAAGGAAGCCATATTGACTTCCAATGCATCGCTTCTATCAACTATAACTTCTGTCGTCATGATTCCAGTTTGGATTATTACGCTAAATATCATTGATAAAATTGGCATTTTCTAAATTAGGGGGAAAACAACATGTTAAAAATAATTTGCTACGGCGTCCGTTCTTATGAGAAACCATATTTCCATGACCTCAATAAATATAACTTTCAACTAACGCTGGTAGAAGAGCTGCTAACTTCCGGCAATGCGGAATTGGCACAGCATCATGATGCCGTTTTGTTAAGAGGAAACTGCGCTGCGAATCGAGAGAATCTCACGAAATTCAAGGAATACGGCATTCAATATGTTTTCACCAGAACGGTCGGAATCAACCACATTGATTTGGATGCCTGCAGCGAATTCGGAATGAAGGTGGCACGTGTGCCATCCTACTCTCCGAATGCCATTGCGGAGCTCTCCTTAACTTTGGCAATGATGCTGTTCCGACACACCGCTTATATGACTACCAAAAGCTCGTTCAAAAATTTTATTGTGGATGAGCATACATTCAGCAAAGAGATCCATAACTGTAAAGTTGGGATTATCGGGGTCGGTCGCATTGGTCTGACGGAGGCCAAATTGTTTAAAGGATTAGGAGCTTCTGTTATTGGCTATGATGTGTACCAATCTGACGCAGCCAAGGAAGTCATTCCATTCACAACTTTAGATGAGCTATTGGCAGAGAGTGATATCGTCAGTGTGCATGTTCCTTATCTGCCGGGACAGAACGACAAGATGATTAACGCCAGCTTTTTAGCAAAAATGAAAAAGGGATCTATTCTTATCAATACTTCTCGTGGAGAATTACAAGATAACCAAGCCATTTTGGACGCTTTGCTCAGCAATCATCTGGAAGGCTTCGCTACGGATGTCTTCCCTAAAGAAGATGAATTATTTTTCAGAGCATTTGATCCATGGCAAATGCTCCCGGACCCAACGATCCAGAAGCTTGTGGAGCTGTATCCAAGAGTTTTGGTAACGCCTCATGCTGGCTCGAATACCGTTACGGCGTTATCCAACATGATTGAAACTAGCTACGACAACTTCCATGATTTTATTACAACCCAATCTTCGGACAATCTGGTCCCGCTCCCTGTTCTTTCTATGAAATAATTAGAAAGCTCGACACTCTTGTTGGACAAAAAAAGAACCGCTATTTCCAGATTACAATGGAAATGGCGGTTCTTTTACATCAGGGTTCAACTGATAGAGCATTAGCGGCCTTCCAACCTTGTGGTATTCTATCGATTCAATCAAGAAGCCATCGTCCACCAGGAACTGAATATATTTTTTCACCGTAATACGGGACAAGTCCACTTCTCTGGCTAACGTTTCAACCGAGAATGGACCGTCCAGCTCTTGGATGCTCTTCAGTATCGTGGTCATGGTCAGTTTGGACAGGTTTTTGGATAGATTTTTGGGAAGATTCTTGGTTAGGTTTTCAGAAGGTTCTTTCTTCTCCATATCCATATGCTCTTCTTTATTAAAATAATGATCAATGACTGCTTGATTAATTCCGTTCCCTTCCTCCATCACCGTGGCCAGACGCTGGATTTTCTCAACAGCCAACTTAAAGCGTTCGAATGTAAAGGGTTTAATTAAATAGTCTGCAACTCCATAAAATACAGCTTCCTTCACCGTTTGAATGTCTTTTGCAGCCGTAATTAAAATAACCGACGCATGATACTGATGCTCCTGCATATGTGATAATAAAGTTAGTCCGCTTTTGCCAGGTAAATAAACGTCCAGCAATACCAGATCCGGCGTCCATTTTTGAAGACAATCCTGTGCTTTATTTACAGTATCCGCCTTACATACAACGTCTAAATTGTCCATGCGCTCAATAAACTGTTGATTGAGCTCAGCAACCATCGGATCATCCTCAACAATCAGAACCTTCATTTATTTGTCACCTCCAATGTACAGGGCAACTCTACATATATACTTGTTCCCAGACCCGGTTGGCTATCAAGCTCAATGATTCCTTGATGATTTTCCACCATGGTTTTAACCAGATTCAAGCCGTAGCCTCTATCTTCTCCTTTGGTTGAGAAGCCATGCTCAAATATTCTTTTTTGCATTTCAAAATCAATCCCCATACCATTATCTTTCACTTTTAGAATGAATACATTTCCCTCAGACTCATAGTTCAATTTCAACTCAATTCTACCAGGTTGTTTTTTTTGTAAAATCGAGTCTATGGCGTTGTCAAAAAAATTGCCCAGAATGTGTATGACATCATGAACGATGTCCTGCATTTCCACATTAGAGACATTCGAGCTTTCTTCAAGAAGAACCGAAATATTCTGCTCGCGTGCTTCGTTGATTTTACCCATAATAAAACCTGCTAATGCCGGAACTTTAATTCTCTCGGTCAGAAAGCCTACCTCATTTTGATACCGGTGATTTAGCTGCTGAATATACTGACTGACCTCCGCATATTGCCTCATCTCAATCAGCCCGGATATTACGTGCATTTTGTTCATAAACTCATGAGTCTGTCCGCGAAGAGAGTTAATATAATATTTTGTACCACTTAACTGGTTGCTAAGATGAATCATCTCGGATTGGTCGCGCAGCGTTGCAACTGCCCCAAAAAACTCATTTTCAATATATATAGGCGTTACTGTCGCAATGACTTCTATACCATTCACATAAAATGAGCGATCCTTGATTTTCTTTTTATCATCAAACACTCTCTTGAAGAGCACGTTATAAAAGTTGGTATCTAGCTGCTCGCCAATCGGGGCTTTCATGTCTTGGTTTGCCAGTTGATACTTAGCCTGAGCTTCTTTGTTCATGAGCATAATTTTCTTGTCTGCCGAAATGGCTATAATTCCTTCAGCGACCTCATTTTCAATAATTTCTTTTTCACGTAATCGTGCTGCTATCTCTTGCGGCTCAAGCCCAAATAAAATCGTTTTGATCTTTTGAGCCAGGAAGATGGCACCCAGAACTCCACTAAAGAGCCCAAGCATCAGTCCTCCAAAAATAGTATACTGCGCCTGCATCAGATCATAATTCAGGGTTCTCATGGTCAGTCCTACACATACAATGCCAATGACCTCATTCTGTTTATTAAATATCGGCGCAAAATATCGGTAGCCTGAGCCCAAAATACCTATATTTTCAGAAAAATGCCCCTGACCGGACAGCGTTCTTCTGGCATCATTCAAATCAGAGAACGGTTTGCCAATCATCGTTGCATTCGGATGGGATAGTCGAATTAAATCGCGGTTCAGAATGACAACAAAATCTACATTAACGTCATTCATCACTCTTAGCGAATAGTCCTGAATCTGCTTCACAGGAACTCCCTGCTCGACATTTCGAATAACATCGCTATCACTTGCAATCACCTTGGCAATACCCGAAAGTTTTTCCTTCGTATTATCAAAATGCTTGTTAATCACAAAATTACGAATGAGAAGCAAGGAAATAATTAAGGAAATAATGATAACTAAAACAACTAAAATAATAATCATGAACTGTAGCGAAACTTTGAATTGTCGCCTCGGTTTCGACTTACCTTTTAACCGCAACCCCATCACCTAGCTTCTTTCTCAAGCTCTCCATTGGGAAGAAAGCATGTCTTCTGCTCCTCTAATCCCTTGTTATTCGACACTGTTTGACAAATTCCTCCTTCATCTGCAAGCTCTAAAAAAACCCCACGACAACAAACGCAGCCTCCATCTGAAATAGTTGAAGCTTGGCTATTTCAGTAAAATAAATAAAACCGGCTTGTCTTTAAAAGACAAGTCGGTTTTATATGAATTAGTGTATGCAAAAAGGTTCCAAATTCACAAAATTCCCCGTATCTCATCCAATGACTGCACCTTTTCCCGCTGCATCCATTGTTCAAGACCGTAGACCAGCTCAGCTCCTGCGTGCAAGTGGACAAAATTGTACGTCCCCACCTGAATCGCAGCCGCTCCTGCCATCGTAAATTCGATAATATCCTCCACCGAGCTAATGCCGCCCATTCCGATCACCGGAATGGATACCGCCTGCGCCACCTGATGAACCATGCGCAAGGCAATCGGCTTGATCGCCGGGCCGGAAAGACCTGCATACGTATTTGCGAAGACACTGCGTCGCCGACGTATATCAATTTTCATCGCAGAAAATGTATTGATCAGTGAAACACCGTCCGCGCCTTCTTCCTCGCACATCACCGCCATCTGCGTGATGTTCTCTGCATTTGGAGACAGCTTGACGACCAGCGGAAGCGCCGTTACGTTGCGCACCTGCCGCACGACGTCCCGCGCCACCTCCGTCTGGATGCCGAATTGCATTCCGCCCTGCTTGACGTTGGGACAGGAAATGTTCAGTTCCAGCATATCGACGCCTCTGCGATTCATCGTGCGTCGTTTTTGCGCATTTTCCGTAATCATGGCTACGGCCTGAACGTACTCCTCCAGATTGGAGCCACCCACATTAGCAATTACAGCCGTATTCCAGCGTGTCATGTCATCCAGCTCATCCTTCAAAAAGGCCGCAACACCCGGATTTTCCAGTCCCACACTATTGAGCATACCGGATGCTGTTTCATGTATTCGTGATCCGGTATTGCCAGCCTTCGGATGAAGGGTTAAACCCTTGCCGACGATGCCCCCCAACAGTTCAGGAGAGTAAAATTCCGCATACTCACGCCCGAACCCAAATGTACCGGATGCCATGATGACCGGATTCTTGAACGGTACGCCTGCAATATTACACGCCATGGAGATCATCAAAATCCACCTCCTCTACCGGGAATACAGGCCCTTCCTTACAAACCCTCTTATTACCTCCATGGGTATGCATGGTACAGCCCAAACACGCGCCAATACCACAGGCCATGTGTCTTTCTGTTGATATATATAACTGGGACGACGTGCCAGCTGTTTTCATCGCGAGCGCTTGTAACATTGGAGTCGGCCCGCAGGAAAACATATTCGCATAGAGAGCCGGATCGACCTGCTCGACGATGCTTCCCCCTACCTTGACCTGCACAGATGCCGTCACAGCTTCGAATGCCTCAACCCCGAAGGCTTGCTGCGCAAACCCCAGATAAACGTGCGCATGGGGGTAATGCTTCGCAGCCAGCAGCAATGGAGCCGTGCCCATTCCACCGCCAATTAAAGCCAAGCTTCCCTCTACCTGCGGAAAACCATTGCCGAAAGGCCCTTCCAACTGAATCTCCTGCCCCGGCTGTAGCTGGGAAAACAGGCTTGTCCCCTCTCCAACAACCCGGTATAAAAAGGAAATGCTCTCTTCTCCGATATCATAAATGCTAATGGGTCTAGGTAGCAGTGGGTAACTCATCCCGCTGCGCAGCATGTAGAACTGGCCCATTTCCCCTTTAAAGGTTCCCTCTATTTTCATCACATAGATGCCCGGAACGAGCGCCACATTCGAAATTATGTTAGTCATATAACCCCTCCACTAACCACTCACTATAACGTAAAAACAGCAATGATTACGTGACTATTTTCACATTTATAGAACCTTCCTCAATAATCCAGGCATAAAAAAGCGTACTCCTGTTGAAGAGTACGCTTCTGTATTAACTAATCGCTTCGCGTTCCGGATTGCGACTATCTTTTGCATCCTTGCGGATTTGCTTGCTGCGCAACTGTCCGCAAGCCGCGTCAATGTCGACTCCATGCTCCAGCCGAACACTACAGCTAATGCCTTGTTTTTTCAGAACATCATAGAAGCCAGTAATCGACTCCGACTCACTCCGTTGGTATTGGCTATGCTCATCCACCGGATTGTATGGAATCAGGTTTACATTTGCCAAATTGCGGCGGTGGCCTACCAACTCAGCCAACTCCAGCGCATGCTCCTTGGTATCGTTAACATCCTTTAACAAAATATACTCCAGCGTAATCCGACGATTTGTTTTGTCCAAATAATAATCAATCGCCTGCATCAGCTTCTCAATCGGAATCGCCCGATTAATCTTCATAATGCGGGTACGAGTCTCATTATTCGGCGCATGAAGGGAAATCGCCAGATTGACATGCAGATCGGAATCGGCAAATTCAATAATTTTATCGGCAAGTCCGCTCGTAGAAACCGTAATATGACGCGGGCCAATCGCCAGCCCTTTATGATCCTTAATGACCCGGATAAAGTCGGACAGGTTCACGAAGTTGTCAAACGGCTCACCAATCCCCATCACAACGACGTGACTGACCCGGTCTCCCGGACGTTCCTGATCCAGATACAACTGCACCTTCATAATCTGCTCGACGATTTCACCGCTGGACAGGTCACGGCTCTTCTTCAACAGCCCGCTCGCGCAAAAGCTGCATCCGATGTTACAGCCCACCTGCGTTGTCACACATACCGATAGCCCAAACTTGTGCCGCATCAATACTGTTTCAATCAAATTACCATCCTGAAGACGGAACAAGAATTTGACCGTCCCATCCGCCGACTGCTGCTTCACATGCTCTTCCAATGTTTCAATCGGAAAATGTTCTGCCAACAGGCGGGTACAATTTTCATGAACCTCCGTCATCGCAGCAAAATCGGTGATCCGTTTCCGGTAAAGTGCGTCCCATACCTGCAACGCCCGGGATTTCTTATGTCCATGCTCGATGAGCCATGCTGTCAACTGATCTAGTGTTAATCCATAAATGGATTCTTTTTTCATGTTCGGTCCTCTTTTCAAAACGTTAAAATTCGTCTTCCTCTATATACAATCCTTTTATTTAAAACAAAGCACTCACCATTCGTCTCAGCCATCATTGCATCATAGCATGTTTAAGCAGTCTTCGCTATTTAAACACTTCTTTCATTGTCCCAAATTTTAATTATGAACACAAGGGGGCGGGCGAAATGTATCCTCTAAAATTTCAGTATGAAATTCCGACTTGAAACAGAGTATATTACCTTCCATCTATCGTTGCCTGTCATAATCATCCTTCAGGTACACCTGCTCCTAGCTCGGAAGATGTAAGCACAACCCTCCGATTACGAGACGCAGGGCTTTTACTCGGTATCGAATTGCTGGATCATGTCATATTAGGAGACAAAACGTTCATTAGTATGAAGGAAGAGGGACTCATGTAGTTAACATCAGTCCAGATTATTTTGAAAGGCTTCCCCCTTAAGCTCTTGCTTCAACACAGAATAAAGCTTTGAACCTGCTAGCTTAAGTGGATACTCTGTTGTTTTACAGAGAATGCCGAAAGTCATATCTATCAGGCTGCCACTTAATTCCCTCGTCGTTGTTCCTGCCGGAACGGGATTCACTAGAATTTGGGGCACAAGGGCAATACCCAACCCGCTTTCCACATAGAATTTCAAAGCCGTCATGCTGCCAATTTCCATGGTATCTAACGTGGTTATTCCATATTCCTTCATGACCATTTCTAGTTTGCGACGATAGGGGCAGGTGGCTGACGTAATAAGCAACCGATGTCCCTGTAAATCCTCTGGCCCAATGCTTGTTTTTTCGGCAAGCGGATGATGTTCAGGCATCAAAACCACAAAATTCTCCTTACATAAAGGTTCAAAATATAGCTCAGTGCCCAAATCTGGTGCGGAACACAGCGCTAAATCAATATCCCCTTTGAGAATCCACTCGCTCAAGGTGGGGGTATTTCCAAACTCGATGGAGATCTGAATGTTCGGATAATCGGATAAGAATCGCTTTAGAATCGCCGGTAATCGGTAGCTGGCGGTCGGCTCGGTCACTCCTAAACGAATATGGCCTACGGTGCCCCATTGCAGATCCTCCATGTTCTTCTGCAATTGCTCCATATCCTTTACAATGTGCAGACTTTGCTCATAAAACACCCTGCCCGCCTCAGTTAACTTTATTTTCTTGCCTCGTTCAATCAGTTGAACTCCCATATCCGACTCCAGCCTTTGCATTTGCATCGTAACTGTAGATTGCGCATAATTCATCTCTTCCGCCGCACGAACAAAGCTGCCGTAGTTCACGATCATTTGAAATGTTTTGAGTGTTTTAATATCCATCCTCATACTCCTGATCTGAATTCATTTTTATTGAACGATCCGTTCATTTAATTCAATTATACAGAACCAACTACATCCCCTACAATAATATATATCAGATGGTATTTATTTTTTCAGGAGCAAAATCAAATGAGCGGATAAGGAGCGATTGTATATGGATTTACATCAAAAAGTAGCATTGGTTACAGGTGGGGGTACAGGAATTGGGAGAGCTGTATGCATGGCGCTGGCAGATCGAAAGGCTACGGTGGTCGTCAACTATTCGCGCTCTAAAAACGATGCAGAGGAAACCGTGCGAATGATACTTGAAAAGGGTGGACGTGCTATCGCGTTACAGGCGGACGTTTCCCAAGACAAAGAGGTACGAGATATGGTGGACCAGATTGTTCAGCAATTCGACACGGTTGATGTACTCGTGAATAATGCCAGCATTACACATCACATTCCTATGGATGATCTGGAGGCGGCCACGGAAGAGGTATGGGATGATCTTTTTAATGTAAATGTAAAAGGCATGTTTTACTGCGCCAGAGCCGTAGCTCCTTTTATGAAGAGTAGTAAACAAGGAGCCATCGTTAATCTTGGAAGTATAGCGGGACAGACGGGACTAGGTTCCTCACTCCCTTATGCCGTATCTAAAGCGGCTGTTCACGGGCTGACGAAATCGTTAGCACGAGCCTTAGCACCAGATATCCGCGTCAATTGCATCGTGCCGGGAGCGGTAGCGACAAGATGGTGGGCAGGGAGGGAGGATCAAATGACACAATTGTTTCCTCATTTGCTGCTACAGCACATTTCCACGCCCGAAGATATCGCCAGCATGATTTGCTCTGCCTTGGAACAGGAAGCCATGACAGGCCAGATTATTACGGTGGACAGCGGACAAACGCTGTAACTTAAAGTTTCCATAATTGGCTGAAATAAAAAAAACGGCCGAAGCCGTTTTTTTTGTCGTATCAAGCAATCCTCTTTTATTTTTTTTCTTTAATCACCAATAAAACACCTATCAAAATGAAAAGCGCGCCGATCCAAAATGTACCACCTACTTGTTCTCCCAGTAGAATCCATCCTAAGAAGGTTCCCACCAAGGGTTGAAAAAAGAAAAATAACCCCCCGCTTGAAGCATTCATTAATTGTAAACCACGATTCCAGAGAATGAACGCACAAGCGGTTGAAATAATCCCCAAATACAAAATTCCTCCCCAGATTTTTGGTCTGGCCAACTGGGAAAAGTCAATTTGGGGCAACTGTCCTACAACCATAGGAGTCAGTACGATGATGGCAAACAAGATTGAATAGGTCGTGACCAAAAGAGGTGAATACTGTCCGGGTACGCGTTTAATTAACACTGACATGAGCGCCCAAGTTAGAGCTGCAATAAGTAGAGCTATACCGCCAAGCTGGCTTGATTCGTCTACGTGAGCATTCCCAACGATCAACGTTACACCGACTGTAGCTAAAACGACTGAACTGATTTTTTTTAACGTTAATCGTTCCTTAAGTAGACATCTAGCGAAAATAACCATAAAGGCTGGTGTGGAAGAAGTAATGATAGCTCCCATTTGCGCCGAAGATAGCATTGTCCCATATTCTTGCGTTACAATGGAAATTGCATTCCCTACGACTCCGATCACTACTAGCAGCAATAAATCACGTTTATGAACTTTCCATGATTGGCGCTTAATAAAACCAATCACCAAAAGTGCAATGATTGCTACAACATATCTCATCCAGACCAATTCCAGCGGTGGAATTACAGCTACAACTACCTTAACAACAATGTACATTCCGCCCCAAATGCTGGCGGCTAAAGCCAAATATATAGCACCTAACGTATTATTTTTCATTTTATTTCCCTCCGAATATAAGTTGGGGTAGATGCCCCAGCGGAGAGAAGTAATCACTTCCACTCCATTAAGGGCGCGGAAGGACTACAGGTACATCATTTTCAAAAAGTGGAGCTTTTAACATTCTATCACCTCATCTTTGAATGTTTGATTGAAAATAACCATCCATGATTATCCGATGGGTGTTCCATTCGGTACATACCTCCAAGAACCAACACTTCAGAATTGCAGCCAGCAATGCGTCTTGGAGGGAAATTAACAACGCCTACTATCTGCTGTCCCACAATATCTTCAGCTACATATCTTTTTGTGATTTGAGTACTTGATTTTTGCCATTTTGAAATTCCCTTCATACCTAAATTTAAAATCAAGCTGTTTATATTCTAACCAAATAGGAACAACATAACAATCTAAGCTACTTCCAAAAACATGTACATAGAAACCCAATAGCAATAACAGTAAACCATCCAATTAAGAAGGGGTCATTACTATGAAAAAATTCATTTTTCTTTCCTTAACGATGTTGCTATTGTCCCAATCTGCCGAATCTCATGTTTCAGCCTCTCCAAATCCAGTGCTTAAAGCAGTAGCCAAAAATGGAGTTAATCCTCCCTCCCCTGGTGTTGAAACCATAGTTTCCGCTCGTAGTAGAGGACATGGGGGCTTCCAAGACTTTTTCACACTATCCCCTCAAAACGGGAAACATCTAAATTTATACGTTAAAAACAATGGCACCTCCACAGTCCATGTGAATGTAATTATTAATGGTGAAGATTTTGGGACTTCTGACGTTCCGGCTGGTAAACAAAAAACAAGAACCTTTGAACAACTGGTTTCCAGCGGTTTATCAGGAAATTATGAAGTTCGCATATCCAACTCGGATGGATCTCTGTACGACCTTCAAGTGAGTGCAAGACAGTTCTGAGATGATACTCCAGTTTGTTGAGCGGCTTCCTTTTACCCCCTCTCCTATAAAGAAGACGTAACAAGCGTTCCGGAAGTAAATGCTCTGTTACAAAACTACCGTCAAAAAGTGATCGACAAATAGCCGATTTACAGCGCATTGTGGGATTTATAGATCATAACTGCGCAATGGTTTTGCGTATGATAACAGGATTACTGTTGACGCTTGTGGCAATGTAATTGCCTGTACATAACGATGGGCGTAAAGTAATCATGGCATGGTATGCACTGCAATCGAAAATCGGCTGCTAATTTGTTTCATCGAATCACCAAGAACCCATGACTTAGATAATGGAATAGTTAACCCAATCTGCCTGGACGGCGCCCTTTTCTTCAAAGAAACGTTGCGCCCGCTGATTGCTAGGCCCCGTGATCCAGGACATGTACGCATACCCATGCTCTTGTGAGTAACGTCGGCATTCCAAAAACAGTTGGGATTCCACCTCTGTATCTCTGTATGGCTCCCTGACAAAGAGATCGTTCATGATGGTGATTTTATCTGCTCTCATTGTGCTGAAAGCAAAGTATAATGTAGCGAAGCCAACAAGCTCCCCTTCCTGCTCTACTACGAACTGTATACCTGCTTGCTTCTCGAAAAGGTTAAAAATCAAATTATGTATTTTTTCAGCAGCCGGTGCGGGATTCTTATAAAAACCAACAATATACTCATACATTAACTCCGTCAAACCATTCACATCGTTAGGTTCAGCATTTCTTACGATAAATGACATGTTAACTCCCCCTCTTATATATAATTGAATAAATATACTATATAACGAATAAACATTCAATATATTAGAGATAATTAGCACATTTCGCTAATAGGCCATCATAGCTTGATAAAACAGAACCAGCCTAACACTTTATTTTCTTATGACATCTTTTCCGATTTATACATTTTAGCCTGGTTTCAGTTGTCCATTACGCATATGATCTTCCTTCATTCGCATGAAGGTCACGGCATGATCGGTATTACTGTAGTTGTTTCCGTCACCTAGAATTCCTTGTTGCTGCTCGTACTTTTGTAGGCGCGGCAACAAATTTTTACGCACCAAACGAACCGCTTTTTTCAGCGGTTTATCTTTATGATTCTCCTGTAATGTACTTTCGAGTTGCTGCACAGCTCGTTCCAGTTTTCACTCGTGATGGAACTGGATTCGCCTAACTCAAGCAGATCCTGATTAACAAGTTCAGCATTTTCCTGCCGTTCTGCTTCTTTAATCGTTGCAAAAAGGGGCTGAACTTTCTTCTGTAAATGATCTTTAAATTTCACAACAGCCTTCCCCAAACGAATGTGTACTTGTTAGCATTCGCTTCAATTTTTGTGCCGTCGACAAAGTAGTGCTCCAATTTCACATGACCTGACTCTACGAGAAGTTGAAGAACACCTGTAAAGATATGCTCTAAAACATCTTTTATACGTTCAGAACGGAAACGATTGATGGTTCGGAAATCTGGTCTTTGCCGTGCAGCTAACCACATGAATGGGATCTGCTCGCGAACTGATTTTGCAATTTGATGGGATGAGTAAATACGCTGGGAGTAGGCGTAGATGATGATTTTTGTGAGCATTTTAGGATGATAGCTATCCCGGCCATCCCCCAGGATACACTGAAGCGAAAATATTGTCGTCAATCCGATTCACAGCTTCGTTCATTAAACGGACAAGATGATTTTCTAGAATATCTTCCTCTAAACTCATTGGCAAGTAAAGTTGGTCCATGCTATATTGGATGTACAAAGAAACCTCTCCTTTTGGTATGTGGTTGGGTGGGTGGTACCTCCATTTTACCAAGGAAAGGTTTCTTTTTGTTTTACAAAAATGAGAAAGGGGCTGGCCCTCAGTCATTATTTATGACTTTTGGGACAGCCCCATTGCAAGATTATAACGCTTACCAAGGAGTGTTAGAAGCTTTAAGTATAACTGTTCCTTTTGGCACACCTGATCCACCGTAAATAGTCACTGTGTAAGTACCTGAAGGAACAAGTGGATTACTATCATTATTTATGAAATTTACTCCTACTCCATCTGGTGCAATAGTTTTATTAAAGATGATTGTACCCTTAGTATTATGCTTTACTTCAACTCTAAAAGATTTTGCCCCTGTATTTTTTACATACATGTTAATATGTGGATATCCACTCTGTACTGTCCATGAAGTAGATGGGTCTGCAGTAGTATTATTTGATAAATTCCAATCTAGCGTATTGTTTTGGATTGCAAAAATTCCAATGGCTTCATTTCCTTCTTTGGATGCTGTATTTTCATTTGCCGAAACAGCACCAGCAACCCCAGTAATAAGAGAAATAGATAATGCACTAACACCAATAATCTTCATAAATTTGTTTGTCATTCTCATAACTTCCTCTCAATATAATTATAATTTTACGCTAATATCATAACATGACAGGTTATATTCTACCAAATAACCAATTATACGACATTTAACGACATTATTCCCTTATGTGCTAGGATCTAATTTCACTTCCACTTTTTCAAAAAAATTCTCTTAAAAAACGAGACTACATTTTTCGACGAGATCCTTGTCAACAAGTTCACGCTCATTGAATCGCTTTTTTGAAGTTCTTTGCTCTGAAGGTCTAGAATGAGCTTTATTTTTACTATTTCCCTCTATGTCTCTATAATGATTTTCCTGTAGTTTCCATACAAAAGTAGGTAATCTACCACCAAAAAACGCAGTATTGTTGGTTTCAACTCTGCGTTTTTTTGTAAGCGGTCATCTTTTTTTCAACTTTTCGAGCTAGTTTTAATGCACTTTGATCAATATATTTCATATAATAATGCGACAAAATAAATAAGGGCACCATGGAAACCAGAAACGTAATTGCATAGGCAAGATTATAATTTAAAAAATGAACTACTTTACTAAACAGGAACGCGGAGAACGTATTTAGGAAAGTGAAATGAATGAGGTAAAGGGAAAATGAAATCTGTCCTAAATAAACAAAAGGTCTCCATCCAAACACATGCTGCAGCACTTTTGAACGAATCAGAGCAAACAAAATCATAGCAGAACCCAGGGTTCGTGCAAGAAGTCGTGGGTCGATGTCAAATTGAATCCATTCATTGATATTTTTTGTCCACACTTCTATAGGTTCATACATAGTCCCCATTAATGAAGTATAAGGCGCCGAACCTAAGTAAATCCCCACTAAAAGCACAAGTACTTTCATTATTTTACTTTGGACCCATTTGTGCTTGAGCAAATCAGCAAGCAGCATTCCCCACAAAAAAGCGACAAAATAGGTTTGAATAAAAGCAATGGATAAGACCACATACACAATCCATCTTTTTTTTACTCGTCCAAATAAAGCAAGAAAACCGAATATCAAAAAAGAACCTAATAGCTCATAGCTCATTGTCCAAAGGACTGGATTGTAAGGATGTGCTTCAAAATGGAAAAACGGATCAAAAATAGCAGCCTTGATAACGGTATATATATTTGTATCTAAAGCGTAATAGTTCTTTTTCATATCCGTCCATGTTGTTCCCCATATATCTTGGAGATAAAAGGCATTCGTAATAATTGCTAGATACACAAGCAATACGGATACCGCTGCCGGCACGGCAAGCCGAATGTACCTTCGTAGGGCGCTGGAATGCAACAATTTTAGAAAGGTCTCACTATCGAGCTCTTTTTCAAACATTTTGACACTGAGCACATAACCACTTAGCACAAAAAACAAACAAACGGCAAATTGTCCATTATAAAATAAATTAATCGGAGAATGTCCGTACCAGATATCCCATTCAAAATGAGCTTGTTGCGATCTTCCAGTTAACGCAGCTGGATAAAATACTTGTATGTAGTGCGAAATAACCACGGCAAATGCCGCGAGGCCCCTAAGGCCATCCAAATAGAATAGCTTTTTTTCAAATGTCTCTTTATTCATTTTTCCCCTCTTCTTCCATTAGTGAGGCTATTATAACATGCGATGCTGCGCGATTAAATGCACATCGTTAACCATTTTTTATTTGAGAATAACGAGAATTTGAAATAGATATCAGTAAAAAATAAAGTATTAGACTGGATATCTAGGAGAAGGTGTCCGTACTGCAAACTGGGATTATTCTAAAAAATAAAGTTGTAGACTCCGTCAGAGGTGCGCCCATGCGGAAGATTTTTTGTTGTATGCATAGAGCGATTTCTTAAGTGTGACGGGCGTTGTGTAAAAGACCCAGGATGTTCTGAAACGGCTTATTAATGGTTAGTCTACAACTTTATTTTCCGAATCTAGACTCTAAACACTTTATCTGTTTTATTTATGTGCTTCGACTGGTTTTTGATTAATGAGATTCCAACGCGCTTGAGCAACTCTATACTAATGTTTTTTAATCAGACGCTTGTTCTTCAAAATGTTACGAATCATCTTATGATTGGGGAGTTGCGTGAACAGCATATGTCCGGGGTGCGGATTGGCCTCGATAATCCAGATCTGGCCGCTCTTCTCAATAGCCAAGTCAATGCCCAACTCGCGAACCGAATGGTTTTTCCCCATCGTGTCGGCAATGATTTTGGAAAGTTCGATGATCTGATCCAGCGTACTTCTCATTTTCGTTCTGTCATTTTTAAAAACTCTTAAAAGCACTTTGGATATCGGAGCCGCATGTCCCCCTTTCCGGTAATTGGTCACGACTTTGGATGGGGCTGCCACACGCCCGGTTATCCCTGAAATGATCCATTCTGATTCCGGCTTCTGCATGTACACTCTGGCGTCAAAAATAGAGCCTTTGTACTTCGCTAACCGAAGTCCTTGCTGTACCAAATAACGGCGATGAGGCCTCCGATAGGTTCTGATCGCTCTCCTAACCGCTTGGGATCTGACAATTCTTCGACTGGAGCCACAACGAATCTCATACTTCCTCCCCAGCTTTTTTGCCCGTATGATGCCAGTCCCTCCGCTTCCGTAATTGGGCTTAATGAAAACCGTCCGATAGGCAGCCAGCATGCGCAAAGTCCTTGCCTTGCTAATCCAACGGGTTTCCGGCAAATGAGAACATAAAACGGGATGTTGTCGCATTTCCTTATATTGAATCATCTTTCCAATGGGCACGAATATCCCTCTATTCTGTTGGGTTTTTGCACGCATTACATGAATATGCATCCATATTCTATCTTGGTAACGGCGAATGCCACAGTTTGCTATGAAAGAGGCAAACCCCTCCTATCCTACCTTCTTTGATTCAAGAGAGAGATGCGCAAAGTGTTCATTACACGGCGTAATTATTGCACATACCTATAAGTTCGATTTCAATTATATATTAGACCAATAGCAACTTTGGATATATGATATATTAAAAATACCGTGAGGGGGAACGCTAACATGTCCATTTATAATTTTCAAGCAACCTCAATTTACGGAGAACCGATTGAATTCTCAACGTATAGAGGAAAAGTTCTCCTCATCGTAAACACAGCCAGCAAATGTAGCTTTTCCCGTCAATTCGCTGATCTGCAGAAGCTCTACGAAAGACGGAGGGAACAAGGTTTTGAAATCCTTGCGTTTCCTTGTAACCAATTCAATGAAAAAGAGCCGGGTAGCCATTCGGAGGTTCAGGAATTCTGCCAAATTAACCATGGAGTAACATTCCCGCTATTTGAGAAAACGGATGTAAGGGGCCCATCTCCTCATCCTTTATTTCAATATCTGACCCAACAAGCACCGTTTCAAGGCTTCGATACCCAGACCAAGGACGGTCAATGGATGGAGGATTTCCTGCGGGATAAGTATCCGGAAATATACGCTGGCGACGGTATCAAGTGGAATTTTTCTAAATTCTTGGTCGATCGCGATGGCCATGTAAAAGGAAGGTTTGAAGTAACAACGGAGCCCTGTGCCATTGATCCTGTCATCGAATCGCTATTGTAGTTTTTCCGTTCACTCCTTTGGATTATTTCAGAAAAGAGAATCAAATGACAAAAACAAATATTTGTCATTTGATTCTCTTTGTGTTATCCTGACTTCAAGGAGGTGACTCACACGGCAGCTTGACCGTGTCTCTATGGAAAAATCCTCAGATATTTTAACCAAGGAACAGATTCTCATCGCTACAGAAGACACACTTAGACGTTTTGGTGTAGCCAAAACCTCCGTGACCGATGTTGCCAAAGTATTAGGAGTAAGTCATGGCACCATTTACCGACACTTTAAAAGCAAAGCTGAGCTTCTCGAAGGCGTGACCGAAAAATGGCTGAATGATAAGATTATCGCTCCATTAACGGAGGTATGTCAGGATTCATCCCTGCTGGGAACGCCGCATTTAAAACGATATATACAGACCTTGGTCGAACTCAAGCAGTATTATGCCCGCGATGACGAGGAAATGTTCGAGATGTATACCCGGGTCACCGAGCAAGCCGCTGATTTAATCGACCAGCATATCGCCCATATTGTGAATCAGCTCGCTGACATCATTGCACACGGGGACATTACATCGGATCAGCCAGCCCAACTGGCGCGTACCCTTTTCTATGCCACAGCCCGTTTTCATCATCCCGCTCATGCTTACGAATGGAAGAGTCCTGCGATTGATCAGGAGTTTTCGGATGTGTGGATTCTTTTAGAAAATGGAATCTCTTAAAAAATTATAGAAAGAGGGTTAAATACCTATGAAACATTTGGACGGGAAAATAGCGATTATCACCGGTTCCTCCAGAGGAATTGGACGTGCTATTGCCGAGCAACTGGCTGATCTGGGTGCTAATGTAGTCATCAATTATGCCAGCAGTCCGGACAAAGCCAAAGAAGTCGTGGAGGGCATTATTCAAAAAGGCGGAAAAGCCATAGCGCTCCACGCTGATCTGGGCAAGATGAGTGATATTGAAGCATTATTTACAAATACGATTGCTGAATTCGGCAAAGTGGATATTCTGGTTAACAACGCTGGGCTGATGATCACCAAACCTCTGGCTGAGGTGACCGAAGCTGACTTTGACAAACAATTCGCACTGAATGTAAAAGGGACTTTCTTTGCCTGTCAGCAAGCGATGAAATATATGGAAAACTACGGAAGAATTGTGAACCTGTCTACGTCCGTCATCGGACAAATGTTTCCGACCTATAGCGTATACGCGGGTACGAAAGGCGCGGTGGAGCAATTTACCCGCCAGCTTGCCAAGGAGTTCGGAAATAAGCAGATTACGATTAATGCTGTGGCTCCCGGTCCTGTAAACACCGAGCTTTTTCAAGCAGGAAAAACCGAGCAACAGATCGAAGGCATGAAAAAAATGAATGCGATGGGTCGTCTCGGTGAACCGGAAGATATCGCTGATGTGATTGAGTTCCTGGTCAGCGCCAAATCACAATGGGTTACCGGACAGACAATTCGCGTCAACGGCGGATTCATTTAAAAGACGGAATACATGAAATGGAGGCTGTTCACGCTCATGATATTACACAAAGGCGAGACCCTGTTTCGGCAGGGGGAATCCGGCCCTCTATATCACTTAAAGAGCGGCCTGTTAAAAATTATCCGAGTCCATGAAGACGGCTCGCAAATTTTAGTTAATGTGATTGTGCCCGATGAAATCATCCCGCACCACTCCCTGATCAGTCCCAATCCTTATTATGGTACAGCGGTGGCGCTGGTAACCTCTGAGGTTGAGGTTCTGTCGCAAAAGGAATGGTATCTGGTACTGGAGCAAGACCCGTCTCAATGTCGGGCTATCGCTTTGCAGCTACAGGATAAATTGCGCATGATGCAGCAACGAATCGACCAGCTCACCGAAGTGTCACCTGCCGAGAAGCTTCGGAAGCTTCAACGCTGGTTCCACTCCTACATCGCACCCGCCACGTTAACGGACGTGCTGACGCAGGAGGAAATCGGCCAATTCATCGGGCTGCGCCGGGAGACGAT
Source organism: Paenibacillus maysiensis (assembly GCF_000520815.1). Lineage (GTDB taxonomy): Bacteria > Bacillota > Bacilli > Paenibacillales > Paenibacillaceae > Paenibacillus > Paenibacillus maysiensis. The sequence continues at coordinate 27,949 of NZ_ASRY01000319.1, read as the reverse complement.
TAATCGGCTATTGCGTGCTTCAAGCGCTCCTTCTGCAAAAGATGATGGCGATAATGCATCTCGATGAGCGTAAACCACTCTCCAGCATTCAACGCGCCGAATCTGGGATGAGAAACGGTAGACTTCCCTGTTGTTTTCCCAACGATCGGCTCAAGCTCTCTCATTTTGCGGATTACCGCGTTCAATCCCTCTACAATTTCTTCTTTGCCAGTTGGTTGCGGGGGAGTGTATTGTGGGGATGGCGGGACCTGGATACGCACGGGCGGAAAGCCTCCCAGATCAAAAATGGCCGTTCCTGCCTCCGTTTTAGCCCCTATCTCTCCATCTGGCTTTAGACAAAGATCAATGTTCTTAAGATGCATATAAAGAGCCGAATTCACCAAATGAAGGTACATTTGTCCAAGTGACCATTCGCCCTCCTGTGGCTTGTACTGCAATTGCTCCAAGCTAAAGCTGTCCAATTCAAGAAGATAGTGTTGTGCCGTTTCTTCAAAACGCTGCAATGTTTCGGTTATTGTATTCATATATTAGTAACTGCCCCTCTCCTTCAAGTAGCTTTACTATACAAAAATGCTACTGACAGCATTATGTCAGTAGCATTTCAACATTTTTTCGGCTTCTGCACGTACCCAGTCCCGGAGTGATTCAGGCTCCAGCACGACCACATCCGCGCCCCATCCAAGTATCCATTGCAGTAATTCCTCCGGCTGTCTAACGCGGAAGAGTACATGCAATCCATCTACACGCTCCTCTATGGCCTCCATGTAAAAATTGTTCGCTTCCTTCACTTTATCTGCGATATCTGAACGGGCTAGTACGCGAACACTTACATGACGGTCATCGGTTTGCTTGTAATTCTGCAAATTAAAATCGACAGGCAACTGAAACCTGTCCTCCAGCACGATAAGCTCGTTCATACGTGACAAACGGAAATGGCGGAACTGCTGCCGCAATTCGCACTGCCCAATCAAAACCCACGAACCACGAATCAGTACAAGACCATAGGGGGCGACCACACGCACACTTCGACGATTCCCGTCAGACTCTGGCATTCTTTTGGAGTAGCCGAACCGTACCTTTCGTTTTTCCAATACAGCGAGACGCAGCGTTTCCAAATAGGTTTTCTCTCTACGATTTGCCCCTTCACCCACCGCGAGCAGTCTGATGGTCGTACGCACCCGGGAAACTTCCCTGCGAACACTCTCCGGTAAAATAGCTTCAATCTTTCTGCGAGAAGCCTGCGCCTTGATGCCGTAATCTGCATCAAATTTTTGTTCGACAAAATCTGTCCCGATTAGCAACGCCACGGCTTCTCCCACGCTAAAGCTCACCGGGGGCAAAAAATATCCCTCCATCAGGGAATATCCAATGCCGGGTGCGCCTACAATCGGTACACCCGATTCGCTTAGTGCCTGAATATCCCGATAGATGGTTCTTACACTCGTTTCGAATATGGCTGCCAAATCCTCGGCTCGTAAAATATCCTTACGCTGCAACTCTAGCAAGATGGCTAGCAGGCGGTCTGTTTTGTTCATACCACGGCACCCTCTCTGGAAGGATCTACATACACTAATATAAAAGAGCAATAAGGACAGTGCAATCACTGCGACTTATTGCTCTTTTTTTCATACGGAGGTTGCTTTCATTACTTGAAAAACACTTTTTCGACGTTATATTTAGCCTTTTGTGAATTGATGATGTAGGTTTCATAGATTTCTCGCTCTACCGCATCTTCTACAATACAAACTTCAATAATCGCCACTTCGTTCCGCTTGTCCTTCATCGGCGATACGGTGTCTTCAAAATGCTTTTTGATTCTTTGTCTCAGCTTTCTTGCTTTACCAACGAACAGCAATTCCTCCTGTGCGTTGTAAAACATAAAAATACCGCTCTTATCTCTGGGAATCAGGTGGAAATCTGTAAATCCGTAAATATGGCTCAGTTCAGGGTTAACCTGTTTGGTAATCGTGATGTCCGGGGTTGGAATCGTTATGTTTATCACTATGTCACTTCCTCGTTTTATATAAGTGTAAATATTATCACAAATCCCGATGTAACACCATTCAATAATCCTTGCCCCATGACTAAAATGCCCGACTTAGAAACTGTATGAAAAAAAGATGACCCTGATGAATACAGAGCCACCTTTTCATTTTCTGTCAACCGTTTTTGTAATCCGTAATGCGGTAATACATCGTTTTATCCTTCAGCTTACGGAAATGGGAACTTGCCGGATAAAGATTAGCTTCAATAATTCCGATACGTCCTTTCCGGTCTATTCCAATGTCCAGTCCATATATACGGTGTCCCGGAAAAAAGGCGCTTAATCTCTTCGCGGAACGGATGGAAATACGATTAATATGGGACTCTAATGCACTGGCAGACAAGTGCCGAACAGAAGATTGTTTAATGCCGGATTTAAAGCTGAGCAATGTCCCTTTACTCCGTGTATTATTGGATACAATATAGCCTTTGCCTGCAACTTTGATAACCTTTCCTGTGACTACCCATACAGATGAGTGGATTCTCCGTTGAATGATGACTCTCATATCAAAAGGGCGTTTGTGGATGGTCGGACGAGTAATTCTGCGTTGAACCATATAACTGGCGTTCCCGATTTTTCTTCTAATATAATGATACGTATTGGTTCTGCCCCGTACTAAAACTTGTTTATTCTCGTAATGTACGATGTACTTATGGTTTCCTAACCAGGAGACCTGAAAGATTCCCCGTCCACGACTCCCCCACACCGGTTTCACGATAACATGCCCGTACTTGGAGAGAAGTTTCGAAAAATTATACCTCTTCAGGAGCTTCGTTTCGGGGACGTAAGACCTCAGAGACGCATGTCTTCTCAATAACAAATATTTGTACCACTTATCTTTTGCTGCTGATGCCATGGGGACTCCACCTTTCTCATCCGCATTTTATGCTACTGAGATAGCGTTCAAGCCATTCCAAAAATAACTCCATTTCCTTATACGTGATATCACCTATATTGGCAATCCGGAACGTATTTAGTTTCTCAAGCTTGCCGGGATAAATCATAATACCTTTGCTGTAAAAATAATCATGCATAGATTGAAAATCATAACCTGCACAATGAGGTTCAAGAATGGAGGTAATGATTTTGGAATGATGCTCTTCGGGAATGATATAGCTTAGACCTAACCGGGCTAACCCGTTAATTAAGGTTTTCCAGGATGTCGCGTATCTTTCGTACCTTTTATCCACCCCCTCTTGCTTTAATTCCTCAATCGCTTGTTTAAGCGCATATAAGGTTTGGACTGGAGGAGTAAACCGCATCTGCCCATGTTCCACAAAATAGCGGTATTGAGCATACAAATTCAAATAATAACTTCTTGGTTTCTGGCCTTTCAAATTCTCCAATTTGCTTTTGTCGGCTATCACAAACGAAACCCCGGCCATTCCCTGTAAGTTTTTGTTGGAGCTTGCCGCCAGGTAGGCAATGTTCATTTCCTTCAATTGAATTGGAATGGCCGCAAATGAGCTCATGGCATCCACAATCATGTCGATTTGATACCTTTTGCACAATTCTCCGATATCCTTTATCTTGTTAAGCAGGCCCGTTGTCGTCTCGTGATGTACGACGGCCAGATGGGAGACGGTGCGTTCGGAGGATTGGATATATCTTTCTAATTCAGCCAAATCAATAGCATCATCGGGAGGACTTTTGAATTCAAAATAGTCCACTCCATAAACCTTCGCTATCTCGCACATCCGTTTTCCATAGGCTCCATTGCTGACAATGACCACTGCATCGTGATTCGGGACCGAACTGATGATGGATTCCACCGCTGCAGTACCCGATCCGCCAAACAATATGGTCGCATAATGATCCGGGTCTGCAACCAGCCGGGTAAGCTCTGTAGAAATATATTCCATGATTTGGCCAAATTCGGCTTCACGAGGACAAATATCCGGAACCACCTGTGACCATTTCACACTTTCTGTCGTCGTTGCCGGACCAGGGGTAAGCAAAATGTTTTTCTTGACGGGAGAACTCATGAACCACCCACTTCCTTGCCCTTCAAAGGATCGTTATGAATGAAACGCTCCAGACGTTCTTTTACTTCGTGAGGCTTCATATGCGGACGAGCAAGCTGATCCTTGGAATCTTTGGATATTTTCATGCATAAAAATGTAAGTTTCTTATTTAATTTCCATTCTTGTAAAAAGTATTTCAGTTCCTCGAGACTGTGAACAAGAATCGACTTTGTATACCCGCAGGAAGCGGCAATATCTATAAAATCAATATTATGAGATACCGTACTTTGCCCGCCTGTTGATTCATGGGCGTTATTATCGAGCAGAATATGAACCATATTGGCTGGATGGTAATACCCGTTGGTTGCCAGGCTCCCCATACGCATCAACAGAGATCCGTCTCCGTCAATCACGACGATGTTTTTGCTTGATTGGCTCAGAGCCAACCCTAGTCCAAAGGAACCGATGCATCCCATAGAACCTACCATGTACAAGTTGTTATCCGCATCTTCAATTTCATAAAGTTCGCGCCCGGTTTTACCAGTTGTTGCGAGCTGTACGGTATTACTGTCTTTCATGGAGTTAATCGCAGCTAATGCATCATACCGCGTAGGCATTTGGTGGTCCCCATGACCATGCTGCCGGATCTGATTTAAATGAATGGAGGTTTGCTGTTTTTGTAATGGTTCTTTGTCAAAAGTCCCTTTCTTAACGACAAAAAAGAACGGGCGATGTCGGGCAATTTGCTCATTAGCCTGGATCAGCTGATTTTTGGCCTCCTCTAAATCCTTGGAGAGATACTGCCATTCCACATCCATCAAATCCAGCATTTGCGTTGTAATCTGGCCCATTAGTTCATGCTGAGGCTCGTCATGTATCCCCGGTTCTCCACGCAGGCTGACAAATCCAAGCAGCGGAATACGAAAAGGGTAAGTAAGAGAGGTCAATGGCGAAACAGCGTTGGTCAGTCCTGAATTTTGCATAAGGACTACCGACTTCTTCCCCCCTATATAAGCTCCGGATGCAATGGCGACCGCATCCCCTTCGTTAGCCGCTGCAACATAATCGCATTCGTTTATGGCATAATTGATCAAGCTTTTCAAGAAGGAGCATGGAACACCGCTGAAAAAGGTAAATCCTAGTTTTTTCAGCTCTTCTCCTAACAATTTCGTGTCCATTATACGCGCTCACCCGAATCCGGTTCTGACGATGGAAGGTATTTTCGTTCCGCAGCTTGCAGCTCTTCGACCCCTTGAAGGCGGAATACTTCTTCGATTGTTGCGACGTCCTTTTCGATATGAACAAGACTTTCATCCCGATAAATTCGGTCAGATAATTGTTTCATAGCTTGAATGGATGCTCTCAAATTATGGTTTGCCCAAATCACGAGGCTAATCCCCATCTCCTGAAACCTGACGGTTGGAGTCGTATAGTATTTGGTAGGCACGATCACTATCGGCAATCTTCCGGCCCATTCCTTCATGAACGCTTCAATCTCTGTGACATCCGATCTTTTGCTGTGTATAAATACGGCATCGGCTCCTGCCTTCCGGTACGCCTCCGCCCGCTGCAGTGCCACCTTAAGCCCTTTCCCGGCAATAAACGCCTCTACTCTGGCCACCACCGTAAAATCCGCGTCCGTTTGCGTATCTTTCATCGCTTTAATTTTCCCGGAAAACTCTTCGATATCAGCCAAGGTCTGCCCTTGACCGTTAATGAAAGAATTCATTTTGGGGAACCGCTTATCTTCGATGCATACCCCCGCAATATGACGCTGCTCCAGTTTCTTCACCAGCCGCCTTGCATTATTGAAGTTGCCGTACCCCGTATCTCCATCCAGTAAAATCGGGATGGAGGTAGCGTCACTCATGAATTCCAAAACATCCAATACTTGCGTCCAGGAGGCCTCATTGTTGTCCCTTACTCCCATCGCTGCAGAGATGGATAACCCGCTGGCCCAAATTCCTTTAAACCCCGCCTCCTCCACAATTTTAGCTGACAGACCATTATGGGCTTCCATGATAAACTCTGGTTTTTGGGAATTGACCAAGTCTCTAAGCTGCTTTGTTTTTTTCATTGAAACTAACTCCTTCTCCCTTAAAAATAACGTGCATGGAATCTACTTTCGTATAAGACTCTTGTTTCTCATGATCGTGTTGATCATAGTAGGATCGGGAATTTGAGTAAATAACATATGTCCGGGGTGTGAATTAGCCTCGATAATCCAAATACGCCCTTTTTTATCTATGGCAATATCGACCCCCAATTCGCGAACCGGATGCCGTTCATTGATCGTTTTGGCAATGATGACGGATAGTTTGGAGATTTTACGAAAACAGGCATCCGCTTTCGTGCGGTTGTGCTTAAAAAGACTGAAAAGCACTCGATGCAAAGATACTGCATGCCCTCCTTTAAGATAATTGGTAACATATTTATGAGGTGCCGCGACACGGGCGGCCACGCCGGAAATAACCCATTCCCCCCTTGGCTTCTGCAAGTATATCCTCGTGTCAAAAATCGACCCGTGGTACTTAGCTAATCGAAGTCCTTTCTGTACCAAATACCGGTGTCTGGATTTCCGGTATGACTTAATTGCTTTTAAGACAAAACGAGATCCAACAACCTTTCGACTTGAACCCCTACGAACCTCATATCCTTTTTTCAATCTCTTGACCCGGATGATCCCGCTGCCACCACTCCCGTGATTAGGTTTTATGAAGACCGATGAATAGGTATTCAGCATCCGCGAGGTCCTTGAATCCGTAAACCAGTGGGTTTCAGGTAAATGCGGACGCAAAACGGGATGTTGAAACATTTCTTTATGCTTTTTCATTTTTCCAATGGGCACTTGTCATCCCTCTTATCTTTTTGGGTTTTTGCGCATACAGTATGCATATGCATCCAGATCCCCTTCTGCGTGGGCCGCTACCTCTGCTACAAACCAAGATTCATGTCACACAACGGCACAACCTTTCGGACAGGCTCGGGGTTCGGACCAAGTCCGCAAGCCCGCCGGGCAAGCTGAAAACAAATTAAAAGACTCTCTATTTATTTAAGTTAAGACTTGAAATATAACCCATTTTAACCGATATATTAAGGGTAATTATGTAATTGTTTCAACAATCTTGTTAGAAGGAGTGTTTAAAATGTCTAGTATCTTTAATCGAAAGGCCAGGCTCAGCTTGTTGCTGGTAGCCGTCATTGCTCTCGTTATTCAAGGTTCTATAGGAGGAAACCCGCGTGTGGCCCAAGCAGCCGACAATGTGATTAATGCCAAGGATTTTGGCGTTAAACCCAACTCGAATTCCTCACAATCCAGGGAAATCCAGAATGCGTTAAAGTATTTCTACGATCAGGGAGTGGAGGGAACCGTCTATTTCCCAAAAGGCACATACTTGGTTGACGATTCGATCCGTTTATATGCGGGGGTCAGTCTGAACGGTGATGGAATGGGCAAAACGATTTTCAAAAAAACAGGGTCCAAAAACCAATATGTTATTGGTAATCCAATTCTACGAGACAATTCTGACCGATTAAACGTGAAGTTATCTAATCTTACGATTGATGCAGACCGTACGGACCGTGAAGCCCGCGGCGAAAGTCAGGTAGGCGGTATTATTATAGATGTGGCCGTATCACACCTCACGCTGGATCGCGTGGAGATTTGCGATACAACGATTGGAGCGTTGCTTCGCAGAACCAGAGATTCAGAGATTACCAACAGCCGATTTGACCGGAATAATGGACATGCTATTGCTACCGGACACGAAAGCTTTCCAGCAGGTGAATTCCGCAACGTAAATATTACGAACAACCAGATTACCAACTCGGGTGGAGGCAGTGGGATCAATCTGTCACGCGCAACGTACACGACGGTCACTGGAAATCAAATCATTAATAAAACCCATCAATCTGACGGATATGCTGGCATTCGTATCCCTAATAACGGTGCCAACAATACCGTAACCAATAATGTGATTGAAAATTACCCGCGTGGAATCTTTGTATTGACTGGAGCGACAGGTAACAACGTATACGGGAATACGGTGAAAAATGCATCCCTGCAAGGTCTGCTGGTCCAATCGGATGGCAACACATTTACAGACAATAAGTTCTTTCAGACCAACTCTTCACTCAACCCGGAAGCAGTCATTCGCCTTTCCAGTGCAAACAACAATAAGGTGATCGGTAACGAGATGACTACGTACTCCGGATTTTCCAGCATAGGAATACGTGTCACCGATTCAAGCTCCAATGAAATTAAAGATAACATCACAGATACTTCGGGCAAATCAGTCAGTATTGAGGGTGGGAGCAATAATGTGAATACAGGCAACCGTAATCGGTAGTAGAATTATGTACTATGCGAGTACGTCCGTTTCCGTTACAATATGTCAGTGTGATTCTGGCATCGGCAGATTGACGCGTACTTGAACATTATTGGAGGCTTCTATTTTTTCATGCAAAACGAATCTCATTCTAACGTAAAAATCGTAACGGCCGATCCGAGCGCGATCGGTCTGTTTGGCTTGGCTATTGTAACGCTTGTGGCTTCATCCCAAAAGCTCGGTCTCACTGAAGGCTTGAGCTTCATCATCCCTTGGGCAATCTTCCTTGGTGCCTTTGCACAGCTGTTTGCCTGCATTCAGGATGCAAAGCATAATAACACCTTTGGCATGACGGCATTCGGCGCTTACGCTTTCTTCTGGTTAGCTATAGCTAGTAGCTGGATGATCAAAATGGGCGTATTCGGCCCTGAGCTGGCTTCTGCTATAGACGGTAAACAGCTCGGTTTTGCCTTTGCGGGCTATCTCATCTTCACGCTGTTCATGACCATTGGAGCAATGGAGACGCATAAGGTTCTGTTTTTTATCTTTGTATTGATTGATTTTCTGTTCCTCGGTCTTAGCTTCGATGCATTCGGTGTTGCTCCTGAGGTATTCCATACCATCGCGGCTTATGCTGAAATGGGAATTGGTCTGCTCTCGCTGTACGGTACAGGAGCCGCCGTTCTGAATGCTCACTTCGGCCGTACGTTCCTGCCTGTAGGACGTCCCTTCGGCATTTTCAAACCACGCCCTTAGCTGTATATGTAAGCCCGCAAAGCCGCCTTTCGCGCCGATCCGCGTTGAGGACGGCTTTTTGGGTTATGACGTTGTTGGTACTATTCTGCTTGCCAATTTGGCATCCGCTCTGCCGGATAACGAAGGCCCGCTGCCATCCCTACAGGAATGATCCCATTAATAGCTTCCATCTCCTGCGCGGATAAAGTGACATCGACTGCCCCTGCATTTTCCTCCAAATACTTCACCCGTTTGGTGCCTGGAATCGGAACAATCCCCTCTTGCGCAAGCAACCATGCCAAAGCGAGTTGAGAAGGCTTAACACCTTTTTGAGCAGCAAGGTCCTTAACATGCTGCACAAGATCCAGATTTTTCTGGAAGTTTTCCGGCTGAAAACGCGGCATTAAGCGACGAAAATCGTCTTCTGCGAAATCATCAAACTTCTGGATTTCCCCGCTCAAAAAGCCGCGTCCCAGCGGGCTATAAGCTACGAATTCGATACCCAGCTCCTTACACGTCGGAATAACCTCATCTTCCGCTTCCCGGCTCCATAAGGAATATTCCGTTTGCAGGGCTGTAATCGGGTGTACCTTGTGAGCACGTCGAATGAGCGCAGGAGAAGCTTCGGATAGTCCCAGATAGCGGACTTTTCCTGCCTGAACCAAGTCACTCATCGCGCCCACCGTTTCTTCGATAGGTACATTCGGATCGACACGGTGCTGGTAGTACAAATCAATCACATCTACACCCAGTCTTTGCAGGCTGCGATCACACGCTTCTTTCACATATTCAGGACGCCCGTTTACACCCAGAAATGCACCATCTTCTCCGCGCATAATCGAAAACTTGGTAGCCAATACAACCTCATCACGGTGGCTCCGCAGAACTTGGCTGATCAGTTTTTCATTTTTACCTACACCGTAGGTATCTGCTGTGTCCCAGAAGTTTATTCCCAGCTCCAGCGCACGATGAAGCGTTTTGATCGACTCCTGATCATTCAACTCGCCATAATATTCAGACATCCCCATGCAGCCCAGACCCAGTGCAGATACTTGAAGGTCGCTGTTACCCAGTTGTTTCTTTTTCAACTTCAATCACTCCTATTATTGAAAGAATGGCCCATCCGTATTTCTAATTAACACGTCACATCTATCATGTTACTACTTCAAGTTAACTTGAAGTCAAGCGGTATCTAACTTGAAAGTGGAATTATTATGTAAGAACAGAAGCGCTTCTGAAGCTTCTGGACGGTGAGGACATTCATTTACAGAGCCAAGGCTTCTTCCGTAATCTTTTTAATATCAATGGATGAAGGCGTTTCTTCCTTTACCATATCCGGCAGGATATTTTCCAAAAAATAATCCACGCATTTTAATTGAATGTTTTTAATTTTCACAAGCGCATTACGATACATGACTATAAATTCTTTTTCGGTATTTCCCCGCTGTAGTTCGGCAAATGCTTCGTACACCTGATCCATCTTGTCAGCAACCTCAAGGATTAAGCCTTCGACAGAATCATCCTTACCTTCCCGTAGCTGTTTGCGGAAAATGGCTTTAAAATCATCCGGAATATTCTCTTCAATAAAATACTCAATCATACCTTCTTCGACCTGCTGGATTAATAACCGGAGCTCCTTGGAGGAATGCTTAACAGGCGTTTTAATGTCTCCAATAAAAATCTCCCCATAATCGTGGCTGCTTGTGATCTCGTAAAGCTTTTTCCAGTCAATGCTTACGCCGTTTCGCTCTTCAATATCAGCCAGCGTCTTGGCGTACTGCACCACTTTCCATGAATGAGCAGATACGCTGTGTTCCTCAAATTTAAACTTGCCCGGACAACGTATGATTCTTTCCAGCTCATTTAGCGACCGAAAATACGTGTGAATTCCCATCATTGCATCCATCCTTTAAAATATATGAGATAGTAAATATAAACCCAACTATAAACCTCAACTATTAACAGCAGATTATCGCAGTATAAAGTGGATACTCACACATATAGCACATAAACCAATTTTGCTATACACTTTATAAAAGAGCAGTTTGCAAAAATCCAATAAGCGACTTCTAATGAACAATATATAGATCGAAATGCTCTAGTTCGTCTATATATTGAACTTTGGAGCGACTGGAATCGAATTTTGCAAAATCCTAAAAAAAGTAAAAAGTGGTGAAACCGTTGTTCAAAATCTTGCTAATTGAAGATGATCAGACTTTGTTCCATGAAATGAAGGAGCGGTTAACTCAATGGAACTATGATGTGTATGGCATCCATGACTTTAATAAAGTCATTCAGGAATTTACAACGATAAAGCCTGATCTGGTCGTGATAGATATTCAATTGCCGAAATTTGATGGGTTTCATTGGTGTCGAATGATTCGATCCCACTCTAACGTCCCTATCATTTTCTTATCATCTCGTGATCACCCTACGGATATGGTGATGTCGATGCAGCTTGGAGCAGATGATTTTATTCAAAAACCGTTTCATTTTGATGTACTTATTGCAAAATTACAGGCGACACTTCGCCGCGTATACAATTACAATACAGAACCCGTCTCTCTCAAAACATGGTGTGGAGCCACGGTCGATTACGAAAAGAATGTAGTTGCCAATGAGACTGGCTCCATCGAATTAACCAAGAACGAAATTTATATTTTAAAGCTGCTGATTGAGCAAAAAAACAAAATTGTCTCCCGGGAGGAATTAATTAAAAGCCTATGGGATGATGAACGTTTTGTCAGCGACAATACCCTGACCGTCAACTTGAACCGCCTGCGAAAAAAGCTGGATGAGCTGGATTTGGGCCGTTTCATTGAAACGAAGGTGGGGCAAGGCTACATAGCCATAGAAGAGGCACCTGCCTATGATTAAAAAATATCTTATGGAAAGGCGAAGCTGGATTCTGCTATTTGTATGTCAGCAATTCCTGATCCTGTTCATCGCTTATGTGGATGCTGCAATCCCGTTGATGCCGATCCTTTATATTGTCTTCTTATCTATGATGATTTTCTTGGTTTTCTTAATCGTTCGCTATCCTAAGGAAACCAGATTCTATACAGCACTGGAAGAATGGGAAAGCCCTCTCGAATTAACGGGTATAGGTGAACCCGAGAGTCCGTTTGAGCAAATCATTGAACAAAAAATCACTGACCAGACCGAGCGGTTACAACAGATCATCTCGCAAAATCAATTAACACTTGAACACGAAAAAGATGAACTATTATCCTGGATTCATGAGGTAAAAACACCTTTGACCGCCATGCATTTGATGATTGAGCGATTGGACGATAAGCCCCTAAAAGCTCAGTTAACCTATGAATGGCTACGAATTCACTTACTGCTGGACCAGCAGCTCCATCACAAACGCATATCCTTTATTGAAAATGATTTGTATGTCGAGCAAGTGGATTTAAAATCTCTGGTTTTTAAAGAGATCAAAGCCTTACAGTCATGGTGCATCCAAAAAGGGATCGGCTTTGACATCCAATTGGAGCAAATGGAAGTGCTAAGTGATGCCAAATGGCTTGCTTTTATCGTCAGACAGCTCTTAACCAATGCCATCAAATATAGCGATGCCAGTGATATTATCATTCACAGCTATAAACAAAAGGATCGAATACGGCTTGAGGTCCAAGACTTTGGTCGCGGTATTGATCCGAAGGATATACCCCGTATTTTCGAGAAAGGTTTTACATCCACGACCCAACATTCTGATCATACTTCAACGGGCATGGGATTATATTTAACGAAAAAGGCAGCACAGTCCTTGCTCATACATATAGATGTGCACTCCAAACCGAATGTGGGTACGACCTTCACTTTAATTTTCCCCAAACGAAATGATTTCGTGAGCATGGTGAGCATGTGACAGAGATGTCACATGCTTTTATGTATTGTTCGCCCAATCAAAGGAAAAACATCGGCCCTATTTTTATAATAAAGCTACAAGAATAATAAGGAGTGCATCGAAGTGAATATTTTAGAAGCCCATAAAATTCATAAAAGCTACGGTAATAAGTTAAATATGCAGGAGGTTTTGAAGGGAATTGATATCCTTATTGAAGAAGGCGAATTTGTCAGTATTATGGGAGCCTCTGGTTCAGGTAAAACCACACTGCTGAATGTTCTTTCCTCCATTGATAAAGTGAGCCAAGGTTCCATCAAAATCAATGATATCGAAATGACGAAAATGAAGGAAAAGCAACTGGCTGAATTCCGCAAAAAGCATTTAGGGTTTATTTTTCAAGAGTATAATCTGCTGGATACGCTAACCGTGAAGGAGAACATTCTCTTACCCTTATCCATCACCAAAACGCCTAAAAAAGAGGCCAACCGAAGATTTCAGGACGTGGCTACAGAGCTGGGAATTTATGAGTTGAAGGATAAGTACCCCAATGAAATCTCGGGTGGACAGAAACAGCGTACATCTGCGGCCAGAGCGTTTATTCATGAGCCCAGTATTATTTTTGCCGATGAACCTACGGGTGCGCTGGATTCCAAATCCGCTTCCGATTTGTTAAACAAGCTGGGCCAGTTAAACCAAAAGCGCAAGGCAACCATTATTATGGTCACGCATGATCCTGTCGCAGCCAGCCATTGCAGTCGGGTCATTTTTATTAAGGATGGGCAAATGTATACGCAGCTTCATAAAGGCGGGCAGGAAAGACAAAGCTTCTTTCAGGATATCATGAGAACCCAAGGGGTCTTAGGTGGGGTCCAATATGAACATTAATCAACTCATCCTGAAAAATTTGAAAAAAAACCTGAAAAATTATTACCTGTATGTCTTTGCTCTCATTTTCAGTGTTGCGCTCTATTTCGCTTTTGTCACATTACAATATGATCCCTCCATGGACGAAGTGAAGGGTTCAGTTAAGGGCGCGGCTTCCATACGTACAGCATCCGTCCTGCTGGTCGCCATTGTCTGCATCTTCCTGTTGTATGCTAATAATATTTTCATAAAAAGACGCAGCAAAGAAATTGGCTTATTTCAATTAATCGGAATGACCAAAAATAAAATTTTTCGCATCCTGAGTGCTGAAAACTTAATTCTATACTTCAGTTCCCTGTTTATTGGAATCGGAGTTGGATTTTCCTTTTCCAAATTAGTGATCATGATTTTATTTAAGACGACGGGCGTCGAAGCCATTGCCACTCTATATTTCTCTAACCAGGCACTTATTCAAACACTCATCGTTTTTTGTATCATCTACCTGTTGATCATGCTCATGAATTATTCCTTTATCAAAAGACAGAGTATTTTGTCTTTGTTCAGAGTGACCTCAACCACCGAAGGGAAAATCAAGAAAATATCTATCTATGAGATGATCATCGGGATCATTGGAGTTTCATTCATCGCTGTAGGATACTATGTTTCTTCCAAATTGTTTGGTGGGGACTTTACATCCATGAATGAATTATTTATGGCTATGGTGTTTATTTTGGGCACTGTCATCATTGGAACACTTCTTTTTTATAAAGGATCTATCCGCTTTATTTCAAATATCATCAGAAAAAGTAAAGGTGGCTATTTAAACATCAATGAGGTGCTGTCTCTGTCATCCATTATGTTCCGCATGAAATCGAATGCTTTATTACTGACCATTATTACGACGGTATCGGCACTTGCCATCGGTTTACTCTCCTTAAGCTATATCGCCTATTATTCTGCGGATCAAGCAGCTGAGGACAATGTGCCTTCCCATTTTGCAATGACGAATGTACCGGATGCAGAGAAATTCACAACGTTACTTCATGAGCATGATATAAAGTATCGTGAAAAGAAAATTGAAGTCATTCAAGTCAGTGTGGACACAGCGCAAATCATGGAAACTCCTCTGGAAGGAATAAATATCGGTGCGAATTCCATGACGCTGCCTGTCATAAGCGATCAATCTGTGGAGGGTACGGATGTATCTCCAGGTCAAGCGATTTTAACGGGCTATAATGATCTGTTACAGAAATTTATGTCCTTGAAAAACTTTGGTCCATTGGATTTGAAGGGAAAAAAAGAAGTCGTACATCAACAATATTTGGGTCTAAAAAAGGAGTATGTGATTCCCTACTATTTTACAGCCGGGGGACTACCCACTGCCATTGTAGACGAAACCATATTTGAGCGGTTAAAGAAAGATGTAAATCCTGAGATTCAAAAGAAATCATCCTTATATATTGGAATTAATATGATGAATGCAGAACAAATTGAAGAAGCAAATCGTCTCTTTACAGCTGCGAATTTTAATGATCAACAAACATCACGCCTTGAAATGAGCAGCAATCAGAAGCGGAACATGGGAGTGATCATGTTTGTAGTTGGATTTTTAGGACTCACCTTTCTCATTACATCAGGCTGTATCCTTTATTTTAAGCAAATGGATGAGAGCGAAGACGAAAAAGCTAATTATACGGTGTTGAGAAAATTGGGGTTCACACAAGGTGACCTGCTTAGAGGCATTAAAATAAAACAACTCTTTAACTTCGGCATTCCATTAGTGATTGGCCTTTCACACAGCTATTTCGCCGTCCAATCCGGCTGGTTCTTGTTTGGAACCGAAATTTGGATGCCTATGATCATCGTTATGGTACTATACACCGCCTTATATTCCATTTTCGGGATACTATCCATCCTGTATTATAAAAAAGTCATTAAAGCAGCATTATAATCGAAAAAAATCCAAAACTCACACCGGAGGTTGTTAAAGATATATACTTTATTTTTGCAACCCTGCTGATCCTTGTTGTATTTATGCTGATAAAACTGTGATAAAATATAGTTAAGAAGAACATAATAAAGAAAGAGCAAGGATGCGTTAACATCCCTGCTCTTTAGCAACAGCCGCTTTTAAGGGCGGTCGGCTATAGTTTAGATCAGTGAAGATAGACCGTTTACCTTGTCCGAGGGCGGTCTATTTCTTTTTGTTTTGGTTCAACGCAATAACAATCGTGACGATTAATCCGATTAACGCAATAATTAGCGTACCGAACATCATCATTAATGTCAGAGCATCTTTAACCTCCACAGGCATCACCTCCTTTGCAGGAGACTAGCCAACCGCCCATCTAAGCCATTGTTGTTAAGCAATATTATGACATATGGATATGGATATGGATATGTTATTAGTAAAAATTAAAACTCTCTTATGCTGTACAAGCCTCGCATACTCCGTTACTTACATCTTTCCTCTCTCAGCTTTCTACAGGGAAAAGTGCATCATAGGCAGGACAAGGCAGTTTGTCGAGAAACTCTTGAAGCGGCTTCGGTTTATTTTTGTAAATATCCTTTAAGGATGTTCCATTATAAATATTGCCGATGACCACAGGATGGCATAGTTCACATATCAGGATGTCCCCGTTCCCGTGAAGATGGAGCTGTTTTTTACCATCAACACAGTTGGAAAAATATACGCCCGGCTGCTCCTTGAAGCCTAAAGCTTCTGCAAAACGATCCATACAGGTGAAATACAGCACGGTGTCGTCCTTTTTATGTGCGATTAAGTCATGAACGGAACGGACAAGTGCTTCCTTGGTGGAGATGGCGTTCCAGTTGGTATGATCCATCACAATGCTGTTTTGGATTTCATGGATGCGCACACCGAGTTCATATACCTTTTCACTAATAGCTGGCATATTGTTCTGCGTCTCCGCAAACAGCAACGTCTCCAGCACCGTTTCCAGCTTGGCTTCGGTACACAACCGGATATTTTGAACGATTTTCTCATACATGCGAGGGTGAACATGATAATATGCCGCATATTTTTCGGGGTCTGTGAAGTTGAAGGAGATATGGATATTGGAAAGTCCCGCGTCACGCAACCTCTCAATCCGTTCAGGACTGAGCAAGCTGGCATTAGTGTTGAGCTGGGTAGCGATTCCCTTGCTCGAACAGTGAGCCACAATGTCCAGACAATCCTGATACTTCAAGGTCACCTCTCCCCCGGACAGCCTCACGCGTTTTAAGGTGGGGATTTCATCGATGATGCGTATCACTTCTTTACTACTGATGCATTGTCCATCATTCCGCTGGTATGCGCAGCAATAATCGCATTTGAAATTACAATTGGAGGTGACTCCAACTTCTAGCCCCTCCAACTCGTAAATACCCGGCTTTTCCAGTTCAAGCGATTTATATTTATTCTCTGTAGTCACTTCCATGACCCTCCCAATCTCAGGCTTGTGTCTTGAATTCCCTTGAGATTATACAGAATGGGAGCGGTTTGGAGATATGACATTGGTATCGTCTGGCGGTAAAATCATAGTTATACTTACTTATTTTCATCAGAGAGACGTTTGGATATATCCGTGACATTCATTCCTTCTTACGATAGTTGCCCCCTAATTGTGAGCGATATGTGAACCGGGCATACTTTTCATTTCCCAATCCATACTGAATATATCTGTTGGTAATGGAGGCGGAAGGTAGTGGACAAAAAGATGAACCTGCTCATGTTCAGCGGGGATTACGATAAGGCGATGGCTGGACTGATTTTGGCGAATACGGCTCGGGAATTGGACGTGGACGTGACGATGTTTTTTGCGTTCTGGGGACTATTTCTGGTTCGTGATCCTGATAAAATGACGCTTGAGGACAAAACGATTTATGAAAAAATCATGGGCTGGATGACTCCAAAAGGACCTGAGGAGCTGCCGTTGTCGAAAATGAATTTTAGCGGTCTAGGCAAGCTGATGCTGACGGAAATGATCGAAGATAACGAAGCCCCGAAGCTGATTCACTTTTTGAAGGGGGCACGGAAAAAGAATGTCAAATTTTATGCCTGCAAGCTATCGGTGGACATTATGGGTTTTAAACCCGAAGAATTCATTCCTGAATTAGAAATTATCGAGGCCAAAACGTATCTCAAAGATGCGCTCGAATCGGATATGCAGCTGTTCATATAAGCTGTACGCACGCCTTGTCCGGCTTTCGGATGAGGCTTTTATTTTGACAAAATGATGACACTTAACTAATTTTTTTAACCCATTCAGGCCTACCTACGTACCCTAAGAAGACAGAACGACTTGGGAGGCGCCGTATGCTCATGGCTCGAATTGGAAGCAGTAATTGCAGGTATCAGCCTTCTAACGAGGCTTATTTCCAAAGGTATCGCGAAAGTACAATCGGATATCACCAGACCTTTGAATCTCCATATGGACAAAAAAAGCTGATTTATGCGGATTGGGCAGCCAGCGGCCGTCTGTATGGACCCATCGAGTCGAAAATAGCTAATGAATTAGGCCCTTTTGTGGCGAATACCCATACGGAGTCTAATTTGACAGGTACTCTGATGACCCAAGCCTACGAAGAGGCGAAGCAAATCATTAAGAACCACGTTCATGCTGGCGAACACGATATCATCCTGTTCGCCGGGTCTGGTATGACGGGAGCGGTAAATAAGCTTCAGCGGCTGTTAGGATTGAAAATACATGAAAAATTAAAGCCCCTATACCCCATCGCCGAAAAAGAACGCCCCCTTATTTTCGTTACACACATGGAGCATCATTCCAATCATATTTCCTGGGCAGAAACCATTGGAGACGTCGTATGCCTTCCTCCGGGTCCCGGCGGGATTGTCGATCCAGCTCATCTCGAACGACTGCTGCTTCAATTCCAGTATCGCCCTATCAAGATTGGCGCCTTTACAGCCTGCTCCAATGTTACAGGGTTCGAAGTGCCGATTTACAAGCTATCCCGCAAAATGCACGAACATGGCGGCGTTTGTTTCGTTGATTTTTCGGCAAGTGCACCTTATGCCGAGATCAACATGCACCCCACAGATCCCCTTGAGAAACTGGACGGGATTGTATTTTCTCCCCATAAATTTCTTGGTGGTCCCGGTACAAGCGGCGTTTTAATTATGGATTCGAGGCTGTGCCTCAATTGTGCTCCGGATCAGCCCGGAGGCGGCACGGTAAGCTGGACCAATCCTTGGGGGGGATACGAGTATAAAGATAATATTGAAGCCCGTGAGGATGGAGGAACTCCTGCTTTTCTACAAGCCATTCGAACGGCACTCTGCATTCGGCTAAAAGAACAGATGGGACAAAAGCGCATGTTGGAGCGCGAAAATGAACTAACGTCGTTATTGTTAAACGGGTTGGACAAAATACCAGGCCTGCACGTTTTAGGTGGAAGAAGCCAAAAACGACTCGGAATCGTTTCTTTCGTTGTTGACCATATCCACTACAATCTGATCGTAAAATTATTGAATGATCGGTTCGGAATTCAGGTCCGCGGCGGTTGCTCCTGTGCAGGAACGTATGGACACTATTTACTGGGCATCGATCAACAAACCTCTAATCAAATGACAAGCCTAATCCATGCGGGAGATTTATCGCGAAAACCGGGCTGGGTGCGCCTATCCCTCCATCCCATAATGACGAATCAGGAAGTCTTCTATATCACCTCTTCCATACGTGCAATTGCAGAAAACATCATGACATGGCAAAAAGATTATACCTATCAACCAGAATCGAACGAATGGCGATCTATGAATGAATATAACAAAATAGACATCAGCAAATGGTTCAATTTTAGCAATTAAGAGACTTTTGTCCGTTTCCTTCTTTCAAAGGATCTCATAGGATACACCGTAAGATTGGTATATTACTATATGAGGAAAGAAGTGACGACAATGGGTTTTAATTTTCGCAACAGTACCAATGCAGCTATCTTTGTGGTCTTTGCCTACCCGGATTTCGGCTGCAGTCCTGTTAACTACTCTAAAACGGGCTGGTACCGTGTTAACCCCGGTCAGACCATTCAGGTGTGGAGTGGCTACGCAGGCGGTAACACGTTCTATTATTACGGTGAGGATGATTTTGGTCGCGAGTGGCGGGGTTCATACTTCACTCAAGTTCCTGAGACGGCCTTCAATTGGTGCTGGAATACAGGCTGTTCCACTTGTAGAAGCGTGGGACTACGGAGAGTCACAGTTGGCCCGTTCGTCCTGAACTACACCATCAACTTTATAACGAGCAGCAGTCAAAGAAAACCTGCATCTTCCACACTCCGCATGACACTGCCTTCAAAAGCAACACAAGAAAAGCCTATTTTACGCAGAGTCCCTGCAACACCTAAGAAACTAAAACAAGGGAAACCTCTATTGCAAAAACGCATCGCGCATAAAAAACGGACCAAATAAATAATTGGGCATTTCGCAAAACAGGCTAGCTAAGCCAAGCTAAAGAATTACCTTTTCATCTCGTATACACAGATTTTTTTAGAACCCAAAAAAGGAGCGACCTCACCCCCATGGTCTGCTCCTTTCTCTTTTATCTATTGAGGTAAATCCGCTTATTTACTCTCGGATTCCCACTTGGATATCTCTTCGCGAACTCGTGGCGCTACCTCTGTCCCCAATAGCTCAATAGCTCTCATGACATCATCATGCGGCATCGTGCCTACAGGTACGTGCAACAGAAAGCGTGTAATGCCTACCTGCTTGCGCAGGTGAATGATTTTCTTGGCAACCGTATCGGGATCGCCTACATACAACGCCCCTTCAAAGCTACGCGCGGCATCAAAGCTGGAACGAGTGTAAGGACCCCATCCACGCTCCCGCCCAAGCACATTCATACTCTGCTGGGTGGAAGGGAAAAACTTATCGGCTGCAAGCTCGGTATTTTCTGCGATAAAACCATGTGAGTGTGATGCAACCGGAAGTAATGATGCGTCATGCCCTGCGTGCGCAGCCGCTTTTTTATACAGCTCCACAAGCGGCGCAAACTGCACAGGGCTACCGCCAATAATCGCCAGAACCAATGGTAACCCGAGCAAACCCGCGCGAACCACAGATTCCTGATTGCCTCCGCTACCAATCCATACGGGCAACGGATTTTGAACCGGACGTGGATACACGCCCAGATTATTGATCGCAGGCCGATGTCCACCTTTCCAGGTGACTTTTTCAGAATCCCTTATTTTCAACAACAGTTCGAGTTTTTCATCAAACAGTTCGTCATAGTTATCTAAATCATAGCCAAACAGCGGGAAGGATTCGATAAAAGAACCCCGGCCTGCCATGATTTCAGCTCGTCCATTCGAGATGCTGTCCAGCGTAGCAAAATCCTGAAATACACGTACCGGATCATCCGAGGAAAGCACCGTAACCGCGCTGGTCAGCCGAATCCGCTGGGTCTGCGAAGCAGCAGCAGCTAATATTACCGCAGGAGCAGATGCCGCATAATCTTTACGATGATGCTCTCCCACGCCATATACATCCAGCCCTACCCGATCTGCAAGCACAATCTCCTCGACAACTTCACGTATTCGTTGCGCATGACTGATGACCTCACCCGTTTGTGTATCCGGCGTTGTTTCTACAAATGTGCTGATACCTATCTCCACTTGCCCTACCCCCTACTTCAATCTCTCGTTCCCATCGGCTGCTTTGTAAGCAAACCATTTTAAAAACCGATATCTTTATTTTGAACTTTTTTTATAACTTTTTCAAGCTCCGCCTTCTAAATATGGAACCGGCTTAAGAGAACCTGAGGATTTCCCGCAGGAAACGATATCTTTCTGTCGAATATTTTTATGGAATAAAAGAGATTTCAATCCTCACAGCGTGAATACAACAAGGGGGCTCATACATCCATGGCTTTTGTCATCAATAACCTAAAGGATAACAGCAATGTTGCCATCACAGACCAATTAGGTGGATTTACCGTATTGGAATACATATCGGATTTAAGCTGCACCTCGGTTGCGGCTGCGGAAGCTAATTACTATATGAGCAAAAGTAACATGCGCCGCAAGCAGCTCATGATCGAAATCAACAATAGCGAAATTATGATGAAGGCGGGAGCTATGCAATATACTGTGGGTAGCATGGAAATGACTACCGGCGTAAAGGGCGTGGGAGGCTTAATGCGAAATTTGGTGTCCGGTGCTGTAACAGGAACAGGTGCCATCAAACCTCACTATAAGGGTACGGGTACGATTATGCTGGAGCCTACTTATAGTTACATTTGGCTCATCGATGTCGATAATGATCACATTGCTATTGAAGATAGCCTGTTTTTAGCTTGTGAAACCACACTGGACATATCCGTCGTTGCCCGCAGCAACCTTTCCTCAGCCGCACTTGGTGGAGAAGGATTATTTAATTTAAGCGCTCGGGGAAAAGGAGTTCTTGCCCTGCAAGCGCCGATCCCTTCCGAAGAAGCTGTTATTGTAGAATTGCAAAATGATATCCTAAAAGTGGACGGCAATTTTGCCCTCATGTGGTCCAATACCTTACAGTTTACCGTCGAGAAATCTGGAAAAACCAAAATGGGCTCTGCCGCTTCCGGCGAAGGGCTTGTCAATGTGTACAGGGGAACAGGAACCGTTTGGCTGGCACCTTTATAAACAAAGCACTTGCCAAGGAGAAGCGTCTAGCTTCTTCTTGGCTTAATCCTCATTGAACTGAAAAGTGTCTCTGTTGCTGTTGGTCCATCTATGATTATGATTCTACCTCCTGAAGCTGTCCGAATATAAAGAAAAAACCCTCTTATATCAAAGAGTTTTTCCAGTACAAACTCCAAACTCGTTGGGTTGCATTAACATAGCCTTTAGTTCTTTTTCACAAACTCCGATTTTAATTTCATCGCTCCGAAGCCATCAATTTTGCAATCAATATCATGATCGCCTTCCACTAGACGGATATTCTTTACTTTTGTGCCGATTTTCAGGACGGATGAGCTTCCTTTGACTTTAAGGTCTTTAATGACAGTTACAGAATCACCGTCCTTCAGAACGTTACCATTGGCATCTTTGATGACTTTTACATCTTCGTTATTTGCTGCTTCTGAATCGGAAGACCACTCATGAGCGCATTCCGGGCAAATGAAAAGACTCCGATCCTCGTACGTGTATTCTGAATTACATTCCGGGCAATTTGGCAAATTAGACATCGTCTTATGTACTCCATTCATTATCAATTCTACACCTGTGATCGTCCTATGAACAAACCTTGCTCCAAGCCCTCCTTGGAGTTCCTTACAAGTATATTGGATAATCAGCAACGATTCCACTTATGGAGGAAATTAGCTTGGGATTTTCCCTTCCCTTTGAAATGATTATGATGATTGAAAAAGGATGCCCGCCTCGTTAGGTAGCATCCTTCATCATAAGCAAAATCATATATTGAAAATGTACTCTACGGCATGTTTATGCCTTTGTTTGCTCAACCAGCTCACGAATTCCTTGGCTAAGCGGCGTAAGCGGGCGTTTCAGAAGCTTCTCGAAATCGTTGCTTACAACATCCAAAGCTCCTTCGCGAATCGCTTGTTGAATACCGACCACAATAGGGATTGCGGCTTCAGGTACGCCCGCACCAAGCATAATGTCGGCATACGCAGTATCGTCTACCTGCTGTACAGGCACATCCTTACCCAGCACCTCAGCAAGAATCGCCGCAAACTCTTCTTGGGTAATCAACTTGCCGGAAAGCTCATATATTGTGTTTTCATGCCCTTCGCCGGATAATACGATTGCCGCCGCTTGCGCATAATCTGCACGGGCAGCCCAACCTACTTTACCGGAACCTGCTGAGGTCAGCCAAGGAGCCCCGGCCAGCACGGATTGAATCGTGCCTGCTTCATTTTCAAGATACCAGTTATTGCGCAGGAAAGAGTAAGGGATACCCGATTCGCGAATGAATTCTTCCGTTATACGATGTACAGGTGCAAGGAACAGAGTGCTTTCAGCCGCTTTGGCAACGCTGGTATAAGCGATGAAGCCTACTCCCGCACGTACAGCAGCATCCACAGCAGCCTTATGCTGGCGGATTCTCGTATCATTATCGCCGTCTGCGGATATAATCAGCAGTCGGTCTACACCAGCAAACGCTTGGTCCAGCGTCTCCGGTTTATCAAAATCGCCATGACGAACGTCAACGCCACGGGCACGCAAGTTTTCTGCTTTTTCCGGATTTCTCACGCTAACAATAAGGTCTTCTGCCGATACGGATGCAAGCAACGCCTCTACCACGATGGAACCCAGTTGCCCGGTTGCTCCTGTTAATGCGATTTTCATATGAAATCCTCCATTCAAATTTTATTTACCTTTCTATAGTAACTATAAATATGACGCTTGTCTAATTTGGAATTGATGAATACATGGCTGCTGTCAGCAAATTAAATGTTAGGCGGATTGATGCATTAAAGCGAATTGTTAAAGAGGTGCGCGGGGCGTTTGAATAAAAGGGCGCTCGGGGCGCTCCGCTCAGGATTTAGGCTCATATTCGCTCAATTTTCCTTCATAAATCAAATGCAGTCGGTCGCTTTGCCGAAAATCATCCGGCGTAATAAGAGCGGGCAACTTGTTCCATATTTTTATGCCGGATCGCTGTAAAATTTCTGCGACGAATTGCGAACAAAAATAGGAATTACTGAACTCGACCGGTTCTTTGAGTGCAATACCAATCAAACCCAGTAAGTTATACATATATTTTTGACGACTTCGGATAAAGACGTGTAGGACCCGTTTCATTTTTTCGACTTCACGCTCGGTTACTTGAAGCTCGTAGATGACACATGTTGTATTCGGAAATCTGCTGTATGTACCTGTCTTTATATCCTCTTTCACGAAACCACCATCCAGCGGGTTATTGGGGGTCTTTCTCCCGAAGCTGTATAACTCCGAAAGCTCCCGGTTGAAGGAAATGGAGGCATGATTGTATGGCGCCCTCGTATAGCTTTTAATGACTCTCGTAAGAAATGTTCCCGTATTCGTAAGCAAGATAAAGACGGATTGATCAGCTGCCATTTACGAAATTTCTCCTTATCAAGTTTGGATTATTCCTTCATAATAACATAGGAACCCTATAATGGACTCCTACCTCGCGATAAGTTGGTGATTGGCAATGGACAGCTCGCTATTAACGTTAATCCTTATTTTTACAGCCTTATTGGCTATCCAACTGATTTATGTTGTGATCGTCAAAACACAGCCCAACAAAGACTATGCAGCCATCGGACTTCGCATCAAAACCTGGTGGGGCATGTTCTTTATCTTTTGCTTGGCAACTCTTTTTAATCCGATTGTTGCACTGCTTTCCCTGATGGCACTCACTTTTTTTGCGCTGAAAGAATATTTCTCCATGATCAAATCCAGAAAAGCCGATCGCAGACTTTTTTTGTGGGCGTACTTGGCGATTCCTGTGCAGTTTTATTGGATTTATATCGGGTGGTACGGGATGTTTATTGTCTTTATCCCTATTTATATATTCTTGCTCCTGCCGCTCCCGCGATTGATCAATAAAGGAACGGTCGGTTTTCTGCGCAGTGTCAGCTCGACCCAGTGGGGGCTTATGCTGATGGTTTTCGGGCTAAGCCACTTGGCCTATTTTCAGTTTGCTACGCCGCAATACGGGGCGAAACTTGTACTTTTTCTAGTGGTGTTGACGCAGCTCAATGATGTTGCACACTATCTGGCATCACTCTATTTCGGGAAACGGAAAGTGGTGCCGACCTCCAACCCAAATTTAACTTGGGAAGGCTTTGCATTCGCGTTTATCGTGACGATAGGGGCTTCATATCTGATCTATCCCTACCTGACGCCATTTGATCTGAAATTCG
The DNA here is from genome assembly GCF_000520815.1 of Paenibacillus maysiensis. Taxonomy (GTDB): domain Bacteria; phylum Bacillota; class Bacilli; order Paenibacillales; family Paenibacillaceae; genus Paenibacillus; species Paenibacillus maysiensis. Next base: position 2,312 of record NZ_ASRY01000319.1, on the reverse strand, counting down.
GGCTCATTTTTGGTATGCTAATCAGCTTGAGCGGCTTCTTCGGCAGCTTAACGGTTTCCGTGCTGAAGCGAGATTTATTAATTGGCGATGACGACAAGTTCGATGCTTTGAAAAAAAGCTACTTAAGCCGGGTCGATAGCTTGACCTACACCTCACCCGTCTTTTTCCACGTGATCCGTTATTTTTTCGACTTTATGTAGTGATTCTAAGGACCACCTCTCACCTCGTGGTGAGAGGTTTCAAGCTTTTTCAAGATAAGGTTCTTAAATAGAACAATTAATATTTGGGGTATGAAAACAATAAATACGTGTGCCAGCACAATGAATGGCAAGGAGGAAATAAAAATCGCGGCACCTTGGCCTTCCCTCATACGCTCAACGAAAAACCACCACATAGGTACGGATACAAGCCACATCAATATATTTGAAATAGCTAAATAACGAAGATTTTTCCACAAAAAACAAAACAATATCGCAAGGATCGCTGGAATAGTCCATGAGCCGATCAAGCGACCATTGCTCAATATTACGAATGCCGCAATAGGATAGAGAATTGCAATGACCACCTGGACTATTCTATTATCATAAAGCCTCAATTTGTGTCCTCCTTTTTTCATCGGCAAACAGGGTGTAGAACTCAGGCTCCTTACTAAAAACTTCTCAGACCTGAGCGGTCTTCTTCAGGCAACAACTTAGATCTGGAAATGGCTGAACTTACACCTCTTCCAACGAAATGGTTTCATATTCGTTCATATGTACCGTTGCAGGGCCTTCCTGATCCGGCTGACCCCTTCACGAATTTTGCTTTCATTCAGATGCCCATAGCCCATTAGCAGCCGGTTCCCTTCGAGCTGTGCCGCAAATACACTTTCGCTACGGAGACATTCTTGCAAGTCCTCTCGGAGCGGGAGTTGGAACTCTGCTACCAAATGCAAGCCAGCCGGCCGGCCGCATACCCGGTATTGCCCTGTAAAGTGCTGCTCCAGACTATCAAGCAGGACTTGACGCCGTTTGGCGTACACTTTCTTCATTTTATGTACATGTTTATGAAGGAGTCGCTTCCTGATATACCGGCTCAGTACAATTTGCTCCAGGCTCGCCGTCTGGTAATCCGCCAGTTGCTTTAACCGGATAAAATCGGCGACACGTGACGGAGGAAGAACAATATAGCCAATCCGCAGTGCGGGGAACAAAATTTTGCTAAACGTCCCGACGTATAGCACCCGTTCCGGGTCTAGGCTCTGCAAGGAGTGAACAGGCGCCCCATCATACCGGAACTCACTGTCATAATCATCTTCGAGTAGCAGGCACCCTGTCTGGGCTGCATACCGAATGAGCTCGATTCGCCTTTGGATCGGCAGGATGCCCCCCAGCGGGAACTGGTGCGAGGGTGTCAGATACGCCAGTTTGGGGTGATTTATTTGCGGCAGATCCGCTGTTATAACTCCCGAATCATCAACAGGCATGCTCCGCAGTGTTGCCCCTGTAGCCGACAGGATGCTTTTTAAATCTTCGTTCGTCGGGTCCTCCACCAAGGCTTCGTCCCCCGCAGACAGCAGCAAGCGTGTGACAAGCTGAATCGCCTGTACCGCTCCGCTAGTAATTACGATATGTTCCGGTCTGGCTTTCACTCCTCTGGTGTGAACCAGATAATCGGCCAGCTCCCTTCGCAGCTCGGGCTCTCCAGCAGGGTCGCCATAACCCAGTGCCAGATCGGGAGCCTCTTTGCATACGCTCTGAAGCAAGTCGGCCCATGATTTTCGCGGGAACAATTCCAACGCGGGAAGGCCCGTTCGGAAGGAAATCACCGACACCTCATTTGAATATGGAGTATCCCATGCAGACGCAGACGCTGCGATAGGCGGTGCGGATACATAACCTGGCAGGACGGCTCCCTCGGCTACATAGGTACCTGAACCCGGGCGCGCCGAGGCTAAACCCTCGGCCAGCAGCATTTCATAAGCTTCGAGAATAACATTCCGGGAGACATTCAACTGTAAGGCCAGCACCCGGCTCGAAGGGAGCTTATATCCCGCATGCAGTTCTCCGGCTAAAATACGGTCCCGGATAGTCTGGTACACCTGACGCAGCATCGGAACTGCCACATTCTTATCGATAGATACCCACATACGCTGTCCCCCTAAAGCGGTACTGTCAAAAACCTCTTCAACTGGATCTACAACAGACCAATTCCTATTGTTACAGTATATATCAATATCTGTACAAGAGGTGAGAAGGAATGAACAAACCAACCCTTTCGACTTACATGGAATTACTGATCGCAACCGTCATTGTCGGCAGTTCTGTGGTAGC
>NZ_ASRY01000318.1 GCF_000520815.1 Paenibacillus maysiensis | reverse complement strand
GGCGAAAATCCGGGGGTACCGGATTGAGACGGGCGAGATCGAGTCGCAGCTGCTGCGGGTGGAAGGCGTGCGCGAAGCGGTGGTGCTGGTTCGAAGTGACGCGAACGGGCAGAAAGCGCTGTGCGCGTACTACACAACGGATGGCGAACTGACGGCGGCGGACCTGAAGCGGGCGATTGCCAGCGAGCTGCCGGGTTACATGATCCCGTCGTACTTCGTGGAGCTGGAGCGCCTGCCTCTGACGCCGAACGGAAAGATCGACCGGAAGGCGCTGCCGGCGCCGGAAGGGGGAGCAAGCGCAGGCCGCGAATACGTGGCGCCGCGCACCGAACTGGAGGCGAAACTGGTCGCCATCTGGCAGGACGTGCTCGGGTCGGTCACGATTGGCGTGACGGACAACTTCTTCGACCTCGGCGGGCACTCCCTGCGGGCGACGACGCTGGTCAGCAAGGTGCACAAGGAGCTGAGCGTGGACCTGCCGCTGCGCGATGTGTTCCGGCACTCGACCATCGAAGCGATGGCCGAAGCGATCAGCCAATTGGAGCGGCAGGAACACCTCTCCATTCCGGTTCTGGATAAGAGGGATTACTATCCGCTTTCCTCCGTGCAAAAACGGCTCTACATCCAGCAGCAGATGGAGGGCGCCGAGCTTAGCTACAACATGTCCGGCATGACGGTTCTCGTCGGGCGCTTGGAACGGAATCAATTCGAGGCGGCGCTCAAAGGATTGATAGCTCGTCACGAAATTTTGCGAACCGGCTTTGAAATGGTCGACGGCGAACCGGTACAACGGATTTATCCGGACTTGAAGTTTGCCGTCGAGTATACGAAAGCGACGGAAAGTGAAACGAAGAGCATCGTAGACGGCTTTGTGCGCGTCTTTGATTTGGAGCGGCCGCCGCTGCTGCGTGTGGGCTTAGTCGAATGGGAAGCGGAACGGCATCTGCTCATGCTGGACATTCATCATATCGTCACGGATGGCATGTCGATGGGCATCTTCGTCGAAGAGCTGCTGCGCCTGTATAACGGCGAGACTCTGGAACCGCTTCGGATTCAATACAAGGAATTCGCCGCTTGGCAGCAGTCCGAACCTGTAAAAGAGCGGCTGAAACGTCAGGAAGCCTACTGGCTGGACGTGCTGGAAGGCGAACTGCCGACGCTTGAACTGCCTACGGACTTTGTCAGACCTGCCGCTCGCAGCTTTGAGGGAGATGTGCTGCCTTTCAGCATCGACAAGCAGATGACCGACAGCTTGCAGCGCATCGCCGATGAGAACGGTGCCACCCTTTATATGGTGTTATTGGCGGCCTATTCAATCCTGCTCAGCAAGTACTCGGGACAAGAAGACTTCATTGTAGGCACGCCGGTTTCGGGCCGCACACATGCCGACCTGGAGCCGCTCATCGGAATGTTTGTCAACACTTTAGCGATTCGCCATTATCCGTCCGGGGAGAAGACGTTCCTCGCTTACTTGAACGAAGTCAAAGAAACGATGCTGGGGGCCTACGACCACCAGGATTATCCGTTCGAGGAGCTTGTGAAAAAGCTGCAGGCGCCGCGAGATCAAAGCCGCAATCCTGTATTCGATGTCATGTTTGTTCTGGAAACCAAGGAAGATAACGTTCAAAGCTTCGGGGATATCAAGATCGAATCTTATCCGGAAACTCATACGGTTTCCCAATTTGATCTTACCTTGGTCATTTCGTTGCTGGATGAGGGAATGAACGGGCAGTTTGAATATGCCACCAAGTTGTTTACGCGCAATCTGATCGACAATTTCGCTCAGGACCTGCTCGTGATCATCACCCAAATTTGCGAACAGTCTTCGGTGCTGTTGAAGGATATTTCCCTGAACGGGCAATCCGAACAGGAGCAAGATGTGCTAGAGGCCATTGATATTATTTTCTAATCCCTTACCCGGCTTGGGTGTATGCCGTATTTCTCTCGGTACGCATCCTGCCGGGTGTTTTTTTCCAAATGAAAGGGAAAAATCCACCACAGGAATCTGACGTCAAGTGCCGCTGAGTAACTATTTCAATTTATTGGAAAATCGACAAAACTACTGGATAAAACTACCACCCAAATCTGCTTGGTAGTTTCTTTTTTTTGTAAAAGGGGTCGAATAAGCTGAATTGAGATTTTTAAGACTCTCTTTATATCCTGCATTTCCTGCATAAATCCCATTTAGATTTATCATAAAATGATGCTGTTTTTTCAAGGCTTATCCATCGAGATATTTTTTGTGCCAGTTTTTTTGTTTTCAGATCATTATCTCACTCACGGTTAATTGAACGAACAATAGGCTCACCTCATTAGGTTTTTTAATATCGTATGATGGCACGAAGACTGTGCGGCTCCCGTGACACTAGATACCTTGGAAGCCTTAGAACAACAAATAAAAGTAATAAAGCACGATAATGGAATTTATAAAGTTAGAACGATTACAGACGAAGAGGATATAATACCTGTACCTGCAATTGGTAAACTGGTTTATAACATTGAAGAGGAAGAATCAACAATTAGAAAAGAAGACGTTAACGGAACTGAACTCGATTACGAAGAATATGATGAAGGGGGTGATTACTTTGTTCCATTACCTACTAATATTAAACCAATAATAGATAGTTTGAATTCACTAGATGACAGAAGAGTTCAAACTGTTATAAATTCTTTAGCCTTGGCAACAAAAGAGAATTTTGAAAATTGGCTTCAGAACCAGTACTTCTCCACATACAGGGCATTCAGATATAAGCATGATATTGTGGGTGTCGCATTTCTGGCTAGTCTATTCCCTTGGATATAAGGTGAAAGAGGTTTAAGTACATCATTTTATCCAAACAAACTTTGCTATATTCGACCAACAACTTATTTCTTCCTCTTTACATTTTGATTACATAAAACTATCTCTCCCTTCATATACGAATACTAATATTATCTATGTGTTAGCCGATTATCATCGGTAATCTCAGAATAAATAATAGGGGGTACTTTATGTTTGGCAATCTTTTTAAAAAAATATTACCTATCGTTATGGTGTCATCAATCACAATTACTGGCATTGTGTCAGGAGGAGCTTCTGCACAAGCAGCCTCAGACACAAAAAAAATTAAAAATGTAATTTTTTTAATTGGTGATGGTATGGGTCCATCTTATACTTCTGCCTATCGGTATATGAAAGATAACCCAGCAACCCCCCTGATGGAAAAAACAGAGTTTGATCAGTATCTTGTAGGTGCTCAAACGACGTATCCGGAAGATGAGGCTCAAAATATAACAGACTCCGCTTCTGCTGCCACAGCGATGTCTGCTGGTGTTAAAACATACAATGCTGCCATCGCCGTAGATAACGATAAAGCTGATGTCAAAACGGTATTAGAGCAAGCGAAGGAAAACGGGAAATCTACGGGCTTAGTTGCAACATCTGAGATCACTCATGCTACTCCTGCAGCATTTGGCGCACATGATGTTAGCCGTAAAAACATGAATGCTATTGCTGATGATTACTTTGATGAAAAAATTAATGGAAAGCACAAGGTGGATGTCCTGCTTGGTGGTGGACTAAGCAATTTTGTGCGTAAAGACCGAAACTTAACTGAAGAGTTCAAGAAAGCCGGTTACGGTTATGTCACTGATCGGGAAGGATTGCTGAACAATAAAAACGATCAAATTCTCGGTCTATTTGCCGAAGGTGGACTAGATAAAGCAATCGATCGTGCCAAAGAAACGCCTTCTTTAGAAGATATGACTAATGCTGCAATCAGCCGATTAAATAAAAATGATAATGGTTTCTTCCTGATGATTGAAGGAAGCCAAATCGACTGGGCAGGTCATGACAACGACGTGGTTGCTTCCATGAGTGAAATGGCGGATTTTGAAAAAGCATTTAAAGCAGCGATCGACTTTGCCAAGAAAGACGGCAATACATTAGTAGTTGCAACTGCTGATCATTCTACCGGCGGATTTTCGATCGGTGCAAATGGAGAATATAACTTTAATGTAGCACCAATTAAAGCAGCAACGCGCACACCAGATTTTATGGCTAAAGAAATTGTTGCTGGCGCAAGTGTTGAAGATACACTTAAGAAATATATCTCCTTAGATCTTACAGAAAGTGAAGTTCAATCGGTCAAAACTGCTTCTGCTACAAAGGACGAAGTTAAAATCGATAATGCCATTGAAGCCATCTTCAACACTCGTTCATTTGCCGGCTGGACAACAGGTGGTCATACTGGAGAAGATGTGTCGGTCTATGCTTACGGGCCAGGGAAAGAATTGTTTACGGGACTTATCGATAATACAGATAATGCAAAGAACATTTTTGACATTCTGAAAAAAAACAAATAAATAACAAAAGAAAAAAGGGGTATTTGGATTCATAAACTGTGACCCGAAAGATGGACACTTTGAAAAAAAGTGACTTCTCTCGGGTCTCTTTGCGTTTATAATCGATATACATGTAAGGTTGTCGAAATGGTGAGGAGAGAGTATAGTTTGTATGTATTTATTTTGTGCGGGAAGAGGTTAATATGGCGACAATTCACGATGTAGCGTTAAAAGCCGGTGTGTCGGTCACCACAGTATCCCGTGTAATGAATAACCGGGGATATATCAGCGAAACTACACGCAAAAAAGTGTTCGACGCAATGGAGGAGCTTAATTATCAACCGAATGAAATAGCACGATCTCTGCTACGCAAGCAGTCCAATATTATTGGCCTTATTATTCCCAATGTCTCTCATCCTTTCTTCGGTGAGCTTGCCAATCAGGTCGAGTATTATGCTTATCAGCATGACTGCAAGGTCCTGCTGTGCAATTCGCATATGGATCCCGTGAAGGAAAAAGTATATATCGATATGCTGAAGCGAAACCGGGTAGACGGCATCATTATGGGTAGCCATACTTTAGAAGTAGAAGAGTATCGCCATTTGAATTCACCGATTGTGACATTTGATAGGCAGATTGACCCGTATATTCCGTATATATCTTCGGATAATTATCGTGGAGGCGAGCTGGCCACGGAGCTGCTCATTCGCAAAGGCTGCCGGAAAATTGCCCATATATGCGGAAATCTGGAGCTGAACATGCTGTCCAATGAGCGGACCAAAGCATTCCGGGATGTCGTGGGCAAGCATAGTGTCCAGCATGTGATCGTTCAAACGGACTTGAATGTGTTTGACCAGAAGGAGTACGAGCGAATCATCTCGAAACTCATTCATGAACATCCAGATGTTGATGGGGTGTTCGCAACAAGCGATATTATTGCCGCGTTCGCGTTGAAAGAATATATCCGCGCCGGAAGGCATGTGCCGGGGAGTGTGCGTATTGTAGGCTTCGATGATGTAAGCGCTGCATCCTGGCTGACGCCGGAACTTACATCGGTAAAACAGCCGATTGCAGACATCGGCAGACTGGCCGTCGAGCTGATTCGCAGGCAGGCGGAGGGGGAGCAGGTACAGTCTGTCAATCTGCTGCCTGTTGAACTGATTGAGCGTGCAACGACCTGAATGAAATCTGTTCCTCTAACAAGGGGAACAGATTTTTTTTAGTACATGTTAAAGGTTTAACATGTCAAACGATTGACATTAGTTAAATCTTTAACATATAATCCGTTTGTAAGCGTTTTATTCAAGCATTCAGAGTCGTTACAGAAATAGGGGGATGACAACAGTGAGGAAATTCAAAAGAGTTCAATGGATGGTAATGCTGCTTCTTTTGGTTATGGTGGTGTCCGCATGCGGCGGCTCCGGAGGAGAAGGTAATTCGGCTTCTGGAGGGGGATCAACGGATTCGAAAAATGTGAAAATTACGCTTTTGAACTCCAAAGGTGAAATTCTTCCACAGTTGGAGGATGCCGCCAAGGCATTCCAGAAAGACAATCCGGGCATTACTGTTGAAATCCAGCCAGTTCCGAACGGTGGATCGCCTTTTGAGCGTGCCTCCGCTTTGTATGCATCCGGAAATCCGCCGACCATGATGATGCTAGATACAGGCGATGTTGAGAAATTCAAGGACCGTATCCTCGATCTAAACGGAGAAAAGTGGAATGCGGACACTGTTGAAAACGCTACGAAAGCTACGACATTTGACGGTAAAAATTACGCGTTTCCGCTGGCTGTTGAAGGCTACGGATTCATTTACAACAAAGCCGTTGTTGATAAAGCGGTAGGCGGAACCTTTGATCCCGCCACAATTAAAACCCGAAATGACCTTGAAAAACTGTTTCAGCAAATCGAGGCATCCGGAAAGAAAGCACTGGTGATTTCACCAATGGACTGGTCCCTTGGCGCTCATTATTTGCCTCTTGCTTATGCAGGCCAGAACAAAGACATGGCTAAAGTGGACAAATTCATGGCGACACTGAAAGCGGGCCAGGCTGATTTGGCTAACAATCCGGTATTTAACGGACTTATGGATACATTCGACGTCATGATGAAATACAATATCGACCAGGCTTCCCCACTGGCAGGAGCTTATGAACGCGGACCGGAGCTGCTCGGCAAAGGCGAAGTTGGCATTTGGTTCATGGGCAACTGGGCATGGCCGCAAATCAGCAGTTTTGATACCGCTAACAAAAAATATGGTTTCCTGCCTGTACCGATCAGCAATAATGCCAATGACTACGGCAATCAGGAAATTTCGTCCGCTGTATCCAAACGTATTGTCATTGACAAGGAGAAGACTACTCCGGAACAGCAGGAGGCGGCGAAAAAGTTCCTGAACTGGATCGTCTATGAAGAGAAAGGCCAGGATTTCCTCGTGAACAAAGCGAACATTATCCCGGCGTTCAAAAATATTACACTGCCTGCGGCCGACCCGCTTGGCAAGTCCCTCCAGGATTATATCGCAAAAGGCAAGTCAGAGCAGTCGATGAGCACGCTGCCTGCCGATCACTGGTCCAAGACAGGATCTTCCATGCAAAAATATCTGGCGAAACAGGGCGACCGCGCAACACTGGTCAAAGAAATCGAAGACTACTGGAAAACAGCAAAATAAGGTTATTTTCAAATCACCCGGAATAGAGAGAGAAATCCGGAATAAAGAGAGGGATCATCATGATTGCGGAAAAAGGAGTATGGAACCGGTTGCGGTCACGGCTGCTGTTTACCGGACCAACCTTGTTTGCCTTCATAACGGTAATGATCATTCCATTTTTGTACGGCATCTATCTGACGTTCACAAACTGGGATGGTATTTCCACGACACTATCGCTGGTTGGCGTCCAAAACTACCTGGCCGTTTTTCGGGATAATGAGTTTTGGAAATCGTTCGGCTTGACGCTCGAGTATGTGTTTTATACCGTTATTCTTATCAATGTCGTCGCTTTTATGCTGGCGTATGTGCTGATAAAAGGTTTAAAGGGACAGAAAATTTTCCGGGCGGGATTTTTCCTGCCCAACCTTGTCGGCGGCATTGTACTCGGTTTTATCTGGCAGTTCATCTTCAACAACGTGCTTGTCTATTTGGGACAACATGCCGGCATTCAGTCGCTCAGCACGACTTGGTTGGCTGATCCCGACAAAGCGTTCTGGGCACTCGTGATTGTAACCGTGTGGCAGAACGTGGGTTACATGATGGTCATTTACATCGCGGGATTGAGCGGTGTGCCGAATGATATTATGGAGGCCGCAAGCATTGATGGGGCGAACAGCTGGATCAGACTGCGGAAAATGGTGCTGCCCTTGATGGTTCCTTCTTTCATCGTATGTATATTCTTGTCCCTGCAGCGCGGATTTATGGTCTATGACGTGAACCTCGCGCTCACGAAAGGCGGTCCGTTCGGCAGTACTCAAATGGTGTCGATGCATGTGTATGAAAAGGCATTCCTTTCCCGTGATTATGGTGTGGGGCAGGCGGAAGCATTCGTGCTGTTCCTGATGGTTGCTCTCATCACCCTGCTCCAGGTTTATTTTAGTAAAAAGTTGGAGGTGGAGGCGTAATGACAAGCAAAAAAGCCGCTTCCTCCGTGATCAAATTTATTGTGCTGACAGTCGTGCTCATATTGTTCATCGTACCGTTCGTTTTTCTGCTGATCAATTCGTTCAAGGAAAACAAGGCCATCACCTCGAACCCGTTATCGCTTCCAGAGAGCTTCAATATGGTCAATTATATGAATGCGTTCGATAAAATGAATTACATCGATGCCTTCACCAACTCATTGGTCATAACGGTGTTAAGTGTCTTCTTTATCTCACTGTTCGCGGCGATGACGGCTCATTATTTTGTCAGAAACAACACCAAGTTCAACCAATATACGTTTATGCTGATGGTTGCTTCCATGATCATTCCGTTTCAGGCCATCATGATTCCATTGGTGAAAATTTACGGCTCACTTGATCTTCTGAACAGCAAGTGGTCGCTGGTTTACATGTACATCGGTTTTGGAAGCTCGCTGGCCGTCTTCATTTATCATGGATTCGTGAAGAGCATTCCGAAGGAACTGGAGGAAGCGGCGCTGATTGACGGCTGCACGCGGATTCAGACATTCTTCCGAATCGTGTTTCCGGTACTGATGCCAACGACAGCCACCATTTCCATTCTCAATGTGCTGTGGGTCTGGAATGATTTTCTGCTACCTTCCCTCATTCTGGTCGATCCGGAGCAAAGGACACTTCCGTTGTCCACGTATAACTTTTATGGAACCTATACAGTGGATTATGGTCCGTTAATGGCAAGTTTGGTACTGACGATATTTCCGATCATTATCATCTATCTGTTCGCCCAGAAATATATTATTCAGGGTGTTATGCAAGGTTCGATTAAATAACCGCAGGGGGAGGATGCTTTATCATACAGAGTAGAGCATATACGCGAGAGAGTGCAGATCAATTTATTTCTGAATCGAAACATATGCTTCGGCCAGATTATCGGCTAAACTACCACTTAATGGCCGAATTCGGCTGGATGAACGATCCGAACGGTTTCATTCAATATAACGGGCAGTATCACTTGTTCTATCAACATTACCCGTATAAATCAGTATGGGGGCCGATGCACTGGGGACACGCAGTCAGCCGCGATCTTATGAAGTGGGATTATCTGCCGGTCGCTTTGGCCCCGGACGGTGAGTTCGACCGGGATGGCTGCTTCTCCGGCAGTGCGGTTGAGCAGGACGGGAAGCTTGTTCTGATGTATACGGGACATGTGGTAACCGGGCCCGACAAAGATCAGGATTACAAGCAGTCGCAGGGAATCGCAGTATCAGAGGACGGAGTAACGTTCGAAAAGTGGAAGGGCAATCCGGTCATCGGTTACGACGCCGTACCAGACACGGTCAGCCGCAAAGACTTCCGTGACCCTAAGGTGTTCAGGCACGAAGATCAATATTACGCCGTTCTCGGTTCTAATGATGCCAAAGGGAACGGGCTTGTACTGCTCTATCGTTCTGAAGACCTGAGGAACTGGATGTATGTCAATGTATTGGCCGTGAGTGACGGTCGCTTCGGCGATAATTGGGAGTGCCCCGATCTGTTCCCGCTCGGCGGTCGGCACGTATTTATGCTGTCCCCGCAGCGGATGCCTGCCCAGGGGGAAGCTTACCACAATCTGCATTCCACCATGTACAGTATTGGTGATTTCAATTCCACGGCCGGAACATTTACGGCAGAACGGTATGCTCAGGTGGATCACGGATTCGATTTCTATGCCCCGCAGTCAACCTTGGATGATAAAGGGCGGCGTATCGTCATCGGATGGATGGATATGTGGGAGTCGGAGATGCCGACCCAGCAGGGGCACCATTGGGCTGGTGCGATGAGTCTTCCGCGTGAAGCGGTTATCGACCGCGGCAGGCTGCTGTTCCGTCCGCTTGAAGAGGTAAAGAATTACCGATCCAATCTGTTCGAGCAGCGGGATATCCTACTGACAGGCGAGCAGATGATGGAGACGTGTGGAGATAGCTACGAACTGAAGGCGGTATTTGAGTTCGAAGCCAGTAACACCAATGAATTCGGTTTGAAACTGCGGGTGGGTAGCGAAGAGGAGACTGTACTGTCGTACCGTCCGGATGACGGTCTGTTCCGTTTCAACCGAGAACGTGCCGGTATAGGCCCGGGCGGAGAGAGAAGAGTGCCTTTGGACTTACACGAGGGCCGTCTGGAGCTTCGGGTTTTTGTCGATAAAAGCTCGGTGGAAATATTCATCGGTGACGGTGAATACGTCCTCACAGGAAGAGTGTATCCGGGACTGGAATCAACGGGCATTCGAGCGTTCGCGAGCGGAAAGTGTACGATTGCTTCGTTTCAGAAGTGGGATATATCCACATAGAATTGCATGACAAACAGGAACCCGACCATTGATGGTCAGGGCTCCTGTTTTTTTGTAGGATTATGATTGTTTATTCTTTCGTATTAGCATGACTGCCACGAGTAGCAGAGACTAGAACGATTTGAAAAGGGAAAAGGTGATAATTAGATCAGATGATTTGGAGGTTAATTTGCTCAAGTCGGTTCACCTTTCCTTATGTGACTTATGTGCAATGTTGAAATCAGCAAGAAGGAACTTTAAGCGAGCTTATTTTGGAGATAAGCATCAATTTTTGCAAGGGCTTCTTCTGTACCGCCTGATTGCTGGAAGCTATCATTTATTTTCTGTACACCCTCTTTATATGCTGCGTTCGATACCACCTCACGTACGGCCTCTCTTAACGATTGTACATTGATATGGTCTTTGGTTATTCGATAGCCAGCTTGAAGTTCCGTTAACCGCTGCGCGACCATCGGCTGGTCCTTGTCCTGGGGTAGTACGACCAAGGGAACATTGAAGTGAATCCCTTCATTCACGCTGTTCATTCCACCATGAGTAATAAACACATCTGAATGACGTAATACCTCCAATTGAGGAACATAGGGCGAAATGATAAAGTGCTCGGGGGCCGGATTGATTTTCGTAAAGTCAGCTTTTTCGCCAGCCGCAATCACGACGATGCCTTCAAAATCGGCAAAAGCTTCAATACAGGTGTTAAAAAAGTCTTCAACATGATCCAAAACCGTTCCCATCGAAATATACAGAACCTTGTTATTTTGTAATACATCCAAAGGAAAAGAATGTTCCCCTTTGCGCTCAGGAAAGCTGGGACCGATAAAAAGGTTCTCCTCACCAAGACGGTCCGCGTCCGGTTGGAAATATCTGCTGGTATATACAACATTCAGAGCCCCTGAGTTGTTCATAAATTGAAACACATGCTTAGGAGCAACACCGAATCTTTCCTTCATGTGATGCAGTGAGGTTGTGGCCTGTTCATCAAGCTGAAACGGTACTTCAGCATCAAGACGAAAGGGGTTAACAATCATCTGATTGTTTGAAATCAGAAAGGATGGCGATGAAGCAATACCGGGGATATTCAAATAATCTCTAACTAACTCACCAGCTCCGAATCTATCATAGAACACAAAGTCAAAATCAATGCTTTCCGACAACCTCCGGGTAACCTCCAATATGTCTAGCGAAGTCTGAATTTGAATGTTCAAAAATGCGTTCAATCCGGCCGGAGAAGCGGCGTTGATAGAAGCGGCCCTCAACAAATCCGGGTGCAGATGAACCGTTGCTCCAACTGCTTCGAGTCTGTCCTTGTATTTCTCAGTTGTAATGTAATGCACTTGGTCCCCCCGTGCTGCAAAGGCCTGCGTAATCCCAATTGTAGGATTCACATGTCCTTCTGCCGGAAAGTTAACCATTAGTATGTGTAACATTCATCATCACTCCTTTTCGCTTCATCGAAGATCGCAGTTTTCACTGAATCTCTCTATCTATAATAACAATAATATTTATATTTTCAAATGATATCCTTTTTGTAACCGTATCTTAAGCTCTCCGAGTTAACACGAGAGAATATTGTACAAAGACATGTGAGTAAGAAATTTGTATAACAGATATTTATCTTGTGCATAGTAAAGACGTACTGTACTCAGCAAGGGAGGTCTTTCTAAATGAATGTCCAAAGAGCACAAGAAATAGCGTCCTCTCCCATAATGGCGAATGTGTTATGTGATGGGTTACCCATTTATATTCAGCATGTGAATGAGCAGAGTGAGACGGCACGTATTTATGCGCTGAACAAGCCGGAAGAGGAACGGGAAGTACCTTTGTACGCGTTAACAGAACGGGATCAGGCACTGGAATAAGACAGGAGGGATATTGAGAATGAAAGAAAATAAACAGAAAGTGGCCGAGGCCGACCGTTTGAATTTTCATGATCGTACTGATGATGTGGTAAGGGAAGTGCCTGCCACGACGGATGCCAGCGAAGCAGTTGCCGCTATGACCTCACATATCAATAAATACGATGTACCGGATGAGTTGGAAAAAAATAGAGAATGGCCAAGCGCGCACAGGATACCCTGCGGCGTGCTTTTTATTTGGCGCATAATTGGCTGGTTCGGACAAAAAAAGTATTGCTTATATGTTTACTTGGTTTTTATGATAACAACAGATTTTTTTTGTTCTTGAAAAAGTATCAGCTAAAAACGTGAGTGATTTTGTTAGAGAGCAGTTGGAAGAGGCTATTATTCTAAAAGAGTTGCTTAGCGAGGAGCAACTACCGACAGAGCGGGAACTCTCAGAAATATTTAATGCCAGCAGAATTACAGTCCGTGATTAATTTGGATAGGTTGAACGAAACTTAAAAACCACCACTGGTATGGATTAATATTTGTAAATTGCAAATATAAGAGGAGAGTATTATCCTGTTACCGGAAAACAACATTTGCTTGATTGGGCCATGGCATCGTTAAAGAGCTTCACAGATCGAATCACGGTTTCTTTTTTAAAATCAGTCAAATACGAAAAAACTTCGTTTAAGTATTCATTCATTTGTGCATCAATAGTGGTTGCTACATATACATTATATATTTGCAAATTGCAAGTAATATGCATACTTGATTTTAGAATGGAGCTAAATTAGTATATAAGCATACAGTTATATGAATGAAAGGGGGTTACACATTGGAGCAACTTGGTTATGTAGCCGATCATTTAAAGCTACTAGGGGATAAAACCCGCTTGGCCATGCTTTCCCTGCTAAGAGAAAGAGAATGGTGTGTTTGCGAATTCGTAGACATTTTTGATATGTCGCAGCCAGCCATTAGCCAACATTTGAGGAAATTAAAGTCGCAAGGGATCGTAAAAGAAGAAAGACGAAGTCAGTGGGTATACTATTCTTTAAACGTAGATGACAAGCCTCATATTCAAGCTGTGCTTGAGTGTATGCCGGATTCTAAGCATATTTTAAAATGGATGAATAAAGAGGAACCCATAGCATCTTGTGGACCGGATTCCCCAGCTTGCTCCTCCTAAAGGTTGTTCAGTTTATCTCCTTGCGGGGATAAATATTTCCTTTATATAAGTATATGTTTATAAGGTGATGGGTGAAAAAGGGGAGGGATTAGAAAACGAGAAGATGGGGAACTAGGGATATCATGGGTAATGGAGGTTTAAAACATTGATTTTGTTGGCATGCATTATATTTTTAGCCACTTTAGTGCTGGTGATCTGGCAGCCTAAAAATCTGTCTATCGGCTGGTCGGCCTGCGGCGGAGCAATACTCGCCTTGCTGGTGGGTGTCGTCGATTTGCATGATGTTTGGGAAGTTACTCAGATTGTCTGGAATGCAACACTGGCTTTTGTTGCTATCATTCTGATTTCGTTGGTGCTTGATAAAATCGGCTTCTTCGAATGGGCGGCGCTTCACATGGCACGAGCTGCGCGGGGAAGCGGAACCCGGATGTTTGTTTATGTGACCATTCTTGGCGCCATTGTCGCTGCTTTTTTTGCGAATGACGGTGCGGCCTTAATTCTGACACCGATTGTACTAGCGATGGTTCGGGCACTGAAAATGGATGAGAAAATGGTTTTCCCTTTCATCATAGCGAGCGGATTTATTGCCGACACGACGTCGCTTCCACTTGTAGTCAGCAATCTGGTGAATATTGTATCAGCCGATTTCTTTGGCATCACCTTTATGGAATATGCGAGTCGCATGATTGTACCTAATTTATTTTCCTTAGCGGCTAGTATCGTGGTACTGTATCTCTTTTTTCGCAAAAGGATTCCCAAAACATTTGATGCTGCACAATTAATAACACCTGCAGAAGCGATTAAAGATCCAAAAATGTTCCGCATGTCCTGGATTGTTCTCGCGGTTCTGTTGGTTGGATACTTTGTTTGCGAATTTTTTAGCATTCCCGTTTCGGTGGTAGCCGGGATCATTGCCGTCTTTTTCTTGCTGATGGCGAGAAGAAGCCCTGCGGTCCCCATGAAAGAAGTCATCAAGGGCGCTCCATGGGCCATCGTATTTTTCTCCATCGGGATGTATGTTGTGGTGTATGGCCTGCGTAATGCCGGTTTGACGGATCTGCTGGCTCATGTGATTCAAGCGGCTGCCGATCAAGGTATGTTTGTGGCCACCATGGGCATGGGTTTTATCGCGGCAGTCATCTCGTCGGTGATGAATAACATGCCTACGGTCATGATTGATGCGCTTGCCATAGATGCCACCCATACGACTGGTATGATCAAAGAAGCGCTGATTTACGCTAATGTGATTGGATCGGATCTAGGGCCGAAAATAACCCCGATTGGTTCATTAGCTACATTGTTGTGGCTGCATGTGCTTAGCTCAAAAGGCATGAAAATTTCTTGGGGAACTTATTTTAAAACAGGCATTGTTTTAACGATTCCTACACTTTTTATTACCCTGCTGGGCTTATATCTGTGGCTAGTCATTTCATAATTGAACATTAAAGGAGACGTCTATCATGGAAAAAAAGACAATTTATTTTTTATGCACCGGTAATTCTTGCCGGAGTCAAATGGCAGAAGGATGGGCCAAAAAATACCTAGGAGACCGTTGGAATGTGTACAGTGCAGGCATTGAAGCTCACGGCCTTAACCCTAAAGCGGTACAAGCGATGAATGAAGTAGGTATCGATATTTCTAGTCAAACTTCGGATATTATAGATCCTGTCTTGCTGAACGGTGCCGATTTGGTTGTGACCCTGTGCGGAGATGCTGCTGATAAATGTCCCATCACACCTCCGCAAGTTCGCCGTGAACATTGGGGATTTGATGATCCGGCCAAAGTAGAGGGAACGGAAGATGAGAAATGGGCCGTTTTCCAGCGAGTTCGTGATCAGGTGGGAGAACGCATTAAACAATTTGGGGAAACCGGCAATTAATAGAACGTTAACTAAAGTCTTTATTCTTGAAGATTTTGATTAACTAAGCAGTGATTCTTCTTTATGAAAATTCATCGTCTTCAACGTTACTTTACCGTATGTGTATGTATAATTCTCCTATTTTTTCTTCCAGGATCAGCTTGTTTGAAGGAAAACCAGTACATGCTGAATTAATGGCTTCGTCCTTGAAAGTTATAAGGACGGAGCCATTTGTGTAATGATCATCAACGTACCGGGAGGGTTCCCGGTCGTGGATTGATAAATAGAAACCCGTCATTTCGTTGACAGAGTCCACAAAAAAAAATAATATAATTGTTGCATAAGTCCACTAAATGGGGGGAGTTAAAATCAATATAGATACTAAGATCATAGCAGATATGAGACGTTTCAATCGATTTTATACCAAAATACTGGGTGTATTAGATAAACATGTGCTGGATAGCGGATATTCCTTTACCGAGGCACGCGTCATTATAGAGATCGGTATGATCGAGCCATGTATAGCCAATACTTTAGTCGATTCTCTTAAAATTGATCGCAGTTATATGAGTAGAATCATAGCTAAACTTTACAAAGAGGGCTTCCTTGTTAAGGAAAATTCTTCGGTGGATAATAGAACAAATCTGATTCGTTTGACGCCTAAAGGAAAAGCGTTCTATCAACAACTGAATGAAAGATCTGACGAACAAGTTATACAATTAGTTCAAGGACTCTCAGAAGAAGAGATTAAAGAATTACATGCTTCTATGGTGTTCATTCAGAACAAACTAGAGAAATTGGAGAGAATACAAAATGATTCGATTTGAATGCGACTATACCGAAGGTGCCCATAAGCGCATATTAAAGCGACTATTGGAGACTAATGATGAACAAACCCCAGGCTATGGTGTGGACGAGCATTGTGAAAAAGCCAGAGCTTATATTAAAAAGGCATGTGACTCCCCAAATGCAGATGTACACTTTTTAGTTGGAGGTACACAGACCAATACAACGGTGATCTCTTCTATTTTGCGTCCGCATCAAGGTGCCATTGCTGCAGTTTCTGGACATATTGCCGTACATGAGACCGGAGCGATTGAAGCTACTGGCCATAAAGTACTTACTTTGCCAAGTGATGATGGGAAAATCCGGGCCGAACAGGTAAAGGGTCTGTATGATGCTCACTGGAATGATGCCGCTCCTGAGCATAGCGTACAGCCCGGTATGGTTTTTATTTCTTACCCTACCGAGAATGGGACGATCTACACTAAATCTGAGCTGGAAGCGTTAAGTCGAGTCTGTCGGGAATGTAGTTTACCGCTTTTTATAGATGGAGCCCGATTGGGTTATGGCTTGGTTGCAGAGGATAGCGATGTAACCTTAGCAGATATAGCAAAACTATGCGATGTATTTTATATCGGCGGGACCAAAGTTGGAGCAATGATGGGAGAAGCAGTAGTCATTATAAATGATACATTGAAAAAAGATTTCCGATACATGATCAAGCAAAAAGGAGGACTGCTGGCTAAGGGGCGAATACTGGGCATTCAGTTTGAAACTTTGTTTGAAGACGGTTTATACTTTGAAAATTCCAAACACGCTATAGATATGGCAAAGTTGCTTCAAAACGGATTATCTGAGCAAGGCTTTTCTTTTCAGTACCGCTCTACAAGCAATCAGCAGTTTCCGATTTTACCAGATCGTATATTAAAGGCATTGAGCGAAAAATATACTTACTCCTTTTGGGAAAAGGTTGATGATACACATAGTGTTGTTCGATTCTGTACCAGTTGGGCTACGAAGAAAGAAAATATTGAAATGCTGATTCAGGATATTAAAGCATTGCGATAAGGTATTTATTCAATGTCGTCTGACAGCCGAAGATGGCTTGACAGGCAAGGTTGATCTTGGACGGCCATGGCGCCCTTACGCTCATGTTGCTTTTCTAAAATCCTATATGGATGACCATATCAAGCCGGGCGGGACAGATCCTTGGAATCCGTAGTTGAATAGATAAGCGGGGTATGCGCTTCAAGCGATTACCTCGCTTATTTGTGTATTTTGCAATTATATATTCGGGAAATATATAGTCGTGGGGATGTCGCTACTACAAATGGCGTTTATACGTTGGTTGATCGCTGTATCTTTCTTGATATTTAAAATACTTGTTTTTATGGAAAATATTTTATATATTAAGTATGAGATGTATTTTTATCTTTCTATGCACATAGCAGGTGTTGTTTTATTTTACTAGAAAACAAAACTTACATCTTGTATGTTGTTCGTAATTCAGTGATCGTTTACACAAGCCGTTATTTTCAACCGCAAGCTGAAAAGCTGGATAACAGTTATATTTTTACAGGCCCTTCTATTGTACCACGTAAAGACGCGCCCTCTTTCCCGTTCGAACAACTTCATGCTCTGCATCCGCAGGCTGTTTATATCTCATTGGGAACTATTATTAATAGAGACTTGGATTTTTACAAGCTTTGCTTTGAAGCGTTCCACGATTTACCTGTACAGTTTGTACTCTCATCAGGCAAATATACAGATATGAAGCTATTGAACGATTGTGTCCCTGACAATTTTATTGTCAAGCCCTATATTCCGCAACTGGAAATGCTGCAGCATGTAGACGCTTTTATTACACATGCGGGGATGAACAGTACAAGTGAAGCCTTGTATTACAATGTGCCTCTGGTTATGGTTCCCATGACATCGGACCAGCCTATCGTGGCTAATCGGGTGCAAGAGCTGGGAGCGGGTATTGCTGTAGATAAAAATGAGCTTACACCCGCTACTTTGAAAGCTGCCTTATTAGAGGTTTTAAATCATTCAACCTATAAACAGCAGGCCCATGTGATTGGCGAATCATTACGTCAGGCTGGCGGGTACAGACATGCGGCAGATACCATTATGAGTCATTTCTCCACAATAGAAAAATAAGGTGCCAGACTATAGACTGTGATTCCTTTCTTGTAGAGCAGCCGATTTTTCAAACTCTAATTTCTTTGAAATCGCCAGAAGACCAAGGGAGCAGAGGATCAGGGCCAAACATACCCAATAGGTGTTTCGGTAACCCATCCATTGAGCGGTTAATCCGCCCATCAAGCTCCCCACCAGTCTTCCGATGGTTGTCGCATTGGAATACAGCGTCGATGCGTATCCAGGAAGAGAGGGCAACAAATCCTGCATGTAGCTGATGCCAATGGCCGAAATCACTGCAACAAAGAAGGCTAGAAGAAGCTGCCCCACTAATAACTGCCACATCTCCGTAGACATAAGGACGAGGAGATAATAGACAACCCCTGTTAAAGCTCCCCAAAATACAAGCAGCCGGTTGGAGTATTTAGCAGCAAGTACGCCCAACATGATCATCAAAGGTATTTCTAAAACCGCGCAAATGCTGGATACTAGAGCAACGTCACTCGTGTCCCCTTTTAAATTGTGAATGATGAACAAGGATATATTCAAATTATTCATCCAGTGAGACACATAGAGCAGAGTGAGAACTGAGAATGGTATCAGAATTTCAATGTTTTTATGCAATGTTATGTGATGAAGTAAAAGTTGATTCTTACTTTTGAGCTGAGATGGGGATTGCTTAATAAAACAGAATAGAAGAATAGCTATAAGTATAAAAATAGAAGTCGTCCCTATAAAGATACCTTTAAAACCGGTATGTGCAATCAGGAAAGACCCCAAGAGCGGCCCCGTGATAAAGCCAAGGGAAAACATAGAACGAAGTGTTGAATTAGCAAAGGTATGATCTGCTGCTTCACTGCGATCAACCGCTTCACGTGCACTGGCAAATAACTGCGGCATTCCAGGTGCTCCCATTGCTGTGAAGACAGTCATATACACAAAAAGTACATAAAAATTTTGAATGACAAGATATCCTGCAAATGCTATCGCATTAAATAACGTACAAATCACTAAAATTTGTTTACGGTCTAATCCAGTATCAGAACGTTTGGCAATAAGAGAGCTTATCCATATACCACAAATCAAAGTCACAGCTGTAAAAACACCAAAGGTTCCGACAGATACGCCCAGTGTAGTTGTGAAATATACAGCCAAAAAAGGTGCGCTGATCGATATGGCCATACCTTGCAATAACATACAGATCATGAATAACGGGTAGTTAGGGATAACGAAAAGATTTTGAATACGCTTTAGCATTTCATTTTACACCCCTTCAGATTTAGAAGCAGAAACATATCCATCCTATCTAAACTATATATGATTTTAGTATAATATGTATATTTACATTGTATAAAATGTCATTTGAAGCGTTCTACGAACTGCTTGATCAGTTCGTTCAAAGGTTCGGCGGCCTTCGTAGGAAGGCGGTGATCGACTTTTTTTATGAAAACAAGTTCACTCTTCGGCAATTGTTGATGTAACAATTTGGCATAAGGATGAAAGAGCTTATCATCTTCCCCATAAACAAGCAGGACAGGAAGATGGATTTCCCCGAGCCGCGAAGTGCAGTTGTACTTCAAGCTATACCGGTAATATTGTTCGACATTTCTGGGATTTCCCTGTTTCGCATCGTTGAATAGCTCACGGAATAAAGAAAATTGTTTCGTTTGCGACCAAGCATTAGAAATCGCAATCGTGCCGACTGCTCCGATTTTGGAGAGAGCAATGCCCACAGAAATTTTGTTTCTTAGTCGCCATTCGTTTACTTCCGACATTCCACTGATCACGATGCCTCCCCATGCTCGTTCCGGATAGGTCAAGAGAAATTCAAGCACTATCGAGCCTCCGGTAGAATATCCACACACAAAAACTTTATCAATGCTCATCCGGTCCATCAATTGTTTAATATCCTTGGCGATTAGAGGGTAAGTAACCGTTTGTTCGGAAGGCTGACTCTTACCGTGTCCTCTGATGTCAAAAGCAATCGTTCGAAAATGAGGCGATAGCCCTTGGATTTGGTATATGAAATCTAAGCTTGTGAGTACCGGAGGATGAATGAAGAGGATGGCGATTCCTTTTCCGGAATCAATATAGTGCATCGAGTATCCGTTTATGCTTGTAGTAGTCATCGTTTAATTCCCCTTCTATTGATGATTTTGGTTTTACTGAAAAAAATAACTCGTGATATAAAAAACATTTTCGGAATCGTTTTATGACCCTACAATCATAATTCTGATCTCTAAACAATCGAATATATTCTTTTTCATTACGAATATACTCCCCGTTGTCGTACCATTTCATAAACAAGTTACATAGCGGTTTTTTCTTGCTTAAACAGGGCTCCATAACGACAATGGTTCCGTTAGGCTTTAGAATTCTTTGAAACTCCTTCATGTAACTTGATATTTCATCCGAAGAAATGTGGTGTAATACAGCGATAATAAGTATGTAGTCGAACGACTCATTATCAAATGAGAACTTCTTACTATTTAATACTTGAAATGCATGGTGGCTATATAAGCGCTTTGCATAATCAATTCGTTGGGCATCAGGATCAATCCCAACATAATACAACGGGTGAAACATGGAGCAATTTGCCCCAGTACCGCAGCCAAAATCCAGTACAGTTTGGCCATCAAAAGAAAAATGGGAATGTACATGATCATGGATATATTTTTTAGTAAACCATTTCGGACGGACAAACCAATGATAAAGTCTAGGTGAGAACGGAATGTTAATGGGAATTCACCATCTTTCTAATTATTCGAGTCACTAGAGATAATTTGGCCTATTAAATCAAAAAAATTCATTTCGGAATAATTTTTTTTATTGTAAGCAAAAATAAAAAGAATCAAGGGAATTGTGTTTTTCAAAGAAGGGGATACACAAATGGGGATAAAGTATAAAATCACGATTGTACTCGTGCTAAGTTTAAGTTTAATAATCGTCGGTTGCAGGGCGGACTCTAGTCAACAGCTAAATCAACAAAGCATCAAGTCCCATAACCCAGTGATTAATAAGGCCAAACCTGTCATATTCATCATGATTGATTCTTTAATGAATAAGCCATTGCAAGATGCGATTCAACAAGGCCATGCACCCGCAATGCAGCATCTTATTAAAAAAGGGCAATACTTCCCGCAGGTGGTGAGTTCATTTCCCACGATGTCCGTGACGATCGACAGTACTTTTTTAACGGGGACGTATGCAGACCGACATCATGTGCCCGGACTTGTGTGGTACAGCGACCCAAGGAAACGCATGATTTTCTATGGAAATGGTGTCAAAGAAGCCTTCAAGATAGATCAAATGCAAGTATTTATGGATGCTATTTACCAGTTAAATCAAGTTCATTTGAACAAAAAAACGAAAACAATTCACGAAGAGCTGGCCGACAAAGGAAAAGAATCGGCATCAATCAACGCTATAGTTTATAGAGGAAGAACGGAACATGTCTTAAAAGTGCCTCGCTTCATAGCGAACAGCAACCGTGTTCCAGAACAATTTAGAATAACAGGACCTAAATGGTTTTCCTATGCAACTTTTGCACAACTGGACCCAAAGAATAGCTGGAATACTCCTCCGTGGAAAAAATTCGGGATGAACGACGAGTTTTCCGCAAAAGATACCGCTTTTTTAATCAATCAAAAAAAACTTCCAAGCGTAACCATCGCATACTTTCCAGAGAATGATAGTTCGGTGCATAAAAAAGGCCCGACTCAGCTGGAGGGAATTGAAAAAGCGGATCAAGCGCTGCAAGGCGTTCTTAACGCATACGGTTCGTGGGAACAGGCTGTAAAAAATGCTATATGGGTTGTCATGGGGGACAGTGGGCAAAGTGCGGTTTATGATGATCGACAGGCAGCAACTGTTGAGATAGAGCCGCTGTTGAACCATTACCGCATAGCACAGTTAAATCAATCAGTAAAAAAAGAAGATCAAATTGTCATTTCCACGAATGAACGAATGGCTTATATTTATGCGATTAATGATAACGTCGAGTTATCCGATGTAGTGAAGCATTTACAAAAAGAGGAAAAGCTCGATATCATCGCAATGAAAGACGATAAAAATAATATTCGTGTTACAGGAGGGAAAAATAGTTCCATGTTTTCTTATCGTCCCGGTGGAAAATTCACCGATGAATATGGACAATCGTGGACATTATCGGGCGAAAAGGACCTTGTGGATATTACGATAAATAACAATCGAATCAAGTACGGAAAATATCCTGACGTTTTGGCGAGGTTATACGGGGCCATGTATTCTCATGAAGGAAAATACGTTGTCGTCACGGTCCAACCCGGATATGAACTCGTTGGTGAAAGTTCTCCTACCCACATCGGAGGGGGAGCTCATGGTTCGCTGCATGAAAAAGATTCCCTTGTCCCATTAATTATTTCCGGAACGAATACACGGCCCAGAACACTGCGAATCGTTGATATAAAAGACTGGATTATGCAATTGGTGAACGGATAGTTTTAAATTGGATAGTATATGACCATACTTAATCGAGTTAATGTTTTCCCTGAATTATGATAGGTATGGGGTCTGTCAGCTTTGAATTGGATGGAATCCCCATTTCTTACTGTATATTCGATGTCATTTACACGGACAGTTAATTCTCCATCAAAAACAGTTAAGAACTCCTTCGTTCCCTCTCCATGCGAATCAGCACTTAGGAAGCCGTTTTGTTCTATCTCGATTGAATAAACTTCAAACCGTCTATCATCTTCGAAGGGGAAGTGGGGATAAACTCGATATTTTCCGTTGTCTTCCGTTAATATTTGAATTTCACTTCCTAAAACCACTTTTGTATCTGGCTGCGGATTATTTATGAGTGAAGTAAAAGAAATCTTTAATCCATTGGCTATTTTCCAAATCGTTGTAATCGTAGGGCTGGATTCGCCTCTTTCAATTTGACCTATCATCGTTTTACTTACTCCCGTTAGTTCTGCAACCCTTTCCAGACTTAATTTCTTATTTTCTCTAAAGGCTTTTAAGTTTTTGGCAATGATCAGATTGATGGTCTCCATAAATACCTCCTATACCTGTGTACAATATAACGTCTGTGTTGTACAATAAAACGTAAAACGTTATATTGTTCTTTTTGGACATTATAGCATACACAGAAGAGGGGGTTCCAATATGCCTTTATTATCGTTTCTGTTATATGTGTTTGTTACCAGCTTTACTCCAGGCCCCAATAACATTATGGCTATGCTCTTTGCTAATAAATTCGGGCTTAAAAAGACAATTCGATTTTGTTTAGGAGTAGGTGCAGGTTTCTTTGTAATCATGTTATTGAGTAGTTATTTTAATTTGTTGCTTGAAAATTTCATTCCCAAAATTCAATTTGTGATGACCATCCTGGGTGCAGCCTATATGTTATATCTGGCTATAAAAATAATTATGAGTAAAGATAATGGTAAAGATAATGATGGGGGCAAGAATAACAGTTTTCTAACAGGTATGCTTTTGCAATTTATCAATCCGAAAGGAATTTTATATGGTATCACTGCTATATCAACCTTCATTCTTCCATATCACCATTCAAATTTCAGCTTGATATTGTATTCGTTATTTCTAGCTTTTGTTGGTTTTATGAGTACATTCTGTTGGAGTGTGTTTGGCTCCGTTTTTCAAAAGTTCTTATCAAAATATAGAAGTCAGTTTAATATAATAATGGCTTTGTTATTAGTGTATAGTGCAGTTTCGATTCTTGTAGATATTTGACTCCATGCAAGTAACACAAACAGTCCCATTGAAGAAAATCTTCATTAGGACTGTTGTGTATTTTTGCGGACAGCAGATGAAGCGATGGCGAAAAGGCTGTTCAGTGTGCTTTACTTTTTTTCTACACAAGGCTCTTCCACAGAATATTCCTCCAGCACCGTTGTTTTATCACCATAAACCCTGTCTAAGTGTTCTTCCCCCCATAAGCAAAAACGATCAAGCAGATCTTTAAAATCCCATCCGTATTCACTAAGCTCATACTCTACTTTGGGTGGAACCTGATTATAGATAATTCGGTGGATGATTTCGTCCTTTTCCAGTTCTCTAAGCTGCTGGGTAAGTACTTTTTGGGTGATTTTTGGAATGAGCTGACGAAGTTCGTATGTACGTTTTCTGCCGCTGGTTAGATGATGCAGGATGATGGCTTTCCATTTCCCGCCGATGACCTCAAAGGTTGCTTCAATCCCGAGCATATATGTTTTGGCGTTATCCTTCATTTGTTTTTCTCCCCTCGGATCTGTAGTACATGAAAAGCACTAAGGAACCTTAAAGTACCTACAGTACCTTGAGGTGCGTACTTCACACCTTGTTGTATATCATCCATAATAGCATCTGTAGACAGGGTTCACCAATCACGAGGAGAAAGAAGGTTACGGATAACATGAAAGTTCTATTGGTCGTTACGCATCCTAGAGAAGATTCACTTACCCTTGCGGTCATGAATCGTTTTGTAGAGGGATTGAAGGAGAATAAGCACGAGGTAGATATTCTGGACTTGGATCGGGACGGGTATAATCCGGTGTACAGCGCAGCAGATGAGCTGGATTGGAATACGCCTCATAAACAATATGCCCCTGAAACACGGAAAGAAATGGATAGAATTGTGGCCGCGGATGCTCTGGTCTTTGTGTTTCCACTATGGTGGTACAGTGTCCCGTCCATGCTAAAGGGATACCTGGATAAAGTGTGGAACATAGGTTTACTTCAGGAGTTTACGACAAAGCAGGTTTTGTGGATGTGCTTGGCGGGAGGGACGAAAGAACATCTGATCAAGTATGAATACCACGATATGGTAACTAATTATTTGAATAAAGCCATTGGTGGTTACGCAAGAGTAAGAGAGTCCAAGGTTGAGTTCTTCTATGATACTTTGTCCGAATCGAAAGAATACATTGAAGGTCTGCTGGAGCACGCTTATCAATTAGGTCTGGCATATAAGTAAATTTTATTCTGATAACAATGAGAATTTCATATTATTGAAAAAAGGGTTAAGGCTCGTTAGACGGCACTTAACCCTTTTTTATTTTACAGACGAGACTCTATCCTTTTATAGGCTCATGCATAGGTACTGACGGTGCCTCTTGCATAGATAACCCGCCGCTAACCTCCATATTGATTAGCTTCCACAAGGAGTTTCCTCATACGAAGGTTCAGGTCATTCCCTCGATTGATATTTACAATGAAGTGCTTGATAATAAAGTGGATATTGGAGTAGGCTTGGGAATTCATTCGGATCATCGTAGATAAATATGTAAGTCCAGCCGCAAAGGCCTTCATTCAAAAAATGGAGACGTTCTTTAAAAATTGAAATCCAAAGTGAGGAACCTTGAATGACGACAAAACTATATTACTCTTCTCCGACCCTTACGGAGTGGGAGACTCATATTACACGCAGCATGGAAAGAGACGGCGGATATTTTGTTATGCTGGAGGAAACGGCTTTTTATCCACATGGAGGGGGTCAGCCATGTGATACGGGAACGATTCAGGGCATCCGTGTATTAGATGTTGTTCTGGAAGATGAGGACATTTGGCATCAGGTAGAACGTTTGCCGGAGGATGTGAAGGTGGTCTGCCAATTGGACTGGGAGCGCAGATTTGATCATATGCAGCAGCATAGCGGACAGCATTTGCTGTCAGCGGTTTGTTTGGAGTTGTTGGGTGCGCGTACAGAAAGCTTTCATCTGGGACAAGAGCAAGCCACGATTGATGTAAACTGTTCGGATGTAACACCTGCGCAGCTATCGGCAATCGAGCAGGAAGTAAATCGGCAAATCTACAGTAATCGCAGCATAAAAAGCTATTTTGTAACCAATGAACAATTGAAGGATATCCCGCTTGTGAAAACGCCCAAAGTGACGGAAAATATTCGCATTGTTGAGATCGAAGGCATTGAATACAATGCTTGCGGCGGTACACATGTCGGCCGAACCGGGGAAATTGGAATGATCAAATGTCTGAAATGGGAGAAGCAAAAGGGGCTGGCGAGAATCCATTTTAAATGTGGCGTTCGCGCGCTTCAGGACTTTAACGAAAGTGTTCGGATTTTGGACGTCCTGTCTGCGAAATTTAATACTGGGCGCAAGGATATTTTGACCCGATTTGAAAAGTGGGAGCAGGAGCACAAGCAGCTCAAGGCGCAAGTGGACATCCTGCAAGAGGAAAATGCTTCGTATCAGGCAGCAGAGCTGCTTTCTGCTGTTCAGGGGCAAGTTCTGGCTCATATTTTTGAACAAAAAACTTTTCAGGAAGTACAGCAAATGGCTGCCAAGCTGACATCTGAACATGATTTACTTGTATTATTAGCCACAACAGCAGAAAACAAAATCATTCTGGCACATAACGGCACACAGGATGTTGCCTGCGGGGCGTATTTTAAAGAGCATCTGGGCGCGTTTCAGGGTAAGGGTGGCGGCAGCAACCAATCGGCTCAGGCAGCGTTCTCGTCCCGTGAAGATCTTTTGAACTTTTTTGAAACCGCCCAGCGGCAGTTTATTCAGGGCTAATGCAGGATTAGTGACGAAGGGGCATTTTCCACTTATGTTCTTTTTCCGTAAATAAAATAAAAGAAAAAATGAGTGCCACAACAGCGCCCCAGATGGCTTGATCCCCAATAGCCAACGTCAAAAACCCTCCCAGAAAAGCCCCGACCAGAAAGGTGATCAGGATGACACCGTAACGCATGGCGCGAATGGCAGCATTCGTGTCCTTGGTCGTAATGGCGATATATACCGCCTCTGTGGCAGATCTGAGGTTCCCGGTGCTGACGGTGGAGGTGTACGGCGCATCAATGAGCTTGCGAAAGGAAGTCATCTGAACGGAAGCAACGAACGAGACGATCACCGTCACCACGGTATTGGGAACCCCTTGTGGAATCAGACCCACGATGAAAAAAATGAAAATTTCCAGCAGTAGAATGGCACGGGCCCAGTCCGGTGTCAGGCGGTGGGTGGATTTTCTCTTAATCCCTTCGGCTATAAAAACACCCAGCGAAAAGGCGATCAGGGGCGGGATATGGGCTAACGCCTGACCCCAGTTTCCCTGAATGGCTTTGACAGCCAGTAATACGATATTGCCTGTCTGAGCATTGGCGAACACGCCATCTCTTCCGACAAACGTATATGTGTCCAGAAAACCCCCTACTAATGAAAGTAAAGCGCCCAGTCGTAACGATTCAGACGTTACTTGATGTAAATGGATTTTGCCTTTCATATTCACGGCAGAAGCCTCCTATGCTACAACGTCGATTCCCCTAACATAGCACGACTATTCCGATTCGACAATTCCATTGGACACTACGGCACGAAAAATAGGTGCAAAAGGAGAAAAAGCCATGGAGAATAAAGGATTTGTGGAGGCAATTCGCAGTATGACTGCGGGCGAACAAAGATTATGGCTGATAGACATCATACAAGTGACAGAAGCTGTGAAACGGAACGAAGCTTCTAAAGATGATTTGTATAAGCAAGTGTCAGAGTTATATGATTACTTGCTTGTGACTCAAAACAAACGCTCATGGTGGGAGCCTGACGAGGGTGGCACGCAGGTGCATATCGTGATTGGCGATTCTTTTGCAGGGAGTATGAAAGTAGCACTCAAACAACTGGGATGGGAAGATACACATCGGGTTATTTCTTTTCGGGATAACTATGCCATCGGCCCATTGTGGCAGCTTCAGCAGGAAATGGGGCGCAGGCAACGGCGGGAATGGTTCAGAGATCATATTTCTGATGAGCATGATGAGGATGCTGAAAGGGATGATTTTCTGTTGCTGGAGCAGTTTACTGCTATTCCAGCGCAGGCGGATATTACGATCTGGACGGGGAGCAATGCCCCTGAGCAGGTGGGGCTTCGTTTGAGCATGTACCTGCTGAGGAATATGTCTAACGATATTCGGATTAAAAATGCGGCAGATGCTTACAGCCGTGTATTTAAACGTACAGATGCTACAGGCTTACGATCAGGCGAGATATCTGCCGACAAACTACAAGCTATTCTAAGTCGAGAGGACAAGGGTATTTCTTTAACACCAGAAGAAAGAGAACGAATGGCGGAAGAATGGTGTGAGCTGGCGATGAAGCCTGAGGTGCTACATATATGGAAGGATGGGAGCATCGTTAATGTAGAAGAAAACTATTATGATGCCTATATTTTGAGTAAGGTGAATGAGTTGCACAAGCGGCAAGCCCAGCCTGATTTTATCAAATCAGCAAGAGTGATCGGAGAAGCTATGGGGCACCTGGATCAGCAGATGGGAGATGAATTTTTCGAATATCGGCTTCGAGCCCTGATTTATGAGGGAATGCTGGAAATCAAAGGCGTTCCAGGAACCATGAGACGTTATAGTATTAGAAAGAAAGCATCTCCGAGTCCAATAAAAAAAGGGCCTGAAAATGCTTGATCGTATTACCTATAATGTCGGTGGGGATGACGATTTTACCTATTGTAGCTCATAGGGCAATCCGTCATATGAAAAATAGAACGCCTTGCGTGATGAGTACAAATTGTGCTCGGGGCAAAGGCGTTCTTTGGCATGTTAGCAGTCTGTGTCCGTGTTGGTTTAACGCAGGCTATTGTTGCTCAAGTGCTGGCAAAACTTCAACCCAGCGGGTAGCCCAAGTACCGATATGATCAAACAATGGAGCTAAATCGCGTCCCTTATCCGTAAGGGAGTATTCGATCCGAACCGGCTTTTCGGGATAGACCATACGTAGTACAATCCCTTCTTCCTCAAGCTCCTTCAAGCGATCGGAAAGGACCTTCCCGCTTAAATTGGGGATTGAATTCTCAATAGCGACGAAACGTTGTGGACCGTTAGTTAGCTGAAATACGATTAACACCGTCCAACGCTTGCTCAGTAACTCCATAGCTTTTTCAAACCGTGGGCACATTTGCGGAATGTTCATGTGATCACCTCATGCTCCTATTATTAACGATTCACTGTAAAAAGTAAATGATTTTACTTTACATAAATTTATTACTTGACGAAATTGAATGATATAAATATACTCTGTTACATAAAGTAACTTAATGGATTGGACACGAAGATTCATATAAACATGATAAAGAAGATTTATATAAATAGAGGATATGAAAAAGTTAAAGTGGGTTGGGTATGGGCTAACAGTTGAGGCCAGTGCTTTGGTATGCAGGAGGAAGTCAGATGAAGCTGGAATGTGAAGTGTGCGTAGTTGGAGGGGGACCAGTCGGGACCTTGTTATCCTGTTTGTTGGCGGAGCAAGGTGTTTCGACGATATTGGTTGAGCGGCAGAGCGTGGCGGGAAAGGCTTTTCGCGGCGAAATTTTAAATGATGAGGGTCTGCAAGTGCTCCAAAAGCATAAGCTGCTCGAACAAATTCATGAGGACTACGTCCTCACTTCGACGAGAATCGAATATTGGGAGCATCAGCAGCAGGTGAAGACGATTGAGCCAGCGGACGGTAATGTGGGTGTTCACATTCCACAGCCCCGTTTTTTAGAGGCTCTGCTGAAGCAGGCGTCAACGTATGCGTCCTTCCGTTGTTTGGCGGGCACGACGGTGACTGCGCTGGAAGGCGACAGCAAGCAAGGCTACACAGGCTTGACCGCCCGCGATAAGAACGGCGATGAGGTTACGATTCGCAGCTCTGTGATTGTCGGGGCAGATGGTCGCTATTCGACCGTGCGCAAGCTGGCGCAGTTGCCAGTGACGATTATCAGACACGGCTATGATCTGCTGTGGGCCAAAATTACGGCACCTGCCGGATGGGAGCCTGTCACACGTCTGGCATTAGTTAATGGACGGCAGTTGTCTTTATTTTCGCAGGCTGAGGGCTATATTCAGATTGGCTGGAATGTAGAGGAAGGCAGCTTTCCTACCTTGTTTAAGCAGTCGTTTGAACCGTTCATACAGTTGTTAGTGGAGGCATTTCCCGATCTGGAGCATAACGTGCATGATCACATTCGTTCGTGGAGGGACTTCGTGCCGTTGGATATTTTCAGTAGCCGCAGTGATACGTGGTCGCAGAACGGACTGGTCCTTATTGGAGATGCGGCGCATACCATGACACCTACCGGAGCTTTTGGCTTGAATGCAGCATTGAAGGATGCCGATGTACTGGCGAGTGAGCTTCTTCGTTTGCGTCAGGAGGGTGGATATACCGCAGCGGGCCTAAAGGCGTTCGAAGACGCGCGGCGGCAGGCTGTCACCGAGCTTCAGGAACGACAGCTTACGATGGAATCCACGTTTCATAGACATTTTTTACAAGCAGAAAATCAAGCCATATAGAAGTAAGCTTATATAAAGGATGGTGTAGAGAGATGAACCAAAAAGACGTAGCTACGCTACTTAACGATAAAATCCAAACGATTCGCGGGGAGCAATCTTCGACAATTTTGGTAGGACCAATCAAGCTGCCGGTTAATTTGGAAGGGGAAACAGTTGTTTTCCAATGGTACTGCTGGTTGCCTGTACGGGATGAGGAAGATCGTCAGGATCTGCTGAATGCTACCACTGACACGATTGTGAAGCGTTTGTCCACGCTGGATTTGGCAGAAGGACAACAATCGAGCGTATTGGTGTACGGTGATCTTCAGCAGTCGGAAAATGCACTTGTTCGTATGCATAGTATTTGCCATACTGGGGATATTTTTGGTAGCAAGCGTTGTGATTGCGGATTTCAGCTCCACCAGTCCATGAAAATGATTGTGGAGCACGAAACGGGTGCGTTGTTCTATCTGGCAAACCATGAGGGCCGTGGGATCGGCTTGTTTAGCAAAGCGATGGCTTACATTTTGCAGGAGGAAGGCATGGATACCGTCGAAGCTAACCACCAATTGGGCTTTGAAGATGATACCCGCAATTATGCAGATGCGATTAGTGTGCTCCGTCATCTGAGACAAAAACCGGTAACCTTAATTACAAATAACCCTAAAAAGCTGGAAGCCTTGAAGCAATCCGGTATGAATGTCGCAGGACGTATGCCGCTGTGGGGCGATGTGTCGCAATATAATGAACGGTATTTGAATACGAAGGTGGAACGGTCCGGCCATTTGCGGGATTTCGATTTCAGGGAGGTTCTATGACCACTCACGAGAAATATATGCGCCTGGCGCTGGAAAATGCCAAAAGTGCCAAGGGACAAACAGAACCGAATCCGCTCGTCGGTTCGGTCATTGTGAACAACGGCCGCATTGTCGGGATTGGCGCTCATCTGAAGCCCGGTGAGCCACATGCGGAGATTCATGCTTTGCGTATGGCGGGTGAACATGCCCAGGGAGCGACCATTTATGTGACGCTGGAGCCGTGTTCCCACCATGGACGGACAGGCCCGTGCGCGGAAGCGATTGTGAAGGCTGGCATTCGTCGGGTCGTTATTGCGGCGCTGGACCCGAACCCGCTGGTTTCGGGCAGAGGGGTACAAATCCTGAAGGATGCGGGTATTGAGGTCATCGTTGGGGTATGTGAGCAGGAATCTGTCCGCATGAATGAAGTGTTTAACAAATATATCGCGAGCAAGCGTCCTTTTATCACGATCAAATCAGCGGTGACGCTGGATGGTAAAATCGCCACCCGGACCTCGGAAAGCAAATGGATTACGTCCGAGGTGGCACGGGAGGATGTGCATCGCCTTCGTAACGAGCATGTAGGGATACTGGTCGGTGTACAGACAGTCATTCACGATAATCCGCAGCTTACGACTCGTCTGCCGGAAGGCCGGAATCCGATTCGCATTATTCTGGACAGCACGCTACGTATTCCTTTGGATGCCCGTGTCATTACAGATGGCGAGGCGCCTACCTGGATATTTACAGGACGTGCTTATGATGAAGGCAAGCGGGATCAACTGGAACAGTTGGGTGTAAAGGTATATCCGACACAGGATGAAAACAGTGATCGGGTCAACCTGCCGCAAATGCTGGATATTTTGGGCGCAGCGGAGGTGTCTTCGGTGTTCGTGGAGGGCGGAGCCGAGGTGAACGCTTCGTTCGTGCAGCAAGGACTGGCTGACAAGCTCGTGCTGTATATTGCGCCGAAGCTGGTTGGAGGGCGTGGAGCACCGGGCTTTCTCGGGGGAGAAGGCGTGTCCGCTATGAGCGATGCGGTGGCGTTGCAGGATTTGAGCGTGACGCAGGTTGGCGTGGATTGGAAAATAGAAGGGTATTTTGGGCGGGAAAAATGATTGAGGTTGTGGGTGGGAGAAGGCGCTCCGCGAAGGGGTTGATCTTCCGATCGCTGTTGCAGTGGGATTCTTCGGATTGTGTAAGACATGTAGAGGTAAGAATCCCACTGCAAAGGCGAACGCTCACGCTTCTCCAGATTCAACCCCTCCGCTCCGCTACTACCCGCCACAAAGTAACTCATTTTTCCGAAATGGTGTGGAGCAATGGGGGAAGGGCAAAAGGACTTAGAGACTTAAAGATTGAGGATCTGAAGGGCTAAAAAGCCTGGAAGATTTCTTTTTGTATACTTAACGTTTATTAGGGTGAATGGTTAATGGGATGAATAACTCATAGGGTGAACATCTAATGGTATGAATGGTTTAGGGAATGAGGAAGTTTACATACATTGCAATATGACAAAAGACACGAGGGAAGCGAACGTGCTTCTCAGGTGTCTTTTTTGTTTTATTTAGGGGTCGTAATACTTTCGCCATGTTCGTGAGTGCGGGTGTGCGTGATAATGATAAAGGCTGATACAGAAAGATATTACCGAGGTGAGGATTTCGAATGGTCCCGCAGTGCCTGCCTGATCGGGTGAGGTATCCTGTAAATCTGATGTATCCACCAAATTAGGGTTCGAATCCCAATCGCCTCCACGCGACTCATGGTAGAGTATTCAAAAAATCCAAAAAACCATTACAAAGACCCTAAGAGTATCCCATGTCTGGTCCACATGACAGAGACGGGGAGGTGGCTATGCGGCCAACGGATACCGGGGAGAGCAAGCGCCGACAGGCTCCGAAGCTTCGGGAGATGCGAGTTCACAGTCGAAGTTGGACGGATGGACTCGATCTTTGGGACACGGAAACCTACGGTGACTTCTTTTCTCCTTAAGCTTGGCCCCGCCCGCCACCCCGAGGGATGCTCTGCAAGGGTCACTACCCTACTACAACGAATAAAAATGAAGAATCCTCATTTTAAAAATGTGTTTTGACTATATTGTGCGAACAGCGGAGCGGTCCATTTGAATCTGAAGAAGCGAAGCGTTCGCCTTTGCAGTGGAATTCCTACCTTTGAATGTTCTATACAATCCTAGGAATTCCACTGCAACAGCGATCGGAAGATCAAATGGATCGCGGAGCCGCCACACATAGAAAGAAGCACACTTTTAAGCTGAGGATTTTAACGATTAGGAGTGATATGATGTTTAAGAAAATAACGATTAAATCGGATGAGCGCGGGCTGCTGTTTAAAAAGGGAAGCTATCACAAGCTGCTGCTGCCGGGGACTTACGTATTGAAGACATTTCAGCAGGAAACGGTTGAGATTTTGAATGTTGCTGAACCATTTTTTGTACCAGATCACGATATTCGTTTATTTTTGACGGATTCCGTTCTGCTGGAGCAACTAAATGTTGTGGATGTAGAGGATTATGAATATGTGCTCCATTATGAGGATAATCGGTTCGTGGAGCTGCTGCCTGCTGGTAAATATGCTTTCTGGAACGTGCTCAAGAAGCATCGTTTTGTTCATGCGGATACCCGGCAGCCTGCGATTGACAAGGCGCTGGGGCAAGCCTTTTTGGCCAAGACACAGGGCTTCTGGAAGGCGCTTCAGGTGTCAAGCTATGAGTTGGGCTTCCTGTATTATGATAACGTGCTGCAAGGCGAGCTGAAGCCGGGTAAATATTATTTCTGGATGTCGACGGTGAACACGGAGATCAGAACGATAGATTTGCGACAGCAGCAGATGGACCTGATGGGACAGGAAATCATGACTGAGGATAAAATCACATTGCGCCTGAACTTCGTCTGTCAGTACCGCATTGTTGACCCACTGCGGGCGCTGGAATTCCGGGCATTCGAGGAACAAATGTACATTATGCTCCAACTGGTGCTGCGTGAGTATGTCGGAACGATGAAGCTGGATGATTTGCTGAAAATGAAGCAGGAAATTGCGGAATATGTCTTGACCCGACTGAACGAGCGGAGCGGCGAATATGGGGTCACTTTTACGTCGGCAGGGTTGAAGGATATCATTTTGCCGGGGGATATCAAGGATATTTTGAACACGGTGCTGCTGGCAGAGAAAAAAGCGCAAGCCAATCTCATCACACGGCGCGAAGAGACAGCATCTACTCGCAGTTTGCTAAATACCGCCAAGCTGATGGACGAAAATGCCACCCTCTACCGTCTCAAAGAGCTGGAGTTTCTGGAAAAAATCTGCGAGAAGATTGGTACGATTTCACTGACTGGCGGGAATACGCTGCTGGAACAGTTGAACACGCTGGTTCACATGAAGGACGGACAGGGGACCGTATAGAGGGATGGCGTAGGTTTCACGCCCCTTAACGCAAAATACCACCCAAAAGATGAGCGCGAGACGGCTCAAGCTTTGGGTGGTATTTTACATCAATACGCTTAATTCGTCTTGGTCGAAGCGAGAAAAGCGTCCATATCGATCACCGGAACGAGGGCGCCCTGATGCTCCAGTACGGTAGGAAACAGCTCGCGCTGCCACTCTTCCTCGTTGCTTTTCAACTGGCTGTCCAGGGCGGAAGCTGTATCCTCCACCTGATCGACGAGCAGAGCAATTTTTGCCCGGCTGAGCAAAATCATTTTGTCCTCGGAGGACTCGCTTGAAGCAGGGAGCAGCAGTTTTTTGCGCAAATTCAGGATCGTAAATACGTCACCTCGAATAGTGACCATTCCTTCATGCCATGATTCGGAAAAAGGAAGCGGTGTTCCTTTCCTGGCATTCATGACTTCTTCCACTTCTACAAAGTTTAAAGCGAACGTTTTGCTCGCCAGTCTGCACACAATAAATTCGGACATAGGCCAATTCTCCTTACATTTCAGATAAGACTACCACAGGTTGTGAAGTGACGTTAAAATGGGTTAACTATTGCGTTTTAACAAATGGAAAGATAAAGTTGAAGGTGCAATGTAGTCAGGTTCTATTCACAGAATATCACAAAATAGCAGTTAAATCTTCCAAATGGCCAAGGCAAGGCGTCTGGTGGCACTACATTTTAAGATAAGCGGGTTGAGGTAGAATGGATCATGAAAAGCAGCGTCTAAGTATCGAGGCAGCCAGATTATACTATCTGAACGACTATAGCCAGCAAGAAATTGCAGTCAGACTCGGGGTATCGCGTCCCACGGTATCGCGGTTGCTTCAAGCTGCCAAGGAACAGGGATATGTGAGAATCAGTATTGTTGATCCGATGGAGGATATGGATGAGCTTGGAGAGCAGGTCAAGAAGAAATACGGGCTGGATACCGTTCTGGTCTGCTATTCGCCGTTAAATGAATATCAGGAGATCAAGAAGCATATTAGCAAAAAAGCTGCCGATTATTTGCATGAAACGGTACAAGATGCGGATATTATTGGAGTGACGTGGGGAACGACGATGCATGCGGTGGCGCTCCATCTCCAGCAAAAGCAGGTGAAGGGCGTCGAGGTCGTTCAGCTCAAAGGAGGCGTAAGCCATTCGCATGTCAACACGTATGCCGTGGAGACGGTGAATTTGTTCGCGGAAGCCTTTCACACGATTGCACGGTACTTGCCGCTACCTGTGATTTTTGATAGTTACGCTGTCAAGAAAATGGTCGAGGAGGATCGGCACATTCAGCGTATCATTGAGCTTGGCAAGCAGGCGAATATTGCCGTGTTTACGGTGGGGACGGTCAAGGAGGATGCGCTGCTATTCAGATTGGGCTATTTTAACCATGAGGAGCAGAAGCTGTTGCGAAAAATTGGGAAGGGCGATATTTGCTCACGCTTTTTTGATGATGAGGGCAATATATGCAGTCAGGAAATTAACAGTCGTACCGTTGGTATTGATCTGCCTGATTTGCGTAAGAAGGAGAAGTCCATTCTTGTAGCTGGAGGACAGCGCAAAGTGGAGGCAATCCGGGCATCGCTCCGTGGTAAGTATGCGAATATTTTGGTGACAGACCAGTTTACGGCACAGGCACTTTTACAGTAGAGCATTTTGCATTAATCAGACTAAACATACAGTTTTGGTGTGCGCCTATGGGTAATTTGAACTGTAGGTAAACGTCTTATGTGGAGGCTTGAACATAATTTCAAAATGTGTTTTACATATGTTCAATGCCGTGCTATGATGGTCTTATCACAGAGAAGTAAAGGACATCAGTCCTCATACTATCTTTTCAATGAAGGAGCGTTTAAAGAATGAACATTGCAGGATTGATCGATCATACATTGTTGCGCGCAGACGCGACGAAGGATGAAATTACGAAGTTGACCGCTGAGGCGAAGAAATATCAGTTTGCTTCCGTATGTGTGAACCCGGCATGGGTAGCTTATTCGGCTGAGCAACTGGCAGGTACAGGCGTGAACATTTGCACCGTTATCGGTTTCCCGCTGGGAGCCAATACGTCGGCAACGAAAGCGTTCGAAACGAAGGATGCTATTGCTAACGGTGCGACTGAAGTGGATATGGTTATTAATATAGGCGCTTTGAAGGCGCGTGATTTACAGCTCGTCGAGCAGGATATCCGTGCAGTCGTGGAAGCAGCCGCGGGTACACTGGTAAAAGTAATTATTGAAGCATGCTTGCTGACAGATGAAGAAAAGGTGCTGGCTTGCGAGCTGTCCGTCAAAGCAGGAGCTAATTACGTGAAAACCTCGACAGGCTTCTCTACAGGCGGAGCTACTGTGGAAGACGTGGCTTTGATGCGCAAAACCGTAGGACCTGAGATTGGTGTTAAGGCTTCCGGCGGCGTACGCAGTCTGGAAGACGTACAGAAATTAGTAGAAGCGGGCGCAAGCCGTATCGGTGCAAGTTCCGGTGTGGCAATCATCGAGGGCCAGCAGTCTACATCTTCCTACTAAGTTCATTTTAAAGCCATGGAGGGATTCGCGATGAAGGATCAATTGATTCAGAAAGCGCTTGAGGCGCGTAAACAGGCATATGTTCCGTACTCGAATTTTCAAGTGGGTGCTGCGGTTCTCGGAAGCGATGGCACGATTTATCACGGATGTAATGTGGAAAATGCCTCCTACGGCTTATGCAATTGTGCGGAACGGACAGCGATTTTTAAAATGGTATCCGAAGGCTGCCGTAAAATTGATGCCATTGCGGTTGTAGCAGATACGGAAGGGCCTGTGTCTCCATGCGGAGCCTGTCGTCAGGTGATTTCCGAATTTGCTCAACCAGATACCAAAGTCTATCTGACCAACCTTCATGGCAACACGGAAGAGTGGACGGTGGATCAACTACTGCCGGGTGCCTTTCGACCTGCGGATCTGGGGAAATAAAAAAAAGAATGCCTCTTTCGGAGCGCATTCTTTTTATGGGTAATGTAAGCGCTTAATGTAATAAGGGGGAAATTAAAATGAAATATGTAATCGCTCTGGTGGGACTGCTCGTTGTATTTGCACTTACTTACGTTGCCAGCAGTGACAAACGTAAAATCAGGTATCGCCCGCTAGTGGTTATGGTTGTATTGCAGGCGGCGCTGGCTTTTGTATTGCTGAATACTGAGATTGGTGAAATTCTGGTCAAGGGCTTTGCAAAAGGTTTTAATAGTCTTTTGGCATATGCAACTGAAGGGATTAACTTTGTTTTTGGCGGAATTGCGAATGAAGGAGCAGCACCGTTCTTTATCGGTGTACTGCTGCCAATCGTGTTCATATCCGCGCTGATTGGTATTTTGCAATATGTAAAAGTGTTACCTTTTATTATTAAATATATAGGGCTTGTCTTGAGCAAAGTAAACGGAATGGGTAAACTGGAATCCTACAACGCTGTAGCTTCGGCTATTTTGGGTCAATCCGAGGTGTTTATTTCCGTTAAAAAGCAAATTGGTCTTCTGCCAAAGCATCGACTGTATACGCTATGTGCGTCTGCGATGTCTACGGTGTCCATGTCGATTGTGGGAGCCTACATGCAAATGTTGAACCCCACATATGTGGTTACCGCACTGGTATTGAACCTGTTCGGCGGCTTCATTATCTCTTCGATTATTAATCCGTACAAGATTGAAAAAGAAGATGATTTACTGGAGGTTCAGGAGGAAGAGAAGCAGTCCTTCTTCGAAATGCTCGGGGAGTATATTATGGACGGTTTCAAGGTTGCTATTACGGTAGCTGCGATGCTGATCGGTTTTGTGGCGCTGATTGCCATGGTTAACGGGATTTTCTCCTGGTTGTTTGGAATCAGCTTTCAGGCGTTGCTTGGATATGTGTTTGCGCCATTCGCTTTTGTCATGGGTATTCCGTGGAACGAAGCAGTTCAGGCGGGTAGCATTATGGCTACCAAGCTCGTATCCAATGAATTTGTGGCCATGCTGGATCTGACCAAGCAAACAGGCTTGTCTGAGCGCACGGTCGGGATCGTATCGGTGTTCCTCGTATCCTTTGCAAACTTCTCGTCCATCGGTATCATTTCCGGTGCTGTGAAGGGTCTGCATGAAAAACAGGGAAATGTAGTGGCCCGCTTTGGTCTGAAGCTGTTGTACGGGGCGACGCTGGTTAGCGTGCTGTCGGCAACGATTGCAGGGTTGTTTTTGTAAAAAAAAACAGCAAGTTAGGAAAGGAATTTCATCATGTCTAAATTCAAACGGATTCACTTGGTTGTTATGGACTCTGTGGGGATCGGCGAAGCGCCGGATGCTGCCCAGTTTGATGATTACGATGTAGATACACTTGGTCATATTGCCCGCGAACGCGGCGGTCTGAACATGCCGAATATGGGTAAGCTCGGTCTGTCCAATATTCGTTCTATTGAAGGGGTGCAAGCCGCTGAGAAACCTTTGGCGTATTACACCAAAATGCAGGAAGCGTCCAACGGTAAGGATACAATGACCGGACACTGGGAAATCATGGGCCTAAATATTGCGGTTCCTTTCCGCGTATTCCCTGATGGTTTTCCGGATGAGCTGATTCAGCGCATTGAGGAGCATACGGGCCGCAAAGTCATTGGCAACAAGCCTGCCAGCGGAACGGAAATCATTGACGAGCTGGGCGAGGAACATGTGAAAACAGGAGCGCTCATTATCTATACATCGGCGGATTCAGTGCTGCAAATTGCGGCGCATGAGGAAGTTGTGCCTTTGAAGGAGCTTTATGAGATTTGCGAGTTCTGCCGTAAAATCACGCTGGAAGACCCGTACATGCTGGGCCGGATTATTGCGCGTCCGTTTGTAGGTGAGGCGGGGAACTTCTCTCGCACCTCCAATCGCCATGATTATGCGCTCAAGCCGTTTGGTCGTACTACGATGAACGAGCTGAAGGATGCAGGTCTGGATGTGATCGCATTGGGTAAAATCTCCGACATTTATGACGGCGAGGGTGTGACGAAAGCTGTGCGCACCGTGTCCAATATGGACGGTATGGATAAGCTGGTGGCTACGCTGGATGAAGATTTTACCGGATTAAGCTTCTTGAATCTGGTCGATTTTGACGCTGTATACGGTCACCGTCGTAATCCGCAGGGATATGGTCAGGCTTTGGACGATTATGATGCCCGACTGCCGGAGGTATTCGCTAAAATGACCGATGACGATCTGCTGATTATCACTGCAGACCATGGGAATGACCCGACGTATCGGGGAACGGATCATACACGTGAATATGTGCCTCTGTTGGCGTATTCCCCACGTTTTGCAGCTGGAGGCAAGGAGCTTGCGGTACGTAAAACGTTTGCGGATATCGGAGCTACGGTAGCGGATAACTTTGGTGTGAAGCTGCCTGAACACGGAACAAGCTTTTTGGCAGAGCTTCAATAATCAGGACGCAAGCAAGAATACAATGAAGAATCATAAGTAACGATATAAGCACGGACAAATGGGACGGAGGAATAAAAACATGAGTGTACACATTGGAGCCAAGCCTGGAGAGATTGCAGAAACGATTCTGCTGCCAGGAGACCCGCTGCGGGCGAAATTTATTGCTGAAACCTATCTGGAAGACGTGACCTGCTACAACGAGGTGCGCGGAATGCTCGGATTTACGGGAACGTATCAGGGCAAACGCCTGTCTGTACAGGGGACTGGAATGGGACTGCCGTCCATCAGTATTTATGTCAATGAGCTGATTAGCGAGTACGGTGTGAAAAACTTGTTCCGTGTAGGTACGTGCGGCGGGATGAAGGAGCATGTGCATGTACGTGACGTTATTTTGGCACAGGCATCCTGTACGGATTCCGGCATGAACCGCCATATCTTTGGCGGCTATGATTATTCGCCGATTGCCAGCTTCCCTTTGTTGAAGGGCGCTTATGATCGCGGTGTTGCCAAGGGCTTGAAGATGCATGTCGGCAACGTGTTCAGCTCGGACAGCTTTTATCGTGATGACAAATCAATTACACAAAAGCTGATGGAATACGGCGTACTGGGTGTCGAGATGGAGACTTCGGCATTGTACACGCTGGCGGCCAAATTTGGCGTAAATGCGTTGACGATTCTGACGGTAAGCGATCATTTGCTGACAGGTGAGGAAACGACAGCGGAAGAACGGCAAACGACCTTTAAAGAAATGATGGAAGTTGCACTGGATACAGCAATATCCCTGTAAACGATCATACGTACAGAGAGGAGAAATGACATATGAGAATGGTAGACTTGATCGAGAAAAAGCGTGATGGTAAAGAACTGACCACCGAGGAAATTAATTTTATTATCCAAGGCTACACGCAAGGGGAAATTCCTGACTATCAGGTAAGTGCGTTGGCGATGTCCATTTTCTTCAAAGATATGACCGAGCGCGAACGCGCGGATCTGACGATGGCAATGGTTCATTCAGGTGACACAATTGATCTGTCCGCGATTGAAGGCGTGAAGGTCGATAAGCATTCTACTGGCGGTGTGGGTGATACGACAACGCTGGTGTTGGCTCCGCTCGTAGCGGCTTTGGATATTCCGGTAGCGAAAATGTCAGGTCGCGGCCTCGGACATACCGGAGGAACCATTGATAAGCTGGAAGCTATTGCAGGCTTCCACGTCGAAATCAGCAAGGACGAATTCGTGGATCTGGTGAATCGCAGCAAAATTGCGGTCATCGGACAAAGCGGCAACCTGACGCCTGCGGACAAAAAGCTGTATGCGCTGCGTGATGTTACCGCCACAGTAAACTCGATTCCGCTGATTGCCAGCTCGATTATGAGTAAAAAAATCGCTGCCGGTTCCGATGCCATCGTACTTGATGTGAAGA
Organism: Paenibacillus maysiensis; assembly: GCF_000520815.1. Taxonomy (GTDB): domain Bacteria; phylum Bacillota; class Bacilli; order Paenibacillales; family Paenibacillaceae; genus Paenibacillus; species Paenibacillus maysiensis. The sequence continues at coordinate 33,071 of NZ_ASRY01000318.1, read as the reverse complement.
CAGGTGCAGGTGCGTTCATGAAAACCGTAGATGATGCCAAAGAACTGGCACATGCGATGGTAAGCATCGGTAACAACGTGGGTCGCAAAACGATGGCGGTGATTTCCGATATGAGCCAGCCACTGGGTCTGGCCATCGGTAACTCGCTGGAAGTCAAAGAAGCGATTGATACATTGCGCGGTGAAGGGCCAAAGGATCTGGAAGAGCTGTGTATGACCTTGGGCAGTCAGATGGTATTTTTGGCTGGTAAAGCAAATTCCCTCGAAGACGCCGAAGAGAAGCTCAAAGAAGTCATTCGCAACGGAAAAGCGCTGGAGAAATTCAAAGAGTTTATTGCCAATCAGGGCGGCGACGCTTCGGTTGTCGATCATCCAGAACGCTTGCCACAAGCGCAGTATCTCATCGAAGTGCCTGCGAAGCAGGATGGTGTGGTCGCTGAAATCGTGGCTGACGAAATCGGTACGGCTGCGATGCTGCTTGGAGCAGGACGCGCAACCAAAGAATCCGAGATTGATCTGGCTGTCGGCCTGATGCTGAACAAAAAGGTCGGCGATGCTGTAAAAGTGGGCGATTCGCTGGTTACCATTCATGCCAACCGTGAAGATGTAGCCCAAGTGCTGGAGAAAATCTACGCCAATATCCGTATTGCGGATCACGCCCAAGCACCTGTGCTAATCTACGGAACGGTGACAGAGTAAGCGGTAAGCCCTATTCATAAAGCTGTAATAGATAGCATGTTTATCGAGCCGGAGGCCCTCAGTTTAGGGGCTTCCGGCTTTTTTGTTGTACTCGTTCTCGAACAAGAATTGAAAAGATGTTGCTGTCAATATCCAGTGAGGGTAATGTGCTGAATGAACGTCTAAGCTACTATTACGGAAGGAATGATAGAGCGCTACGGCATGGATGGCTTTGATCAAGTTTGAAAAATATGACAGCTGGACTCATAATAGATATGAGCTCGGCTTTTTTTGTATGGTAAGGCCGGAGGGCATCACATAGGGGGAGAGACATGATCAAATTATACTGCGATGTCCGGGGAACAGCCTATGAACGGCTGATTGATTATGCTATGAAACGGGCGGCCACATTTATGCTGGGCGTACATGAAGGGGTGACAGAAGACATGGACATTGATTTTGACACGAATTTCATGTTCAAGGAACTGTTACAGCAATTGAATCCATTTTTGCTATCGACGCATTCCTATGAGGAAATGAGAGGAAAACATGCTATAGCCTACACACAAGGAACGTTCTATCGATACCAATGTACGCCGGCGGCGGGGGAGCTGTTAAAGCGAGCCGCGTCCAGCTTGTTTTCCTGGATGCATCCGAAAGTACCTGAGGATTTGTGTTTCCAGAATGCCGAAGGAGAGGATTGGATCATCAACGTTGCTCACGAGCGAATAGGCGGACTGAACATGGGTAGAGAAGAGGCTTCTGCATTGGAGGAGCTTATCCCCGGTGTGTTCATTCACAAGCCTGAGCATCGGGATATAGATGCTTTTCTGAACGATGCCATTCGCCATCAGCCAGATCGGTTGGAGTTGATGGGTTTTGATTTGACGGAGATACCCGAACGGATCAGGGAATTACGTTTATTGAAGCATCTCACTATTTTCGAGCAGGACATACGGACACTTTCGCCCGCTTTATTTGAGTTAGATTCGTTGGAGTCATTGACGATACGAGTAGCGGATCTCGACGAGCTACCACCCGACATTGCCAAGCTAACCCGACTCAAAGGCTTGAGTATCGGTTGTGGAAGCTATGACCGTCCAGCGCCGGATTATAGGGTGATTCCCAAGGAGAAATTGACATTCCGGCATTTGCCACCTGAGATTGGAGAGCTACAGCAGTTGGAGTATCTGAATATTCAATATAGCGGAATTCGTACACTACCCCCTGAAATACAAAACCTGAAAAATCTTCGCTCCTTAGATGTTGTGAACGGATTGATTGAATCTGCACCCGATTTTATATTCAAAATGACCTGGCTGGATCGTTTTCTTGTGGAGGATAAGCCATTCCATTTGTGTAATCATGGTGACGACTGAATGGTATGAAAATATGAAGGAGGAAATGAAATGGTAGATAAGTGGGTTTGGATGGGGGTTGCAGGGGCAATTGTGGGATATGCCGCTTTTGCCAACTTATCGACGACTACACATACTACATCCACGGCGAGTGTGACGCACCCGGCTGCTCCGTTAAGTGTGCAGAATGAGCAAGGGGGCGTAACGAAGCGCATTGTACATGATCAGACCACGCAATTTGGGGGAGAGGGAGGAATGCCTTTTAGGTTTGAAGAGGGACGAAAGTTGTACGTGAGTATCAAAAATATGGGGAAGCAGCCTATACAGTACAAGATTACATCCTCGGCTACCTCTGGCTTGCAAGGTCAAACGGAGGGACTTTCCAGCCAAAGATTGCAGCCGGGAGAACGGCATGATCTGTTGTTTGTGAAGCCGGAGGAGCAGAATGAGGCTGGAAGCCAATCTTCCAACGAGCTGTTTTTACATGTAGTGACTGACGATGGCTCCACAGGAACAGTCAAAACCTTCGCGTATATTACGCTGTAAGCCCCTTCCATATGGGCACGATATGCGGTCATTAGTCTACTTATGTTACAATAGAACGGTTGAAGACTTAATGAACAGAATAGGTCAGAGCAGAAAGCAGAAGCAGAAAGGATGACCCGTTGTGCCCAAAACCCAAGAATACGGTAATCAGAAAATGTCACGGAGGCTGTCCTTCACAGCCATTTTACTTACGCTTACATTCGTAGCTCTCGCTGGCTGCGGCCAGGATAAGAATGCTGAAACTGTCGAGACCGGAAGCAGTACAAGTGCGATTGAAAATGGAGCTGATACGAATCGTAGCGGTTCAGCCGAAAATGAAAAAGCAGCGAAAGAGAGTCAGAGTGCGGAAAACAACGGAACTGATATGAAAAAGTCAAGTCCATCGGCCCCGACCACTTCATCGGATGCTTCTTCTTCCCCAAAACCTGTCAATCCATCCCACAATCCTTTTGAGGTAGCCGGTATTCAGGACCCTAAAGCGTTTCTGAACACGTTCAAAGCGTTGCAGAAGGCTGTTGCCGACAATGACAAGGAGAAGGTGGCTAATTACATTTTCTACCCTTTGCTTGTCAATGACAGCGAAAAGGCGCTAACGATTCCGAACAAGAAAGAGTTCATTGCCCAATACGATCAGATTTTTACGGACGCAATTCGTGAGGCTTTGGTGAATCAAAAGACCGATGACTTGTTTGTGAATTATCAGGGAGTCATGGTTGGCTCGGGCGAGCTGTGGTTGAGAAGAGCTACAAATAATCCGAAGCTTTTTGGAGTTTTTTCGGTCAATCTCGAAACGGTCGCCAATTAAGCAGTTCCTCGTGTATGAAAATAGCTTGTAAGCAGTCGGGAACATCCTATTGTTCCTGACTTTTATCCCCTCTTATCCCCTCAAGCTAGCGAAGCACAGATCATCCATCCCAAAAAAAGGTTTGACAACGCTCGTAAACTCTCGTATTATATCTACATAACTCATTAAACAGGTAGGAATTAAAGAATTAAAGTATAATCTCGCCATTATGGCGGAGAACCTCTAGGAACAGCAGGCAGACACTGTCCACGCGACAGGTTTGACCTATCAGGGCTGCATCAGGGAATTCTCCGCTCTTTTTTTTGAATATGCCTGTCAATAACAGGCGCAAATGAATTTGTTTCTTTAAATTACATAGAATTAGGGGGATCTTGATGAAAGAGAAATTGAAAAGTGGACTTATTCTCGGACTATCTTTGGTTTTGACATTGACGTTAAGTGCTTGCGGAGCAAGCAAGGGAGCAACACAGGCGAATGGCAGCTCTGCTGCTGGCTCCAAGGATGTGGAACTGCTCAATGTTTCTTATGATCCGACCCGTGAGCTGTATGAGGCGTATAACAAGGCGTTTGCCGCCCACTGGGAGAAGGAGAAAGGACAGAAGGTCACGATTAAGCAATCTCATGGAGGATCTGGCAAACAAAGCCGTTCTGTTCAGGATGGGCTGGATGCGGACGTAGTTACCTTGGCTCTGGGCTACGATATTGATGCGCTACAGGAAAAAGGGCTGATTAAAGAGGGATGGCAAAATAAATATGAGCATAACAGCTCTCCATACACTTCAACCATTGTGCTGCTGGTGCGTAAAGGTAATCCGAAAGGGATTAAGGACTGGGATGATCTGATCCGCGGCGATGTGCAGGTTATTACGCCGAATCCCAAGACATCAGGTGGAGCCCGCTGGAACTACCTTGCGGCATGGGCCTATGCGCTCAAGAAAAATAATAACGATGAAGCTAAAGCCCAGCATTTTGTACAGGAGCTGTACAAACATGTGCCGGTACTGGACAGCGGTGCGCGTGGAGCGACAACGACCTTTGTGGAGCGCGGGATTGGTGACGTGCTGATCGCTTGGGAAAATGAAGCACTGCTTTCCGTGAAGGAGTTGGGTACGGATAAATTCGATATCGTATACCCGTCGATCAGCATTTTGGCCGAGCCTCCGGTAGCGGTGGTCGATAAGGTCGTAGATAAAAAAGGTACACGCGAGGTAGCGGATGCATACCTGAAATATTTGTACAGCGAAGAGGGGCAGACCATTGCTGCCGAGAACTATTACCGTCCAACGCTGGATAGCGTAAAGGCGAAGTTCAAGGATCAATTTCCCGAGCTGGAGCGGGTGACCTTGAAGGATGTATTCGGAACGTGGAAGGAGACGCAGCAAAAGCATTTTAGCGACAAGGGCATCTTTGATCAAATTTATGTACCTGGAAGTTAATGGAATGAAGAGAGGGATGGACAGAACATGAGTCAAGTGCAGGTCACCCGCAAACGCGTACTTCCCGGGTTCGGGTTAACGATGGGATATAGTGTGCTGTACCTCAGTCTGGTAGTGCTGGTGCCTTTATCGGCGCTGCTCCTGAATTCAACCGGATTGACGTGGGAGAAGTTTTGGGATGTGGCGACTGACGTCAGGGTACTGGCTTCTTACAAGGTAAGTTTTTTGTGCGCTGCCGCTGCGGCGCTGATTGATCTGTTCCTCGGCCTGCTGATCGCTTGGGTGCTGGTGCGTTATGAGTTTCCGGGAAAACGGATTTTTGACGCGGTGATTGATCTGCCCTTTGCTTTGCCCACGGCGGTTGCGGGTGTTGCTTTGACGGCTCTATATGCGCAAAATGGCTGGATAGGCTCGTTGTTCGAACCGCTTGGCTGGAAGATGGCATATTCACAGACGGGCATTACGCTCGCGCTGATGTTTATCGGCATCCCGTTCGTCGTGCGGACGGTCCAACCGGTGCTCGAGGAGCTGGACAAGGACGAGGAGGAGGTCGCTGCTACGCTGGGAGCGGGCAGATGGCGCACCTTCCGCAGCGTTATTGTGCCCGAGCTGATACCGCCGCTGCTGACGGGCTTTGCGCTCGCCTTTGCCCGTGGCATCGGGGAGTATGGCTCAGTCGTCTTCATTTCCGGCAATATGCCGATGAAGACCGAGATCGCTCCGCTGCTCATTATGTCCAAGCTGGAGCAAAATGACTATGCAGGAGCTACGGCGGTAGCGTTAATGCTGTTGGTGATCTCATTCCTGCTGCTGCTCGTGATTAACAGCATTCAGCGCTGGTCGCGGCGGCGTACCGTCTAACGTAATTACGCAGGACAGTATGCGTTTGGTTCACACGATAGCGGTACATCCGCTGTTTTAAGGAGGAAGAAACATCATGTCACAAGCGATAACCGGACAGGAGCTTCCCCATGCACCTGTGCCTTCAACTGCACCGCCCAACAGGGTCACAACCGAAGCCCCTTGGGTGAAGTGGTCGCTGATCGGTGCCGCTTTTCTGGCTTTGCTGTGGGTGCTGGTACTACCGTTGATCGTCGTACTTACCGAAGCGCTCAAGCAGGGCTGGAGCGTATACGTTGAAGCGTTACGCGACCCCGACGCCATGTCGGCGCTGCGGCTGACGCTGCTGGTGGCGGCGATAACAGTACCGTTGAACACGGTATTTGGCGTAGCCGCCGCCTGGCTGATTACAAAGTTTCAATTTCGCGGCAAGGGCTTGCTGGTCACCCTGATTGATTTGCCCTTTGCCATCTCTCCTGTTGTCGGCGGATTGATGTATGTGCTGGTATTCGGCGCACAAGGCTGGCTTGGATCGTGGCTGGATGAGCATGATATCAAAATTATTTTTGCCTTACCGGGGATTATATTGGCTACGCTGTTTATCACGTTTCCTTTTGTAGCGCGGGAGCTGATTCCGCTAATGGAGGATCAGGGACACCAGGAGGAAGAAGCGGCAGTCACCTTGGGCGCACGCGGCTGGCGTATTTTCTGGAAGGTGACGCTGCCGAACATCAAATGGGGCCTGCTGTATGGCATTATTTTGTGTAATGCGAGAGCCATGGGTGAATTTGGGGCGGTGTCGGTCGTTTCGGGACATATCCGTGGAGAGACGAACACATTGCCGCTCCATGTGGAAATTTTGTATAACGAATATCAGTTCTCGGCATCCTTTGCGGTGGCTTCGCTGCTGTTGTTGTTGGCTCTCGCCACCTTGGTGCTTAAAAGCTGGTTTGGGCGCAAACGGGTTCATTAATGAAACGCAGGAACGTGCTTGATTCCACAGGGTCTCTCTTCGCGTCTATCGTCGATGCTTGGCGATAAGATGGGAAGGGAGACCCTTGTTCTAAGATGACTTATATGGATTCAGTCCTACCGTCAGCTATATTTCCGTGAGCGAATTGCTGGAATTTTCTATGGAGTATGGCCGCCGCAAAGGGTTAAGCATACGTTTGCCTTCCGGGGAAGGAGCCTTACCTGGCCTCATCGCTGTTGAGGTAGCCGATGTATCGACGGTTGAAAGCCGCTTGAGAAGTCAAAATATCATCGTTTCGGCACGGAAGGATGTGATCCGCGTGGCTCCGCATTTTTTGAATATGAAAAGCCTCTTCTGAGTAATGGGAATGTAACGTTGTCCCTTTTACACAGGAGAGGCTTTTTTGGCATTTTTAATGCCTATTGATTATACAATCCGCTTGCGCAGCCAGCCGGAGATTAGATCCGTTAAAATGATCAGGACCACAATGCCCAGCAAAATGACACCTACACGGTTCCAGTTGCGCATTTGGAGCGCAAACAGCAGCGGAGTACCGATACCGCCTGCACCGACCAGACCGAGCGTGGTAGCGGAACGGATGTTAATTTCAAAACGGTAGAGCGAATACGAAAGAAACTGTGGAATCACCTGCGGCAGCACGGCGAAGAAAATCACCTGCAAACGGTTGGCACCACAGGCAATCAAGGCTTCCTGCGGTCCGTGATCGACGCTTTCGATCGTTTCCGAAAATAGCTTCGCCAGCATGCCAATCGAGTGAATACCGAGGGCAAGCACACCCGCAAACGAGCCGGGTCCAACGGCCTTGATGAACAGGATCGCGACGATCATTTCAGGAAATACCCGAATGACGCTGAGTACAAATTTACCGCTGCCTGACAAGGGGCGCAAACGGGTCATATTGCTGGATGCCCAGAAGGCAAACGGAAGACAGATGAATGCGGATACGAAGGTTCCGAGAACGGAGATAACCAGCGTATCCAGCAGCCCGCGCAGCAAGTCCTCTCCTTCAGGAATGTACACAAATGACCAGTCAGGATGAAGAAAGCCGTCCAGTATAGCGAGAGAGACGTTTTTGGCGGTTCCCTGCAATCCTTCGAACTGCATCCCACGGAAAGCCCAAATATAAATGATGATCAGCAGAATGGCTATCGCCCATAAACGCAGTCTGGAGCGAAGAGGTCTGCGAAGTGTGGAATCATTCATAATAGTTTCCTCCGTAGCATGTTACTGCCGTAATCAATCGCCAGAACGATGACGAGGGTCAGTAGAATGATGATGCTTGCCCGGTCATACCGGAACAGGCCAAGCGAACGGTCAAGCAGCAGGCCGATACCGCCCGCGCCGACCAGCCCCAGAACAGAAGCTGCGCGTACATTGACCTCAAAGGTGTACAGCAAGTAGGACACAAAATAGGGCAATGCCTGCGGTACGACACCGAAGGCAATCACCTGAATGCGGCTTGCGCCAACGGCGGTCATGGCTTCCAGCGGGCCGGGATCAATGGCTTCAATGGCCTCGAACGTCAGCTTCGCTATGATGCCGAAGGAGAAAAAGAGCAGGGCGAGCATCCCTGCGAACGGTCCGATGCCGAACACCGCCACAAAGATGGAGGCAAACAGCAGATCGGGAACGGTCCGCACGAGGTTCAGGATCGTGCGCATCGGCAGCGAGATCAGCTTGCGCGGCATGACATTGTAGGCGCAGAGCAGGGCGACAGGAATAGCCAGCAGTGCCCCCAGTGTCGTGCCCACAATGGCAATCTGGATGGTTTCCAGCATCGGCTTCCAGATGGTGGGCAGGTAGCTCCAGTCGGGCGGGAACATTTCGCCGAGTAATTTGCCCATCTCCGGCAAGCCGACGATCAACTGGTAAGGCGTAGCATCCGTATGAATGGAGCAGACCACCAGCACCACGATAAAGATCATCCAGGTGGCGTAACGCTTGTAACGCCCCGGCAGGGGTGGCCCAGCGGGCGGCTTGGATGGCTGTGACGGTCCGGCTTGCGGTGACGGCGGCGTCGAAGAGAGCGGCTGGACGATGGAGTCAGGCTTCATGATCCGACTCCCAGCAGCTCATCATGCTTGATGGCCCGGCCGTAGATTTCCGCGAAGGCGTCATCCGTAGCTTCCTCCGGCGTGCCGTCAAAGACGACCTCTCCGGCACGCAATCCAATGATCCGCGTCGCATATTCGCGCGCCAGATCAATGAAATGCAGATTAACGATGGTTGTAATCTTCATTTCACGGTTGATCCGCTGGAGGTCGTCCATGACCTGGCGGGTGGTCAGCGGATCAAGCGATGCGACAGGCTCGTCCGCGAGAATGATCTTGGCCTCCTGCGCCAGAGCGCGGGCAATGGATACGCGCTGCTGCTGCCCGCCGGACAGCTCATCGGCCCGGCTATAGGCTTTTTCACGAATGTTCACGCGTTCCAGCGCGGTTAGTGCCAGCTCGATATCCTCCTTCGGAAAAAGGCCCAGAATGGTCCGAAGCGTCGAATGATAGCCGACCCGGCCGGAAAGCACGTTGCGGAGTACGGTGGAACGCTTGACCAGATTGAAGCTCTGAAAAATCATGCCGATATCACGGCGAATGCGGCGCAGCTCGCTGCTTCCGGCAGATGTGACAGACCTGCCGCCTACAACAATGTCGCCGGAGGTAATATCATGCAGTCGATTAATGGAACGTAGCAGAGTGGACTTGCCCGCACCGGACAAGCCGACAATGACGACCATTTCGCCCTCTTTAATCGTCAGGTTAATATTGTTCAACCCTTTGGTGCCGTTCGGGTATGTTTTCGATACATTGCGGAATTCGATCATATGCTCCCAACTTTCTCCCCCGATGGGGTGGAATGAAAACAACACCGTCATGAATACATGGACGGTGCTGCCCTGTCATTCTTAAAGCCTGTTTCGTAGGCTACAGCTTCGTTTAATCCAATTACTTAACCGCCTGGCCGACGGCTTTGGCATATTCACGAACAGAATCGAAGTTTTTATCGTCGCCCTTTTCATAGCCTACATGCGTATAAATTTCTTTAATGATTTGACCGCCCTCCGGGTCTTTGGCGATATCTATAAAGGCTTGGCTGATTTTGTCTCTCCACGCCTGATCCATATCGGAACGAACGCTGACCGTGTCATTCGGAATTTTAGCGGTGTAATGAATGACGCGTGTTTTTTCGAATACATCCGGAATTTCTTTCTTCACCGTGTTGCGGGCGTCCTGGAAAACAGCTACAGCATCAACCTGACCGTTCAGCAGCGCCAGGATAGCGGCATCATGGCCTTTGATCGTTACGCCCTGCACATCCGTGTCCGGGTCCACGCCAGCTTTCTTCAGCTCTGCTGCGGGATACACATAGCCTGCGGAGGAGGTTACATTTTGCCAGCCGACTTTTTTGCCTTTCAGGTCAGCCAGGCTTTGAATCGGAGAATCCTTTTTCACCACGATCATCGATTTATAAAAGTTTACTTTTTCAGTTGTGTCCTTGCCTGTGGCATCATCAATGCCGTAGCGTTGGGCTTGCAGCAGCAAATCGGCTGCTTTACGGTTATCGTGTGCCAGAACATAGGCATTCGGTGGAAGGAAACCTACATCTACCTGTTTGGAAGACATGGCTTCCACAATCGTGTTGTAGTCAGGAGAAACGGTTACTTTCACTGGAATTCCGAGCTTGTCGCCCAGCAGCTTTTCAAGCGGCTTGGCTTTGGCTTCGAGCGTATCTGCATTTTGGGAAGGAACGAACTGTACTTTTAACTCTGTAGGAACATAGGCTGTGCTTTCGCTTTTCGTGCCATCTGTGCCTGGAGTGGACGCGTTGTTGTTATTGCTCGTATTGGAGCCGCATGCTGCGAGACCCGCAGCCAGTGTGAAAGTCATGCACAAGGTCAGTGCTTTTTTAAACAAAATAATTTCCCCCTAAAAATAGTAATAACGAAAAATTGAAAAAAGTCTGTAAATTCTGTGACAAACCAAATCTTAACAGCTAGTCCGGTCACTAGGGTAAAAACCATTCCTGACTTTGGTAAAAAGTATGTAAAATATATCTTATACTCTCTCATTTCTATTCATTTAACATTCTCTTAACAGTATCCTGTTAGACTTGTTCAAGCTCTATGACCGAAGCTGAGGGAGAGAACAGGATTGGATATTTCAGATATCAATAAAGAGGTACAACAGCAGCAGACGCTATGTCCTGTGAGGGTGAAATTCCGTATTATGGTTACGACCGATCTGCATGTCAGCTTGTGGAATTACGATTATTATACGGATCGGGAAACGTTGCAGTACGGTCTTGCGCAAACAGCCAGTCTAATCCAGGTGGCTCGGTCCGAGGTACCTAACCACCTGCTGCTGGATAACGGGGATGTTATTCAAGGCAATCCGATGGGGGATTATGCTGTGCAGCGTCTCCAACAGGACCCCGACGCCGTGCATCCTGCCTACAAAGCGATGAATCTGCTTGGGTACGAAGCGGGCAATATCGGGAATCACGAATTTAACTATGGATTGGAATATTTGCAGACTTGCCTTCAAGGAGCCAAGTTTCCTTATATCAATGCCAACATCTATATTCAGGCGGATACAGATATAGATACGGAGAAAGATATTTTTACAGATAGCCATACAGTCGTGGAAAAAGAACGAAATTACTTTACACCTTATCTGATACTGGACAAGACGGTGGAGGATGAAGGAGGCTTCAAGCATCTGTTGAAGGTGGGGATTATCGGCTTTGTGCCTCCGCAAATTATGCAATGGGACAAGGCTTGGCTGGAAGGGAAAATCATCGTCAAGGATATGCTGGAGACCGCAAGACGGTTTATTCCACAAATGAAGTCCGAGGGAGCCGACCTGATCATTGCCATGCCTCACGCGGGTTTTGAAGATATTCCTGAAACGCTGTATATGGAAAATGCGGTGCTGCATCTGAGCAGGGTGGAAGGAATTGACGCGATTCTGTTTGGTCATGCGCATAAAGTATTCCCCGGCCCTTCGTTCGTTGGTAAAACGGGTGTGGACGCGGAGCGAGGCACCATCCATGATATTCCGGCGGTGGAGCCGGGCTTTTGGGGAGATCATCTGGGCATCATTGATCTGGACCTGACTCTTATGGATGGAACGTGGCAAGTGGCGGCCTCTTCTGCGGAGGTACGTCCGGTGTATGATTCGGTACGCAAGCAAGCGCTGGTGCAGCCGGATGCTGCCATTCAGCAGGCGGTTGCGGAAGAGCATGCCGGGACGCTGGATTATATTCGCGCTCCTGTTGGTGGCACAACGGTGGCAGTAAACAGCTATTTTGCCCAGGTGATGGACGACGCTTCTGTTCAACTCGTGAATGATGCGCAAATGTGGTATGTGAAGCAGCAGATGCAGGGGAGTGAGTACGAAGGTCTGCCCGTTTTGTCGGCAGCGGCTCCCTTTAAAACAGGCGGCAGATACGGCCCCTCGTATTATACCGATATTCCGGCGGGGGCTTTGGCAATCAAGCATATCGCCGATCTGTACAATTTTCCAAACACACTGCATGTCGTTCAGCTGACCGGGGCAGAAATTCGGGAATGGCTCGAATGGTCTGCTGGACAATTCCAACAAATTGATCCGTATGCAGAACAAGAGCAGGAGCTGATTGATTCGGATTTTCCGAGCTTTAACTTTGATATTATCGACGGGATCAGGTACCAGATTGATGTGACGCAGCCTGCCAGATATGATGCTGCCGGAATATTGAAGGAGGCGAATGCGCATAGAATCCTGCATATGACCTTGGATGGAGAACCATTAGATATGCAGCGAAGCTATTTGGTTGTCACGAACAGCTATCGCGCGTTTTCCTCTACATTGGTCAATCCGGGCGGGGAACGCATCGTACTCGCTTCACCGGATGAGAATCGGCATGTGCTAACCGAATATGTACGGCATATGAAGACGTTGACGCCCCAAGCAGACGGTCACTGGTCCCTCGCGCCATGGCCGAGCCGCCCGCATGTGACGTTTCTGACCTCTCCGCAAGCAACGGATGCCGCCAAAGCTCATTCAGAGTTGCTTTATGAAGGATTAACCGCAGAGGGATACGCCAAATTCGCCCTGGATTTCGGACGCTCCTGAATTTTTTTGAAAAAAATTTAAATTTAAAGTGATCCAAACGGAAAGCTCCCCCGTTATACGGTATGTAAGCAACACGTGACAACATATCCAACGAGGGAGTGAATACAATATGAAATTGAAAAAAAATGAAAAAATGGATCGCTCCGGTCTTCAGCTTGTCTCTGGTGATTCCGGGAGTAGCAGGTGCTGCTGCCGCTGCCGCCGCACCGACTACAGTCAACATCAGCAAGCCAGCCGTTGCGACTCCAGCCATGGCATCAAATGTTGAGCAAAGACTGTCCTCCGGGGCGGTCTTTTTGCACACGGATCATTTGAAATCGTACGAAGTTCGTAATTTTATATGTCCTGAGTCGCGTTTAAGTTATTGACCTCCGTTATAATTAGACATATACTTTGATTAAACAAATTTTGGTTTAAAAGGTAATGAAAAAGTCGCCATCATTTGATGGAGGGGGTGTCCCTTTGGAAAAAAACACCACGATCCGCGCAGAAATAGAAAAGTATATTCAAAATGAAGGCATTTCGATGCAATGTTTCGCAGATGCCTCCAAGGTAAATCCGGGTACACTTAGCGGTATACTTAACCGGAATCCACCACGGCCTATCTCAGTCAATCAGCTTGATCTGATTACCGGGGCGATGGGTTTGGAAGAAGGATCTTTGTTCGAGATGTATGTGGATGAATGTTTTATTCATTCCTTACCACACTGGAGAAGGTTGCGTCCGTTTCTGCTCCGTTGCTCGGAGCTGAACAAGCTGGAATGTATTTGTAGTGTACTTGACTATCTGATGGATGATTTATCGAACATTCCGGCTATTTTTGATACCGCAGAAGCGATGTTTGAGGACGAGAGATATGAAGCGGCCATGCTTCTGTACAATTGTGTTATCGAGAGTGAGAAGTATACCCACTCCGAGCGGTTAGCGATCAGCTATTTCCGTATATTCCAGATTCAGATCAAGGATAACAAGCGGAGCTTGAAGGCTGCTGTGCAATTCCACTTGTACCGTAGTCGGTTGCCGGAAAATTATGCATTGGAAGGCTTACATATGCTATCTCAAGTGTTTGCGTTAAAAATGCAATGGTCCGAGATGGAAATGTATGCGGACGAGCTGCGAGAATTGGCTCATGCGCTATACCGCAATAGGAACCGCTTTGGAGATGAGCATCTGGAGTTGCTCAAACCGCTTGTCTACTATTATGCACAGGGGCATCTGCTCAAGGCCAGCTGCTATGAGTTTCAGGGCAGGTATGAGGAATCCAAGAAATGGATTGATGGGTATGCAGATTTGAGCTGGTTTGAAGGATTGGATGAGGAAGGTCAGAAAGTAGTGGACATGCATCGTGTGTACGCTCAAGGCAATCGGCTTTGTATCGAAATTAAAATGGGCAATACCTCTGCAATTTATAAATATATTACGTATTTGCGCGAGCATCCGGACGAGACGCTGGAAGGCTTGAATACGCTGCTTGAATCAGCGAACAGGTTCGGTTACTTTGTGGATGCCGAGCTGGGACTATTCAGCGAGCAACTCAAGAGCTTCTGGGAGCTTGCACCAGATCAATGGGACACTCACTACCGCAAGCATTTTAATGCATTCCGCTTAGCCTCCTTTTGCAAGGTGTATGCCGAATATCATTTTCGGAAGGGCGCTTATGCAGAGGGACTGGGGCAAACACTGCATTGCTTACAGTTGTCTGTAGACAACAGCTATACTGAGCATATTATCGGTTGCATGGCTTTGTTTGAGCAGCATCGGAACTTTTCTACCCCTGAACAGCAGCATTTGTATCAGAAGTTTTGCCTGGGCGTGCGTGAAAATGAAAAGAATCATGCCTATGATCACAGCATCGGCGGGTACTTGTAATCTTTGGAATTCAAACTTTATATATTCTATTCTTGCGAGGATGCTCCTGGTCAAAAGGGAACGTTCTCGTTTTTTAATTCTAATCTTTTCTGTGACCTTTAGCATAGGTAGAACGCATTGCGCGTTGACAAGTTTCCCATGCGGGATTAGGATAAATGCAGCACAGTAAGTGAAGGAGAGCATGTGAAAATGACGATTCCCAAAACATTAACGATAGCCGGCTCCGACACCAGCGGCGGAGCGGGTATTCAGGCAGACCTGAAAACCTTTCAGGAGCTTGGCGTATATGGAATGACTGTATTGACAACTGTAGTTGCGATGGAACCCAAAACGTGGGACCATCTTGTATATCCTGTTGCGTTGGATGTGGTAGAAGCACAACTACGTACGGTATTGGAAGGTATTGGCTTTGATGCGATGAAAACGGGTATGCTCGGTTCCGTTGATATTATTGAACTGGTTGCCAGCCATCTGCGCAAGCATGATCTTAAACGGGTCGTTATTGATCCGGTTATGGTCTGCAAAGGTACGGATGAAGTGCTTCAGCCGGAAAATACAGAAGCAATGCTGGAATTTTTGATTCCGGGCGCTGATCTGGTCACGCCGAATTTATTCGAGGCTTCGCAACTGGCGAAGAACGGACCCATTACGACGCTGGAACAGATGCAGGAGGCAGCGGCGATTATCCATGAGCGCGGGGCGAAGCACGTGCTGATTAAGGACCGTGGCAAAATCCGTGCAGGTAAAGCGATGGATCTGCTTTATGACGGAATTACCTTCGACTGGTTCGAGACGGATGTTGTGAAAACAAGCTTCACCCATGGTGCAGGCTGTACAACTTCGGCAGCGGTAACGGCTGGCTTGGCCCAAGGGCTGACTGTACGTGAAGCGGTGGATCAGGCCAAAAAATTCATTACACAGGCGATTGAAGGCAGCTTCAAGCTGAACGAATTCGTCGGCCCGACTCTGCATGCAGCACATCGTTTGCAAAATCAATAAGCTTGCAAAATCTATAAATAAGCATTGATAGTGTGTACAAAGAGGTCTTATAAATCTCCAATAGGCTGCATATATATAATAATTGCTTGAGGCAAAGATATCTGTAGATGAGAGCCAGCTTGGCTCCAAAAGCCGCAATACATGGTATTGCGGTTTTTGATGTTGTATTTTTTTGGAATTATATCTTCCAGTTTACTCTAGTCGTACTGTATAATAGGCATCAGGTTTATTAAATTTAGGGAGGACTCGAAGCAATGACATTATTCAGCCAAATGGCTTATACCCGACCAGAGCAAGCTGAAATTGAACAGCGGTTTAAAACGCTTTTGCAGCAGTTTCGTGAAGCGGACAGCGTAGAGCGTCAAAATGAAGTTATTCATGCCATTAATAAGCTGCGCAGTAACGTGGAAACGCAATTGCAATTAGTAGAGGTTCGGCACTCCATTGATACGGAGGACATATTTTACAAAGCAGAGCAAGAGTACGCTGATGATTTCATGCCAGTCATTCAGGAGTATGTAACCGATTACTATCGTGCATTGGTAGACTCGCCGTTCAGAGCCGAGCTAGAGAGCCAGTGGGGCAGCCAGCTTTTCAGTATTGCCGAGGTATCGCTCAAGTCGTTCCACCCGGATATTATTGAGGATTTGCAGCAGGAAAATAAGCTGACCTCCGAATATGCTCAGCTTATTGCTTCAGCGAAGATCCCGTTCGAGGGAGAAGAACGCACATTGTCGCAGCTTCTGCCTTTTGAAATGGCTACCAACCGGGAGACACGCAAACAGGCCTCCGAGGCCAAGTATCAATTTATGAGCGAGCATGAGGACGAGCTGGATCGAATTTACGATGAACTGGTTAAGGTACGCACGCGCATGGCGCACAAGCTGGGCTACGATAACTTTGTAGAGCTGGGCTATGCCCGTTTGGGTCGTACCGATTACAATGCGGAGATGGTAGCTAATTTCCGCGAGCAGGTGCTGAAACATATCGTTCCGCTGGCAACTAAGCTGAAGGAGCGTCAGCGCGAACGGATCGGAGTAGATCAGCTTCGCTATTATGACGAGGGCTTTAACTTTTTGTCAGGTAATCCTACACCCAAAGGCGACCCGGAGTGGATCATTCATAATGGAGCGCGTATGTATGAGGAGCTTTCACCGGAAACACATGAATTTTTCAGCTTTATGATCGAACGTGGGCTGATGGACCTGACTAGCAAAAAGGGCAAGCAAAGCGGAGGCTATTGCACATTTTTGAGCGAGTATGGCATGCCGTTTATTTTCTCCAATTTCAATGGTACATCCGGTGATATCGATGTATTGACGCATGAAGCAGGTCATGCCTTCCAGGTCTATGAAAGCCGAAATTTTGAAATTCCTGAGTACCATTGGCCAACCATGGAGGCGGCTGAGATCCACTCTATGAGCATGGAGTTTTTCGCATGGCCTTGGATGAAGCTGTTCTTCGAGGAAGATACGGACAAATATCACTTTGAACATTTGTCCTCATCGTTGTTGTTTGTCCCTTACGGCGTAGCTGTGGATGAATTTCAGCATGCCGTATATGAACATCCAGACTGGACGCCAGCCGAACGTAAAAGCGCATGGCGCTCCATTGAACGCAAGTATAAACCGCATTTGGACTATGCAGGCAACGAGTATCTGGAGCAGGGCGCGTTCTGGCATAAGCAGGGACATATTTTCCAATCCCCGTTCTACTATATCGACTACACACTTGCGCAATTGTGCGCATTCCAATTTTGGAAACGTATGAGCATCGACCGGACAGCTGCGTGGGAAGATTACTTGAAGCTGTGCCGTGCCGGGGGAAGTCGTTCTTTTACCGGATTGGTGGAGCTGGCTGGTCTGATCTCACCGTTTCAGGATGGATGTATCGCTTCTGTGATCGGAGAAATCGCAGCTTGGCTGAACAGTGTGGATGATAAAAAGCTGTAAGCTTAACCAAAAAGGGCATTTCGCTTACCTAAAAGGCCAAAAGGCTTGCAGATGAGCTGTCCTTTTGGTTGGAAACAGAGCTGTTGCATGAAAAAAGCCGGGACCCTCTACATGATGTAGAAGTCCCGGCTTTGTGTGATTTTGGAGTTAATATAACTCTATTAAATCTTGGTGTTCAGCGGTTTGAGGTTGGCTTCAATGGAGGCTCGGCGCGATTCCAAAAATGGCGGTAACGCCAGCGATTCACCCAGAAACTCCAGTTCTTCATCCGTATCAAAGCCGGGTCCGTCGGTCGCCAATTCAAACAAAATGCCGTTCGGCTCGCGGAAATACAATGAACGGAAGTAAAAGCGATCCACGAACCCTGAGCTGGAAATTTGCAGTTGGTTAATGCGTTCCACCCACTGTCTAAGCTCTTCCTCTGTCGCAACACGAAAGGCTACATGATGCACACTGCCGCGTCCTGGTCGCTCTTGTGGAAGATCGTTACGTTCTTCCAGATGAACTTCAGTTCCTGTACCGCCTTCACCCGTTTCATAGATGACCACATCCGGTTGTCCAGCAACGGGGGAAGGATAGGAGCCCTTTTTGCGGAAGCCCATCACCTGTTCCAGAATGAGGATCGTGTTCTCCGCTTTTGGAATGGTCAGATGAACCGGGCCAAGTCCGACGATGCCGTATTCAGCAGGGACAGGACTTTTCTCCCAAGGCGTACCGCCCCGCACTCCGTTGTCATGCTCATCCGAAACCAGGAAGAAGCGCTGTCCCTCAAAATCCTCAAACGAAAGCGCCAAACGTCCCGCTTGATCCGTAATTTCACCATGCTTTACATCCAATTGCTCGAAACGGTTTTTCCAGTAATCCAGTGCCTTGTCATTCGGTACCCGCAGAGAGAGCGCCGAAATGCTGTTATTCCCCGTACGAGTTTGCCCCGCATGTGGGATTTCAAAGAAAGTGACTTCGGTACCAGCCGTTCCGCGCTCATCTCCATAAAAGAGGTGATAAACGCTCACATCATCCTGATTCACCGTTTTCTTAATGAGTCGAAGACCCATTACCTGAGTATAAAAATCAACATTCTTAGCCGCCGCCGCCGTAATCGCCGAAACGTGATGCAAGCCTAACAGTTTCATGTCATTGTCCTCCTTGGTTTTATATGATTAGCATGTAAAAGCGAAATGAACAGTAGTAAACGTTGCTTAATATTTATTGTCTTGATATTAAGATATATGATTTTGGAGGGATTGTCAACTCAAATTACGTATCTGGCTTCAAAAACTGTAGGGGAAAAGAAATACAAAATGATGCATAATCATGTAAAATAAATACTTAAAAGCAGATTGGGAATTTATTTAAAAGGAGTGTGTTCGTTGTATACGGATAAGGATTTAACCATTAGGCCCGTTACAGAAGAAGACTTACAGGCTCTTTGGACGTTAACCTATAAAGAAGAAGCACCGGAATGGAAGCAATGGGATGCGCCTTATTATGAACATAAGACACTTTCTTTTGATGATTATTTAAAAGATAAGGAAAACCGAGTCGAACAAGATGACTTTTGGCTCATTGAAGTGGAGGGTAAGATCATTGGATCGGTTAGCTACTATTGGGAGCATAAGCCTTCCCAATGGCTTGAAATGGGAATTGGTATTTTTGATGCGCAGTATTGGAGCGGTGGGTTTGGTACCAGAGCCTTGCGGCTGTGGATTACGCATTTGTTTCATACATTACCCTTGGTAAGAGTAGGCTTTACAACCTGGTCAGGAAACCGTCGGATGATGAAGGTGGGGGAGAAGCTGGGCATGACCCTCGAAGCCAGGCTTCGCAAGTGCAGATATTATAATGGAGAGTATTATGATTCGATCCGAATGGGGCTTTTACGGGAAGAGTGGGAACTGTGATTAAAATATAAAGTATAGAAGACTCGCAAGAAGGACTCTTTTTTCAAAGAATCCCATCTTGCGAGTCAAAGTTTCAATGATTGGATCGATTATTTTTGGAATGCGAAAGGTTACTGAGGACAATCGGCAAAAATAGTTAGCAATTCATCCGCATTTGGTCCAGTATCAACTTGTTGGGCAACGACTTTTCCATCTTTAATATATGCTAATGTTGGAGTAGCTTGTAAATTGATGTGATCTCTAAGAAATTGCCGAATGACTGGTTTCCAGTCCCCACCATCCAGATTGTAATAATAGATGGGTTGTGATATACGGACAGAAAATTCTTTTAAAATGGGAGAGAATTCACGACAATCGGAGCAGCTAGGTCTACCAATATAAAAGTAAAAACCTTCTCCCGAGTTGAATTTGTTCATGGTTTCATTCGCATTGAGTCTAGGTAAATCTTTTACATCATTCTCGTATTCTTCAACAGTCGGAATATTTTTATTTTGTTCTATAGTCGTAAAATTCTTATGTTCTGCAGCATAGTTAGTATCATTAGCAATGAAAAAGCTTGTCAAACACATACAAAATATAAAAGCTATTTTGAACGGTAGAAATTTTCGGTTTTTTATCATAAGGAACCTCCAAATTAATTTTTTTGCGTGATTAATAATTTTCCGGACATATAATATTATTTTGATTATCACCTTCTTAAAATATTTTTACGGAGTTTAACTAGACTATTGAGATTAATTGCTTCCAGATAGTCTGTATTCTTAGGCTGTAGTTAATCTATGAATAAGGTTACTACAGTTGATCTATATAGAGATATTACTGTAATAATCAGCGTATTTTGTGTCATTTTGCGACTTATTGAATACTCTAGTAACTCGTAATTATAAATGGTGAATATTGAATTTTTAATATATTTTTATCGAAAATTTGCTTTTTATAGCATGAAATTGGTTGTTTTATCACTTACACATTCTATATCAAACTAAAGTGCTAATTTATATATAGCATTCTACAAATTTGATAGGATAGGTGAAGACTATGTTTAACAACAAACAAGTAGTCATAATTGATACTGGAATGGACATGACGAATCGTAGTTTAAGTAAACATGTTATAGATGGAGTGAGATTTCAAATTTCAGGAAACGAAATTATCGAGGATAATGATTTTCAGGATGACCATGGGCATGGAACTTCTGTGGCAGATGCGATTATGCAAGTTTTTAATGAGGCTCAATTTTACATCATAAAAATAGCAAATGAAGAAGGGAAAACGAGTACTAGACTCTTGCAGATGGCATTGAAGAAATGCCTTAATCTGAATGTTAAATATATATGCATAAGCATTTCGGTTACTTCAGAAGGATATCATCAGCAACTTAGTGAAATTACACACCAATTAGTGGATCAAAATAAACTCATTTTTGTATCTGTAAAAAATGGTAGTCAGAGTAGCTATCCGGCTAGTCTGCCAACCGTCATTGGTGTAAATGGACAAATGTTTTGTTCAATTGAGTCATTTTTGTTTTCAAAAAATAAAGAGATCCAAGCCGTATTTGATGAGGCTCCAATTTTTGTCTATACACTTGCCGAACGGTTTACCTTTTTTAAAGGTACCTCTAAAGCGAATGCTCTTTGTGTGGGGAGAAGTATGCAACTGCTCTCTTCTGAGGTAGCGAGTTCTGCCATTTATAATAAAGATACCACGTTTTCAGAGGTTAATGATATTCTTGAACGCAGTGCTTTGGAATATAAGGTGAAAGTACCTGAATTTAAAGCGATCCTTGGTGCTGACATTGATAGTAACTTAGTAAAGAAATTTGGCAGGTTTATAGAAAAAGCGATTTATGAAACCACTAATCATGAAATTGACATCTATTCTTTAAACAAAGGCCCTTTTATTTCTAGATTAACGGGAATAACCTTTAATAATTTTGATTATTTTTGGAGTAGCTTAGAAAGAGAGTTGAATCATACCTTAAACGATTATCACAATATACATATATTAAATGTATGTTCTCTTGCTGCATTGTTGAAGTACTTGGAGAAGCTAGGTATTTAATCAAATTAAGCTATTTGAAATCTATATTTTTAGTATTTAAATAAAAATATAAAAATGTATTTATTTAGAAAAAAAGTATTGATTATAGAAAACTTTAAATGCTATACTATTTATGTAATTATAAGCGTTCTATAATATATAAGGTTAACTTTGAAACTACATAATAAACCCAGCAAAGAGGGAATTGGAATTGTGCTGGGCATGACCGGAAATCATATTGTTCCTTGCAACTGAGAATTAATTCATTGAAGTGAAGTTCATAAGTTAACTTATACACGATACTTTACAATTAAGAATAATTAATGTATGTAGGGATGTGATCGGATGTTAAACATTGCTCTGTGTGATGATACAAATGTAGAACTGGCTCGGGTGGAGAGGTTTACGTTAGAATATCCCTTTACTAAAGTAGAAGTAGACACTTTTGGAAGTGGGCAAAAGTTGCTGCAATATGTAGCTAAGAATAAAACGGAATACAATATTTATCTGCTTGATATTGAAATGGCGGATATGGATGGCATTAGTTTAGCCAAAAAAGTAAGAGAGTTTGACAATAAAGCTGTAATTATCTTTGTAACCAATTATGACGAATACATGCCAGATGTATTTAAAGTACAAACCTTTGATTACATACTGAAACCTGTGAATAAAGAAACCCTTTTTGAGGTTCTTCAAAGAGCTGATCACTATTTGCATAGTTCACATAGTTATTTTGAGTTTAGTTATGAACGAAATAAGCTCATTGTAAACGAAGATGAAATTATGTACTTTGAGAAAAGTGGAAGGGCTGCTCATATTTATACAGAGACAAAAGAATATAAGTGTAATCAGACAACTTCACAAATACTTGCTCAACTTGATCCGATGGCTTTCACTCAGATTCATGCTTCGTATATCATTAACCTGAAATACGTTGTGGGAATAAAATGCGAAAATATTATGATGAAACGGATCGTAAATGGCGAAATTCAGGACACTTATTTGGAACTACCGATCAGTAGAAAGTATAAAAAAGATTTTAAACAAAAAATGATGAATTATATGAGGAAGAGATTCTAATTGGAAAGAGCCATGTTTGATTTTATACTAAATTCTTTTGATATTTTCATTATAAGTAGATTTCTGAATAAAGTTTTATTTACTAGAAAGGGACTTTCGACGGAGAAAATCTTGCTGTTTACGATTGCATTAATAGGTCTAACAGTAGTCGGTATGTACTTTTTGGAAACAACATTTAATGTTATGTTAAATGTTGTTCCAGTGTTCACTGTACTTTGTTTTTACCCAAAAAATCATATAACAACAAAACTGTGTTGGGGTACAGTTGTAATTGCAATAGCAATCTTATCTGAAGGAGTATGTTGCGCCATCATGAATGTTTGTTTTCCAAATGTACTCCTTACATCAGATAATGTATCTTATTATTACGAAACGGGTGATCTCCTCTCAGAAATCAGTAAATTTTTCTTTTTTTTATGGGTCCCTTTACTTTTTAAAATAGATGTTTATCAAAGAGAAACTACTCCGCATTATTTATACATGTGTTTGTTTGCAGTTCCTATCATAACTCTTTGCTTGTTGTGCAGTCATTTTGATTTGATTTTAAGATCAGGCAAGAACCCAAATGAGTGGTTAAGTGTAATTTCTATGATTGGTGTTTTATCAATCAATATCATCATGTTAATTATTTATGAACAATTAAGCCGAATGTACGGCGAAATGATAGAGCAGGAATTATTAAATTTCAATCTTAAAGCAGAAAATATTCATTATGATAATCTGGAAAAATCGCAAAAAGAAATTCGGAGAATCAGGCATGATATGAGAAATGAATTGTTGACCTTAAAAGGATTGCTGAAAGAAAATAACGTAGAGGCAGCAGAGGGGTTTATAGAAGGAATTCTCTCAGATATTAAATGTACTGAAACTCAGAAATACACACCCAACAATGTGCTTAATTACGTACTCACCGAGAAAATAAATTTGGCCACTGAGAAAAACATTACAGTGAGCATTGATAGTTTTCTTCCAAAAAAATTTTCTCTAAATAATAATATTATAGCCGTTGTATTTGGTAATTTGCTGGATAATGCAATAGAGGGCTGTGACAAGGTAACTGAAGGTAAGAAAACAATGGATATAAAAATAAAATATCATGAAAAGCAGCTTTATATAGAGATTTCCAATACGTTTAATCCGCTGTTTGGAAATAGTAATTTTATAAGTAATAAAAAGAATAGAAAAAATCACGGTTATGGATTGAAAAGTGTCAAGCAGATTGTAAAAGAAAACTCAGGAATCCTGGATATAAGGACCGTGGAAGACCAGTTTTGCGTTAATATTATTTTATGGGACTTAGAATAGGAACCGAATTCGTGAAAGGACGTAGACGCTTATGCATCTACGTCCTGCTCCTGCATTACAACAATATTTGTTCATATTTACTCCCTAGTTCACTATCATGTGTAATTAATATGATGGTATGGTTGTACTTTAGATCATCTAATAGATCAATAAAGTTCTTTTTTACAACACCATCTAAATTTGAAGTGGGTTCATCAAAAATTAATACTTCTTTATTAGTATAGATATTCCGCAGTATCGAAATTAATTGCTGCTGCCCTCCTGATAAAGAAAAGTTTTTACCGATTATTTGATCTTTTTTACTTTCTTCGATAAATTTCTTGGTATCCAATAATTCAATATATGAATTCAGTTGCTCCATAGGGATACCCGGTTGCCCCAAAGTTATATTGTTAAAGATCGTATCTACATACATGACGGGTTCCTGGAAGCAAATCCCTATATTGCTGATAATATCTTTACGTTTCCATTCTCTCATTTCCTTTTCGTTCACTAAGATTTCACCTGTATAATTACAATTAATCTTGGTGAGTAATTTTAATAGTGTGCTTTTTCCTGCTCCGTTGCGTCCTGAAAGGCGAAAAATATGATTTCCATGAACAGAGAACGAGACATTGGATAGGACATTTTCTAAATCATTATAGCTATAACTTACATTTTTAAATTCTATGTCCATTTTATTTCACCTCTTCAGCTCTTATAATCGACTCAATTCTTTCGATTGATACTTTTGCCTGCTTCCAAGCGGCCACATAGTTTGTAACACTTTTGATAGGACTTATGATCTGATTTGAATAATAAACAAATACCGTCAGTACTCCCATACTTGTTTGGCATTTCATTACTAAAATTGTACCCATCCCCAAAAGCAATACACTTCCAATAGAGGTAATGACAGAAGGGACAGTGGAAGCTACGATAATTGTATTGCTTCTCTGTCTATAAGCTTCAAGTGACTTTTCCTCTAAAGGCATGTACTTTCCCAAAATATAGTCTTTTATATCCATTCCAATAGAATACAGAAGTGTTCCAAGCGTATGCCTAATATAAGAAATAGAGTCATCATAAGCATTCATGACTGCTTTTGTCTTTTGAGTAATTCTTTTATTAAAGAATATTTGACTAATCATTGTTAAAAGCATGATTAAAAATACAAGTGTAAATAATTTGTAGTTGAAAAAAAGCAATACAATACAAATAACAATTAGAAAAAGTAAGTTTGATATTAGCATAGGGATACCGTGGGATACTAATCTTTCGATGATTCCGATGTCGTTAATAAACAGGGAAAATAGCTTATCGTTGTTTGAAGTAATGGTCTCACCTGGCAAAACAAAAAACTTTTCTAACAACTTTTTTTTCATAGCGTAAGAGATTCTTTTGCCTAATTCGGCAAAAATGAATTCACAAAGTAAACTGCTTAGGTGAGATAGAATAAATAAGCCTGTTGCTATTCCTATAAACTTCACAATTAAGGAGAGATCTTTGGATATTAACCCAGAGTCAACAATTTTACTTATGTATTGGGGAATTATCATGCTAAGTATTGTATCTAAAGCTTGAAAAACCAAAATTAGTACAATAAAAAAATGGAATTTATGGACTCCTTTAAAAATCCAATTATATTTTTGAAGCATAAATTTTCATTCCGCCCTTCTGATACAAATATATAAAAGAAGCTACTTCTCATTCTACTATTGAATATCTAATAATTATATTTATGGTATAAATGACCTCTTTAATGTCGTGAAATACATCTATGTATACGTTTTTTACGGATTTAGCGTAACTATCTATTACCCCTCAGATACTCTAAAAAATCCATTGTTATTTAACTCTAATTATTATCAATTTATGGCATCAAAACATTAGATTATGACATAACAGTAAATATCAGAACAATTCATGATCTATTTAATAGAATGGAAAATGAATTGGGATGTATGAGAGGAGAATAACTCATGGTATATGTTTTAAATCCTTACTCACGTGAACTGTTTCATAATCATCAAGTCATTATCGCGAATACAAAATCGGGGTTTTTTTTGAAAACCTCTAAATCTTATTATCTTGTGCTGAAGGACATGGTTAATAAAGGGGAAATTGAATCATTATTAAATCCTACCAAAATTTCCCGACATGCTGAGGTTATTCATAATTTAACAAGTCTCTTTTATGAATTAGTAAATATCAAATGTATTCTAACCGAAGAACAATTAACAAATATTCATGAGGAGGTCTTAGATGTTGTTTATCTAGGATTAACAAATAGATGTAATTTACACTGTAAACATTGCAGCGCTTCAGCGGATGCTCATTTTACCGATGCACTAACAACTGAAAAAGTGAAAGAAATCATTGATCAGATCGTCGTACTTAAACCCCAATCCATCAATGTTACGGGTGGAGAGCCTATGATGCGATTAGATATCATGGAGCTTTTGGCGTACATAAAACAAACATTCAACGGAGCCATTTTGCTCTCTACCAATGGCCTTTTTATAACCCCAAAAAATGTGGAACAATTGATTAGGTATGTAGATAATGTTTCCCTTAGTCTGGACGGTTATGATGAAGAAACTTGCGATCAAATTAGAGGCAAAGGTGTTTTTAGTAGAGTTATAAAAAGTATAAAACTAATGCAAAGTAAAGGGCTAAAAAAAATCGCATTATCAATGGTTATTACAAAATATACTTTTGATGGAGGTGAAGATAAATTCCTTGATTTGTGTGAAAAATTAGGTGTTAAACCTATTGTAAGAATCTTAACATCCGCTGGAAGAGCAGGAGAGAATAGTGAAGAGATTTTTCCCGAAAAGCCATTTGTAGATGATCTGACCTCTCAAGATGTTACCTGTCGACTTTGTTCACCAGGAAAAAGGGAATTATTTATTGGAGGAAATGGGAACATTTATCCTTGTGGAGGGTTGATGGATTCTGATGATTTTGTTTTAGGAAATGTATTTGATGATAATTTAATTGAATTAATGGCTAAAGGCAATCAAAAAGCAGATCACAATAAAATCGGATGTGTGAGACCATGGGAATTTGAACCCTGTAAGAACTGCAACGTTAATTTATTTTGTCATCACTGCATTAGCAACATCTACTATTTGCATCAAAACCAAGAGTTGTTCGATACCATTTGTCAAAAACAAAAGAAACAACTTCAAGAACTAGTTTGGAATAGCTAAATCTTTATTTAAGGAGAGTAATGCCATGAACTTCACATATTGGGTAACTGAAGATTGTAACTTGAAATGTAAATATTGTTATGTTAGTAAAGCCCCAAAAACGATGAGTAGGGAAACGGCTACAAAGGCTATTGATTTTACGAAAAAAAAGCTTGCTGCGAATCCTTTGGATCATAAAGATAAAATAGGCATAGCATTACATGGGGGGGAACCATTACTTAATTATCCGATCATTCGTTATCTAGTAGAAGAGTTAAAGCGAAAAATTCATGGCGATATTTCTTTTACAATGACGACAAATGGAACCATTTATAACCAAGAAATGCTTGATTATGTTTCTGAAAATATCCAATTAACAGTTAGTTTGGATGGGAAGCAGGAAAGTAACGATATCAATAGAGTATACAGAAATGGAAAAGGAAGTTTCAATCGAGTGATTGAAACCCTTGATTACATTAATCATCAATCACATTTTTTCCGAGTAAGAATGACCGTTACACCTAATAATGTTTCATATTTTACTGATAATTATATTTTTCTTTTTGAAAAAGGGTATCCGATTGTCAGCTTTGCACTAGATGAAAGTGATCCGAATTGGAATAAAGAACTTATGAAAGTTTATCAAAAGAATCTTAACGAAATATTTTCATATATGGTGAATAAGGATATCACCAAAGCACAGTATTTTTTATATAATTTCAAAAACGCATATTTTCGGCCAAGAGGTACGTGTGATGGATGTCATACCAGTTTTCACATCTCCAGTGCAGGGAATATCTATCCTTGTATTTTTGCAGTAGGACGAGAGGAATTTTCCATGGGGGACGTGTTTTCCGATATAATTGAACAGCGTTTATCTAATTTAGACGTAATCAATCAAAAAGACCAAGGAGCTTGTACAAAGTGTGCTATGTATAATAATTGTCGCGGCAAAATGTGTAAAATTATTAATAAAATCCAAACTGGAAATTATTATGAATCATCACCCGTATTTTGTGCAACTCAAAGGATACACTATTCAATAGTGAAGGAGTATGAATATATATTAAAAAACTTCAAGCTTCTTCTTTCTACCCACTGATTTATTATGCTATTTATTCGTAGCTTCATAATCGTATTTGGGCTCTAGAATCACTATATTTGACTTAAAAAAAATGTAATCCCCTAAGAAGAGTCCTGCAAAACCTTGGTTTTTAGCCGCAGTATGGGTTCTGACCTTGGAAAAAAGGAATCTGTGAATCGAAAAAAGTAGTCCATCCTCAGATGGGGACGGTGATATTATCCCCTTTGGATAGAGAGTGTTAAAAGAGCACATGTATGATATGATCTGGCACTATTTTCTAGAGGGGATTTGTCATGGCCATCAAAGGACAGAAGTTTAGAATATACACACCAGAGTTCAAATTGAAGGTGGTACGTATGCATTTTCTCTGTTTTCTCATTATTATAATTAATTTCAGGGAGGTTAGGGAACGAGTACAAACTATAGAGGTGAGTAACTAAGAAATGACCTAGCCAGAAGTTTTTGCTAGGTCATTTCTTTTCTTGACTAGGAGGTATTTATTCTGCTGTTCGCAGTCGTTCTACGATAGTTTTCCTGTCGCTGAGAGAATAAATAGCGAGAGGAAGGCATATTCCAAGAGCGAGCAGAACAGGCAGCACGAGGATCAGCGGCCAGATAATAAATCTATAACTCATAAACCATATTTGGGTACTCAAGGGTCTCGCAATCAAGACGGAAAATAGGCTTCCTAATAAGATGGAGCATATGCTGGTGCCGAGCACATAGTAAATCCCCTCATAAATAAGCATTGTTTTTAATTGTTTGTTGGTCATGCCGATACTTTGAAGTATAGCAAATTCTTGACGGCGGGTCAGAATGCTAGTTAGAAGCGCGTTTGCAAAATTAAGAATGCCAATTACACCAATAATAATACTGAGCGTACCGCCGATCATCAGAATTGTTTTTTGCATACCTGAAAGCTCGGCAATTACAGTGGATTTGGATCGATAGTCCATCACTGGCTCCTTTGCTTCGGTATAATTCTTTATAAAGCTCTCCATCGTTTTTTCTTTACTGTCGGATACATTGAAGGCATAACTCATCACCACAGGCTTCTTCACAAGCGTTTTGTAGATATCCGCCGGGAGATAGAAGTCAGTATAACTAGCAACGGCTACACCAGAATTGGATGATTTTATACCAACATGACCAAGCACTGTGAATTCATGGCTAGTATACTCTTGGGCATTTGCTGTGTCTATATAGTTATGAAGAGTAACCTTTTCACCTACTTTGTATACGGATCGTTTCATTTCAGGATTTTCGTAATCGTCTAACCAGACCCCTTCCAGAATGTACTTTCCCGAAGCTAGCTTGCCATAATCAAGTTCACCATCAATTAATTTTAGTCGGTGAAGGGGGAGATCTTCAAGCCCATACATTATTGCAGATAAGTTGCCGCGAGCGTCAGGAGTGACGATTTCCCCCTTCCCCTCTTTGTTCTCTTTATGCTCGATAGCGAATAGATTGCTGCCACTGTACAAACGTCCACCTTCTTCAAAACCGGGTTGTGTCTGGACGGCCTGAATATAGCTTTCTGTCGTTGCATTGTCAGGGCCTTTGAAATGTTCTTGAAAATAATCAGCATGTGCAATCAGAAAGTCAGTGTCATGGCTTTTAGACACATACTTATTCATATCCAGACTTTGGGATAATGTAAAAGTAGTATTCAGTAGCACTAGACCTAGAGAAAGGCTAAGCAGCACCAAAATAGTCCGCTTCTTATTGCGCCCTAAGTTGACTCGAGCCATCAGGGTAATCTTAGCAGCGTTAGTTGATTTTTTTAGTTTTTTCTTACCCTTTTTGGTAGCCCCGTCTACGTATCTTACTGCCTCAATCGGAGACACAGTTGCCGCAATTCTGCTAGGCTTATATGCACTGATCATAACTGTTATGACTGCAAACAGAGCGGAACCGATAAAAATCCATGGGCTGGGGGATATGGTTATCTCAGGATTTGCGTGCATAGAAGTGTTCATAAGCAGCAGAGGGATAAGCGATTTGCCGACCCAAAAACCTGCGAGCAAGCCGACGGGAACTCCGATCAAGGAAAGAAATAATGCCTGTCTGCGGATGATTCTGCTGATTTGCCTGCTGGTTGTGCCGATGGTTTTTAAAAGACCGTAGAAACGAATATCACGCATCACCGAGATTTGGAAAATATTATAGATGATCAAGTAGCCAGTAAGCATAATCAGTAACAGACCAGTTGCTAGGGAAAAGACGGCTTCAGGGTTCGAACTAAAATTGTTGGAAAGATACGCCCAGTTAACATTACTGTTAATATAGTTCGGTGCATTTTTGTCCAGGGAATAACCGCTTTCTGTAATCACTTTATTAAGATTTTCCCGCATGTTCGAGCTGTTATCGAACATGATAACTGCATTGATGGCTCCGGTCATATCATGATCCTGCTTATATGTGTAGCGTAATTCTTCGGCATGTGCATCTACATAAGCTTTAGAAGCATAAATTTGACCTCTGTCTGACACGGCGGCGGGGTCACTCTTCCACCAGCCGGCAAGGATAAATTCACGCTGCACCGTTTTGCCGTGAACCTCAAGCTTCAAGGACAATGGGGCGCCCTCTTTCAGGGGAGTACCCAGTAACTGTAGGGTCTTAGAGTCCGCGATAACCTCATTTTCCGCCACTGGTTTGTGGCCTTTTTCTAGCTCAATCAATCCTAGTTTTAGCCCTACATCGTCATGATACCAGAACTCCGCACGACGCTTTAAAAATTGCTCGTTTGTCACCTTTTCACTTAACACGCGGTTATATGCTATCTCTTTAATAAGAGGGTGGTCTTTGACGTGATTAAATTCCTCATCGTTGATATATTTGAGATAACCCTGCCCTCCCCCACCGGCCTGTCGCATCGTTGCCTGCTGGAGGCTTTCCATCGCGCCAAGCCCCATAGTAAATAGAGATGTAAATAACAAAGTGGTTAAGGAAATAGCGATAATCGCAATAATATTGCGGACTTTATTCGCTT
This sequence comes from Paenibacillus maysiensis, assembly GCF_000520815.1. Taxonomy (GTDB): domain Bacteria; phylum Bacillota; class Bacilli; order Paenibacillales; family Paenibacillaceae; genus Paenibacillus; species Paenibacillus maysiensis. Next base: position 1,907 of record NZ_ASRY01000318.1, on the reverse strand, counting down.
TAAAACTTTTATCTGATAAATTACGAACCGCCTTACTGTTTTTTACTTTGATCATCGGGTCGCACCACCTACTATTTTACCGTCCTCAATGCGGATGATGCGGTCTGCCATCTGCGCGATTTCTTCATTATGAGTAATCATCACCATCGTTTGGGCGAACTGTTGGCTGGATACCTTGATCAACCCTATGACATCCAGACTAGTTTTACTGTCCAGGTTGCCAGTAGGCTCGTCGGCCAAAATAATGGCTGGTTTCGTCGCCAGTGCTCTCGCAATGGCTACCCGCTGCTGCTGCCCTCCCGAAAGATTACCCGGTAGATTGTATAATTTGTTCTCAAGCCCCAGCGTATTCGTAATTTGGGTCAGATAGGCTTTGTCCGGTTGTTTCCCATCCAGTTCAATGGGGAGCACGATATTTTCGTAGACATTTAAGACTGGAACTAGATTATAATTTTGAAACACGAAGCCAATCTTTCTTCGGCGAAAAATGGTCAATTCTTCATTTTTCAGAGAATAGATATCCTTGCCGTCAACGGTGACGTTCCCACTTGTAGGCCGATCCAGCCCACCAAGCATATGCAGAAGGGTGGACTTCCCGCTGCCGGATGTACCAACGATAGCCACAAATTCCCCAGCGCCTACCTCCATGTTGACTCCATCCAACGCATGAACCTCAGTATCTCCTATACCGTAAGTTTTTCTTAGTCCTTTGGTTTCTAATATCTTCATTTTTTGCTTTCCTCCCAATAAAAATATCTGCATCATAATTGCTTACAACACAAATTTTATTATAATACCTCTTTCTTTCTACAATCTTTCTGAAATCTAACAGAGTTGAAAGATTATTGAGTGAGAGTAGAAAGATCAGATTGTAATGGGTGTTGGGAAATGTAGAAGGGACAGACTCTGTCTGAGATATTTGTTATATCAAAAGATATTTACACTTGCAGGTTATGAAGGGAAGATAATGGTATTGATATTATAAAAGCAAAAAGAGATGAGAGGATCACAGAGAAAATTGAAACTTTGACAGTCCGTCTCTCCACATTTCTTATTCCAGCAAAATTTAATGAGTATACGGTTAAAATTAAGATAGAGTTCATCGATTTACAGGTCGACATCAATTAAAAGGATGGATGCACAAACACCAGCAACACGGTGAATTCAGGCTAATGGTTCAGCGGATATTAATCAGGAGAGGGTATGTGCAGAAGCTGTAACGGGCAAGCGACATGCTAACAAGTGTTTGGAAATCTGGATACAGGAGAAATAATACGTAACCTAATTAATGAAATAAGAATTACATTGGATAAGATCTGAATCAGCTATTAAATGGTAATCACTCTAATTCCTTTACCTTAAAGATATCTCAAAACATTATTGACTGATGCTCTTACTTGGAACGACACTGAGGTGTCATCAACCGATAAGTGATATCTCGGATCTAATAGATGAATCCGGTTTTGGAGGCGGAGTAGAGCGTCATCACGAAGCCAAATGACGATTGTTTTCTGTTCCTGAAGTCGTTCAGGCGATTAGTATCACCAATATATAGTCAGATTAGAGTCAGAGTCATAATTTCACTTACAGTCGTCATGTTGGTAGCCCTATATTTGGATAACTTAAAGGGGATCTCGGTCTGTAAAGCATTATAAAGTTAGTGACTGCATGTTCCTCGTGAAGGGAGAGAAGTAAACGTGTTTTTCCATGCTATGCTTGTCAAATCAATGAGTTCAATTATTTTGAAAAAGTGAGACTTCGACGGTCTTGTTGGAAAAACTCAAATAATGAATAAACGTGGATTTATGGCCTGATTTTAAATAACAGGATAGGTGTAAACAGTTGCATAAGCCACTAATTATGTCAAATAACATACTGATTTTTACAATAGGAAATTTAGAGGTATC
>NZ_ASRY01000317.1 GCF_000520815.1 Paenibacillus maysiensis | reverse complement strand
CCCCCCCCCCGAATATGCGTCGAATTGAGCGGTTGCTATATCGTTGTGCAGAGCTGGACAAGCTGGATGCGATCCGTCGAATCGTTGGACAAATCATGGACAATCTACTCTATTCACCTAAACTATTTGACATTGCAGAAGCGCTATTAGCACAAGGACGACATGCTGCTGCGCTGCTGCTCTATGAGAATGTAGCAGAAGTGGAGAAGTACCAACATTCTGAACGCTTGGCACTCTGTCAATATCGTATATTCACGATTCAGATTGGAGACGATCAAAAACGCAATCTCAAAGCAGCTACGATATTTGAAGCTTTTGTTGAACGGCTAGATGAAATAGACCAGCTTGACGCATTGAAGGAC
>NZ_ASRY01000316.1 GCF_000520815.1 Paenibacillus maysiensis | reverse complement strand
AATCAACGTTGAACCTGAACCACCAAATGGATCAAACACAATATCACCAAGCTTACTGGAATTTTTAATTGGATAGCTAATCAGGGGAATCGGCTTCATCGTCGGATGATATTCATTCCGAAAGGGACGATCAAATTGCCATAATGTCGTTTGCTTTCGATCACTATTCCAGTAGTGTCCACTTGTCGGCTTCCAACCATATAATACGGGTTCGTGCATCCAGTGATAATCAGCATGTCCCATTACCATTGCTTGCTTTGCCCATATACAACATTGAGACAGTTTGAATCCAGCTTCAATAAATGCCTTCCTAAAATTCAAACCTTCACTATCTGCGTGGAACACATAGATGCTTGCTCCATCATCTGCTACTTCATACATTCGAGTATAAGCAGCCAATAGGAAATCATAAAACTGGTCATTGCCCATTTTATCGTTTTCAATTTTCAATGCATCCTTCGTTTTACCTGTGTAGTCCACATTGTAGGGCGGATCAGTTACAATGAGTTGTGCCTTCTTGCCATCCATCAACGTTGCAATATCCTGCGGGTTAGTCGAGTCACCGCATATGAGCCTATTCTTTCCAAGTAGCCAAATATCACCTTTATGAGTGACCGGATGTTCAGCTAATGCTTCTTCTACATTAAAATCATCTTCCTCATCTACGGATTCTTCGTGTAATGTATCCAATAGACACTCACACTCACTCATATCAAATCCAGTTAGAGAAAGATCATAATCAGCTAGTTTTAATTCTTCTAGTTCCTGCGCTAACAATTCAAAATTCCAATCCGCATACTCAGCCGTTTTGTTATCAGCGATTCTGAAGGCTTTGACCTGTTCAGGAGTTAAATCATCCACCAGTATCGTTGGAACTTGCTTTAATCCAAGCTTCTTAGCTGCTAACAGCCGAGTATGACCTGCTATGATTTCATGATTACTGTCTATTAGAATGGGATTCTTAAATCCATAATTCTGAATACTCGTTGCTACATAATCTATAGCTTTCTCATTATTTCTGGCGTTTTTTATGTACGGAATTAACGTTTCTACGCTTACGAATTTGATTTCCAATCCACTTGATCCCCCTTTCTAAACTCGTTTTTAAAAAGACTGCGACCCAAATCCAGGTATAAAACACACCAATTGCAGTAACAAATCGTAATATTTCTATGATTATTGCTTGTAACATTAATAGCATTCATATTTCTCCTCTCTAAATAAAAAAAGAACCCTAGCCAATAGCCAGAATTCCCGTGTAGCCTAATTTGTAATTGTAAATCTGCTCATTGTGTCACGTGACACATTTCAACTTTGAAGGTTCAAGTCCTCAATTCGTGTAGTTTAAAATTTTGCAAATAATAGTCCAATTCAGCAAGATTAATTTGAATATGTAAATTGAAAATTTTTAAGTGGTAATCCTAGTCAATAACATGATTCTGATTATGTATATAATATTTGCTGAATGTATAAATAATCTATTTGTGGGATAGGGGAAACTCTCCAAATATTTTCCTTCGTTTCGCTTGAGCTGCACTTCGGACAAATATTTGCTGCCGCCGTTTCCCCTCCCACACCCAACCCCTTTGCGGCTCATTAAGTTCACTTTTCGTAATTCCAATCATCCTTAACTCTAAAATTTACGTATTCAATCCCATCGTAGCCTCTCTACGGGCTGACAAGCCCATTCTATAAATTCATCTACAAACATGTTTCCTATTCTCCATCAGCTTGTTTCCAATTTTATAACGCCAGATTCCTATCTTCGCTCTAATTTCTCCAGTATAATAGCTGATTTTTAAAAGCTGTTTCCATGTTTCCAGTTTTGAGCACTCCTGATCACATATACACTCCTCACCAGCGCATAGTATTCGATCAAATATTTTTATATGTATTTCTCTCAAGAGTTAAAAAAACAGGAAACATGGAAACAAACTCATTATTCTCTATGTAAATAAAGCATTTTTCCGTTTCCAATTGTATTCAAAACAGAAAACGGATAGGAAACAAATGTATCAAATAGGAAACGTTATATTTTGATACCAAACCAAAAGGGAACTGAGCTGCCACTTATTGTTCTGGCTTTCCTCTGATACACCTTATCCTTAAGTTTTCCTTTGATATGCTTATTAAATTTAATCGTCGTTTCAGGTTTAAATCCACCTTGTTTACACCATGCAGAATACATCGCATATAACCTTTTGCATTCGATTCGGCTTTCATGTTGTTTTGAAGCTTCACTTTCGATTTGACATTCTTCATCTATGAACAGCATAATGACATCCGATTCCATTTGATACGTTTTAATTTGATCCTTAATCGTTTGTGAATACGAAAATCCACCTTGTTGTTCGAGTCGTCTCAAGCCCTCAAGTGCATAATTTAATAGTGTCGATAAAGCAGATGGAGTCGTCAGTTTATGAATTAATTTCGTATCCTTTTGTTGATCCGTAAATTTACGATTAAAAGGAAACACCATCAGCCTTCTAAAAAATCCATCACTGTTGTCATTACTTTTTGGCAATTCATTCGCACTGAACAACAATTTACAAAACGGCTCAAAGTTAAAGGGATCTTTCCCCTTTTTCTCGGCATTTAACCCTTCACCACTGGCAAGTACCTTGAGGTTCCCCGTAGAGTTCAATGCATCCGCAGGGATATCTGTAAAGCAATTCAGCACTTTTCCATAAAGTTCAGCAATTTTAAACCTTGATCTGTCTCCTTCTAAATCTTGAATTTTAACTTTGGATATATTCGCTTTGCCTATCATCGCTTCAATCGTTTTAATCAATACCGATTTCCCGTTGCTTCCCGTACCTGTGAATAAAAATATTTTTTCATACTCCAAGGTAGGAATCAGAAAATAGCCGATCATTTCAAACAATGTTGCATGCGTATCCTGTTCCAGTACAGATTCGATAAACTGAAGCATGACAGGGTCATTGGCCGTAGGATCATATAGGACAGGAAATTGAATAGTGCTCCGTCTATCAGGCGTATGCTCCCTTAACTCTCCCGTTTTCCAATTCAACAAACCGTTTTTCACATTAATATAGTCGTCCAACAGATTCATTTGGGTTCCTGCAATATAACTTTGGGCCTCTATGTAATAACGTGCTTCCTTAATCCGACTATGGCGAAATTCATTATCCAGCAGGGTAACGGATAATTGCTCCAGGTGACGCTCACCATCATTGACATATACGCCCTGATCATACCGATACAAAAACGTACCATCAAAAAAACATTTCATATGCTGATCTATAATATCTTTACCGTACCAGATAGGCTGGAATTTCTTCTGATTCCCATTCATCTCAAAGTATTTCCTATAGTTAGGCTCAATCGAAGGCGGATTCTCCTCTGCCGACTTTTCGTCACCTTTGAACACATCTGAAATATCCAAATAAAATATAGGCTTAGAATTACTTTGACTCCGGTAATACTCTTCCTCGTGAGCTAACCAATCTATATATTGTTGGGCAATCCACTCTTGGTATTCAGGATCATTCGCTTTCCGTTCTTCCTCTGCAATCCGTTGTTCAAGTTCCCAATTCTCAAAAAACGCGATCTCCTTCTTGAAATACGCTCGTTCCGAATCGGTCATATATTTTTCGTCCGTATATGTCCACCACGTTTTGCCACCGTTATACGAAAACTCTAATTCATATGGAGAATATTCAAACTGTATCCGATATTGCTTATCCACATCTTCCTTGGTAATCGGCTTCCACATACCATCTATCCAAGCTTCTACTTGTTTGCTATTGCTATTTTTTCGTACATCCACCCGTTTTCCGTTAATGGTGAATTGGTCAGTATAATACTTGTGTTTATCATCGTGCTTCTCTAAAGCTGTTGTCATATTGTTATGATCCCCCTTATTAATAGATGTTATCGACTACCTGTTTAAATTCGTTATATTGTTCCATGGCCTTCCTCAATGGAGGTGAATCCTTGAATATAAATACTTTCCGATTGGAATCCTTTAAATCTACTTTTTCATCCATTTTATGAAACCGATTAAACATCAACCATCCTGCCATCCGAGACTGGGTAATGACAATGGTATGGCTTTCCATATTTGACCTCCTCATCTAAATAAGTGATTGGAATGTGAAAGGTAAATCTCTTCCACATCCCTCTCTACCGGCTGACAAGCCGCATAGGTTAGCTTGAAGCACCCTTTTAACAGATGTCACCCAAGCGCCAGTGTTAACAGGCGCCTATCATGACAGACCTATGATTTAATTTAGTCGATATGGACTATCGCCTTAAAGCTTGATTTCGTGACTTTCTCGATAGATAAAAATTCAATTGCTGTACCATCAAAATCAAAGAAGGATAACCCCTCATCTCGACGAATGACCTGATCCCTCGGAATGATACATTTCACTATACCCTGCTCATCAACAATATGAACATATCCATACTCGACCACCTGAATCCGTAATTTCTTGCCCAATACCTGATCAGCTATCGACTGCGATTCTTCCTGAGACTTTTTCAAGGTGCTGAAGCCGATCAAGTAATTTCTCAATGTTCGTCTTGTACTTTTCTCGTCCAGCATAGAAGGCGTATTACTAGTTTGTACTACGGTTTCCCGTTCAGCTTCATAGCCAATAAAGAATTGTCCCATAATCTCAAATAATGAATACACACCATCCCGTACATGGAATGGAAACTCCAGATCATCTATTGTTGCCATGCCAGTGTGCACGGTAAGCTTCTTACCTTCTACATTACGATTCGTAAGCCGGTTCACTCTTCGTACTTCTCTCTTCAAAATATTTTCATGCAGCTTTAGATTTTCCAGTAGTCCATCTACATTTAGCCATGCAAAGGAGTACGTTCTGTAGGATTGATATGCGATTTCCACAGCAACACTGGCAAGTATCGAAGGATAAGGACAGATCTCTTCACACCGAGTTTTGTATTCCTCTCTTAACTTGGCGTATTCTGCGCTAATTGCTTTGCGGGTATCATTATCCCGTTCCCATTTTTTCAGTTCATTCAATTGCATCAAGCGATAATCGATTGGTTTTTTCTGCTCGTTGTATTCTTTATACAGCGGTTCAATACGAGCTATATAGTTCAGAAACTTCGGCTGGCTAACCTTCCTCATATCCTGTAACAGTTGTCTCGTACTCTCGATGCTGAAAATAGACTGATCCAATTTCCCGTCTTTCATTTTGAACTTGTCATCTATGTACTTCTCAGCATCAACGCAAAACTGGTTAAACGGTGATTTCGTCGAGTACTGATAATCATCCGCTTTGCCACCATTCACAAAACGGAAGAAATACGGCATCTGAATAGCCAGACGATCCAACACATATGGAATCTCTACTTCCAACCCATTTTTCGTAGCATCAATAATTTGACCTTGGAGAAATTTTAAAACTGAGTTTTCCAAAACACGTGCTTGAAGATTCCCCTCTTCCAAAGCCAGATTCTGAAAATAGGTGTTTACGTTCGTACATCTACCCGTCAGGTTATGTAGACTCTTCAATTCCATCTTGATGATACTATCCATATTATTCGGTACAGGAGCAGCTACTTTTTTATCATCCTCATTGATAATGGTAGGAGCATCGATCACTGCTGAGAGTATGGTGGGATCGTTGGTACAGAGAGCCGTGTCCCCATCCACATCTCCTAGTCCAAGTCTTGCTAGTGTTAAATCACAACAGTTCAGAACAATCACGTTGTCCAAATGACACATATATCGGTTATGTACTTGTACAAAATCTTGCTTACCGACTTCATTAAATATCGTTAACGGTGAACGGAACAGAGCATGCATTCCACATTTCCGATTCATAAAGGCTTGGTTCTTCTTCAATACACCTGTTACTGGTTTTCCGCTGGCATGCTCCATAAACGCAATCGGATCATTGGTTAGATAAAAGTAGCTACCTCGAATCGGGATGCGACCTTTCAACATATCCTGTACTTTCAACATGGCTTGCTTCACGATGAATTTGCGGACATTACCGTCATACAACATCAGTTCATTCAAATCGATGGCTTGGATGATTTCATTTATAAATTGTTTCTTTTGACCCTGTTCTATTTCGTTTTCCTGTTCGTCGGGTTCTTCATCTACATCTTTGGATTCATCGTCTTCTTGGACTAGCATATGTAGGAACGCTTTCGTGTACGCGATATCTCGAAGCCACTTTCCATGGATGTCATTCTTTTGTCCATGTAGGACACGTTTGATGACATCCATTAGAGGCGTAGCTAATTGAAATAAATCGTTCAGTGTAAGATTTAGCGCATGAATATATTGGTATGTCAGTGGTGTGTAGGCGTTCACCTGGTATGCTGGCTTCGCATAATTGGCGACCCAAAAATTGTTATGGTTATGTACTTTCAGCAATGCTTCATATTCCGTTATATTTTCAAACAAACACTTGGGCTTTGCTTGTTCCTCACTGTATTGATGCCATGCTTTGAAGCAGGATTTGGTGAGGATGAGATCAATAGGACGACCCTGTTTGTCGATGACAGGCTGTAATTCACCAAAAACATCCTTTATCTCGGTCACGTTGTTTTCCTTGAACCATTTTATCAAATCAAAACGGATAAAATTACCTTTGATATATGGTAGTCTTCCCTGAACTGCATTTGGTGTATAGGATAGGTTCAGGTGTTGTCCAATACGCTCGGCAAACTGGAAGCTCATTAAACCTTGACCATCAAAAAACTGAACATTCTTATTTTCATACTGTGGATACTCTACTCGCTTAAATCCGATGGACTCTTCGTTGATCACGATGATTGGGATTTCTTCTGTCTGCTCGATGGAATAACAAGAGTGTAATTCTTCATACATAACCGAACGAGCAGGGAAAGGGATCTCTTCTAGCTTTACACGACGATTTACTTTATTCCACCCATTGAAGGTTTTGAAATCTGATTGGTCAGGAACAGACTTTGTACGACCATTCCAAGGGATTACTTTGTTCGGTATACGTTCTAACTTATGTAAATGTTCCTTTGATGGTTTCAATACTTTCTTTGCTTTGAAATATTCACGTTGCTTCGTCTTTTCATCAAATATCAACTTCTGTTGCTCCGAATCCTCAACACACTTTTCCACTTTCCATACATCCTCGATGATTGTTTCCTTTTCATAATCGGGAATGACGACAATACGTGGAATGTACTGTACTGGCTGTGCTGCCGAACGACTCACACCTAGAGCTGCTTCCCACTTGTGGATGTTGGTGAGTGGTGGCATTTTACCGAGTGTAATGTGTCGATACAGATCAGCAGCATACTTTTCTTGGATAAATTCTGTTCGCTGTGTACGTCCCATCGCAGGTGACTTGATCGAACGGACATACTTCCTTCCATTATAGTAGATGCCTTCTCGTAACATACGTTCAAACAATACAAGTTGGGCTGGATCATCTTCGTCAATTTGGTCGGCTTTGAGCATAAAGATTACGTCGGGAGCATCAGCGAAAGGATCACGTTCTGCTACGACTCGCTTGAGTTGATCGAGATAGATGCTGTTGGATACGGTGATGGTACGAGTGCTGGATTGTGGAGCACAAAGTTGGTCGCCTAAAATGGTGATCTCGTTGAAGTGGAACAGTTTGATTTGGTATTGATTGCGTGATGGATTACTGGACAAATTTTAGCCTCCTGTTTAATGGTTTGAGTGATATAGTTGTGAACGTTCCATCTTATGTCTGAGCAATAAACAGAAACAAATGTTCGTATTTATTATATAGAATATACGTTCCTATTTCAAGAGTTGAAATAAGATATTAGCTTATTAGAAATGAAAGTTCAAAACAATCGTAAAATCATAAGGTTTTTAAATTACACTTCTGAAAACTAATCTCGCATTATATGGTTTCCCATCCGATAAAACGTGAAGAGCATGATAAAAAGCCCAGCATCTGTTGCTGGACCTTGTACTTGGGTATTAAATTTAGCAGAAACTAAGACCACTCTATTTTCACCTATACAGGATTTAGGATGATCAAACTGCTGACCTCATTAATGCTGGTTAAGTGATAAGGCTTTGTACATTAAAATATTAGGGAGCATGGCTGGCTCTAAGCTTGAGGATGTAACGTATACAGAGACAAAAAATAATCAGAAATTAATCTTCAAATAAAAATATTGGTTTTTTCATATAATATGGTAATTAAATTTCAAACTTAATAATACTTGTTTAATCGATAGTTATTATCTTATAACCCATAAAGTACTTTCGTCTCTTTAATCATATTTAAAGTTTTCCAAAGATAGAATAGCCCTTTCGTACAACTCGTCAAATGTAATTATTTCTGGGCTAGTAATATTAGATCTAAAAACTTCAAAAGACGATAATTTGTCCTCGTTAATTCCGTTACTGGTCATAAACTCACCGAGACTACCAACAATTAAATAAGATCGCGGATTAAAATTGTATATGATTTCTCCAGTAGGATCACCTTCAGATGAAGTGATTTCTATTTTACTTTCTATTTTTTTGAAAGAAAGTTGAACATATTTCTGAATTTGTGAAATTCCACCTGCAACTTCTTCCGATATAGACCAACAGCCTCTACGATATTGATTACTCAGTAATTTTGTCTTATGATTCTTAATTTCAACAAAGCATAAAGAACTTATCAATCCTCTTGTCTTCATTAATGCATCTACTCTTTTTCCGTATTTATTAAAAGAATAACCAGATATTACTTGTTCAAGTTTCTTATTGTCTAATGATGTTGTAAATATACAATTGAGACTATGCCCAAATATCCATTTGTTGTGTTCAAAAAAATCTTCCCAAACTGCCTCAGTATTGTGAAATTCTTTCTTTTTTTCTGTAAAATATGCTTCATCATTTAATAATCTCCCAAAAATATCGAGTTGTTCTTTTTTATATCCTAGTGACCTAATGTCTTCTTTTGAAAGATTGCTATCTAAGTAAGCATTAAATAAGTCTCGTGTATCTTCAAGCAAATAAAATTCTTTTCTTAGTTTCATTAGAATATTTTTAAAAGCGTATATAAAATGGGAAGATTGAGGGTATATATCTAATAACGAAATGAAATCTGACATAATTCCATCAAAAGAATCTTCATGTTTTCTTTTATAAGCATTAGGATCGCTTTCCGTTAAATATCCCTCTGATAACGCATCTATAAGTGAATATTTGAACAACGGTTCACTAGTTTCAAAAAAGTTGTTAATACTAATCTCATCTATTTTTTTTGTTATACTTGTTACACCTAACACGTAACAATTAAAATAACCTAACAGATCATTTATTCTTCTAGGTAATCCTTTAATAATATCATCGTATATGACTAGTACATTTAGAGTATTGGGTAAATCAGTAGTATAGTTCCCATTTTTAAAGAATTTTTGACTTGTTGTTACGATTATCTGAGAACTTCCGATATTAAAAGGAAATTCAGAAATGGTTCCCTCAGGAAAGAACTGTATCAATCTTGATAACATTTGTTTTGATAAATCAACTCTATCATAAATAAATATTACTTTATCAATAATATGTCTCTCCAAAAAATATCTTGCTACTGCCATACATACCATAGATTTTCCTGTACCTGTGGCCATTGAAATTAAGAACTTCTTCTTCCCTTGCCTGTATCCTTCAATAACAGAATCAACAGCTTTTACTTGGTAATCTCTTAATGCCATTAAAAAATCATCAGATTCAAAAAACATACAACACCCCAAATATAGACTTCTTTACCTTTAGAAGATATTTTATTGGATACTTCGCTATCTTTCAAATATTTATTATTGAAGTTTTGGAAGGATTTACGATGCTGTTTCTTCATTATTAAAAGATAGTAATTCAACATTGGCATCAGAAAGCAATTGATACAAGCTTGAGATATTCACATTGAATTGTTCAACAGTCTTCAGCTCCCTAAAGCGCATTATTTCTCTTGAGTTGCTGAAAGTAAAAAAGATTTCCTGCTTCGCTCTAGATAATGCTACAAAAAATGCACATAAATCGGCATCTTCTTGATTTTTAAAACTCCAAAATGCATCATCCTCTAAGCCAAGAAAAAAAACAGTGTGATATTCTAAGCCTTTACTTTTATGAATAGTCATAATCGGTATGCTATACTCCCCTAAAAATTCTAGAACAGCTTCGTACCAATTAAAATGTTTCAAATATGCTTCTGCTAATTTCTGTGCCCCCTTATCTATTACATCTCTAAAGTAAGTTTCTTTTAGATATTTAGGATAAGAACTACGTATTTTATCAATACCGACAAACCCCAAAATTGACTGAAACAAGGTTGAGGTAAATGCTAATATCTCAACTTCCTTTAAGTGTCTTACTTCAATTTCCATTTTTATTCCAACTATAAAACTTTGTAACTGCCTTTCTAGCTCTACTAACTCCTCAAGATCAACAGCAGGATCATAACCATTAAGATAAATCATTAAATTCATTACTCGTTGCCAAGAATTTGGGGATTGCTCACAGGAAATTAACCTCATGAAATCAATAACAATTTCAATGCATTCCTCACCTAATAATTCTTGATATTCTTTTTCGATTCTAGAATGAATATTTACATTTTCTAGCTCCTGCATTAGTGCTTTTGCGTAAATATGTTCTTGTTGCTTGACAAGTATACAAATATCACGAGGACGTATGTTTTGATTAGAAATCTTCATTGATATCTCTGAAGCAATATGCATTGCCTCAGATAAATGGTTTGGAAAGCTCCATACCTGACAGATACCATCTTGGTCTTCCCATTTATCTGAACTTGTGACAATTGGAGCTCCTTGTCTCATTGAACTAGCCAAAACATTTTGAATTTCAACTAGTTTAGGTGCCGATCGGTGATTTAAACTCAAATGGTATTCCGTTGCTTTAAATTCCACTAAAAACTGATCAAATGAATTATCCATAGCATTAGCCCAACCCATAATTCGTTGTTTGTCATCCCCCACTGCTGTTAGAATGCTATCTGAACCTTTAAATGCTATTTTAAGCAAGTCATATTGATGATAAGTTGTATCTTGAAATTCATCTAAAAAAACATAACTATAGGTGCTTTGCAGGGCTTTTTTTATAGCCAAATTATCCTTAATAATATACTCAGCAAGCCTTGAAAGCATAGGAAAAGTAATAGAACTTTTCAAGGTATTCTTACCGTTTACTAGAATATGCCAGAGTCTCCTTCTAATCCAATTATAAATGTCAGTATCATCTTCAGATAATGGTAGTGAATCACTTGTCAAATGTTTAAATAACACATCAAAATTTATATCAAACTGCCAATTGGGGTTTGTTGGATGACGTTCAGTTAAAAAACCTTCGACTATATTTCTAACTTCTCTAGTTGTAAATATTATCTCGTAATCCTTCGGTGGCCTTATAGCAGCATCTATAGAAAGTCTGAATCTATCAACTAATGATTTTGAAAATGAGTCAAATGTTCTTGACTCGAATCGTTTTGATAATTCAGGACCACACCTTTTCTCAACTCTTTTCCTAAGGTTATCGGCGGCATCTACTTTAAAACTTATTGCCAAAATTTTTTGAGGTTCTTTACAGAGACCTGTTTGTAATAAGTAACAAGCTCGTTGGGCTAACAATTCCGTCTTGCCCGCACCAGAACCAGCAATGATAACAGAGTTTAATTGACTTCTTATCGCTGTGTCAGCAATAGGCTCTAAAATCATACCATCAACGGGTCTCCATAAATTCTCGCTAAGATATTGTGTCATTGCTCCTCCTTAAGATTTAGTAGTAGTCTAATTCTTATAACTAATTCTTTTAAAGATTGAGGGCAATTTGCCTTAAAATCATCATCACCAATTTTTAGTAAAGCCTCTATATGTGTACTCGGCTTTCCTCTTCCTAAAAATAGAGTGTTATACCATACCATTAGTTCATGTTGATCCTCAGTATAAGTAAATCCTGTACTTTTTTCACTTTTAAGTGTAGCCTGTATACCTTTTTCAATTTTTAATTTATATTCATCATGTTTATTGATTTTATCTGGGAATCTTGGGCCTAATGGTACAGTACTTTTATACGCATCAGGAAAAGATTCCAGCATCAAAAAATCTAAGTCAAGTGGGGCAGAAAAAAATACATTATATGCTTCCCCTTTTAATCGCGGTATCCAAAGATCGTCAATATTCTTAGCAAGCGGAGAATCAAGCGGACGTTTATGGAATTTATTAATCTCCTCATCCGTGTACTGATATGGCTTTTCGTCTCTATATACTGTTAGGAGCTTACTTTTATCCTTTTGGTTAAATAATAATTGTTTTAAAGCGTACTTAACTCTTCCCCAACCGCCACCATCACGTTCGCGATCCAGATCTAGCAAAGTGATATGAGGAATCGATAGCTGGTTAAGAAGTCTCCACATGTGATTTACATACCTACCGCCCAAAGGAACGATTGATATTCCTTCATCGTCTGCATATATCCCATTGACCTTTAATATTTTTGGTAAGACAATCTCTTCAGTATCCCCTTCACCAAGGATAACTAACTTTGAAAAATATAACTCAGGATAAGCTTGTATAGCTTCTTTAATATAAGTGAAAGCCTCACTTTGACGATCGGGCAAGGTGATTTTATTTACTAAAGAGCTTCCATTGGCTTCATCTATTCTAAAATGGAATATTTCTTCTGGTTGAACTCTCTTGATAATTGAAGGGCTGTGAGAGGATAATAGAACCTGTGCATTCTCTCGTCTAGATATTTTGTTCAAATTATCCATCACGCGGCCCAGTAAATGAGGAGACATATGATTTTCGGGCTCCTCAACAGCTAGTATGGTCAAAGCAGCCGAACGTTGAACTGTTATTTGTTGCTCTACTTCCAATAAAGATGATACGAGCGATATGTAGAATAAAGAACGTAAACCATCTCCAAGTTTATCTATAGAGTAGCTCCCCTCCTCCTGTGTAGGAGAGAATTGAACTTCAATTTTTTTTAAAATTGATGAAAGAGTAGTACTATTAAATTCTAGAATTGCATCTTGGTACCTAAAATCACGATGATATTTCTTCCATTCTTCACGTACTATTCCCTTTATCTCTTCCACTCCAGAAATTCCACTAAATAATGCATTAACTGGCTCCATCTTTATTTTTAATTGCTGGTCAATATCCTCGGGCCATTTTATATTACTTAATATTCTCCAAAGTATAGTGCCGGATGCATTTTTCAACTGACTAAGAGGTTCTCTTACAGCCGGAACATATAACATTTGTATCACTGAACGCTGATGGGGTGAAACTGCTACAAATGCTTCATCTGTTTCTTTAGAATCCTCTTCCGGTATAATGATGAAATGTAATTTTTGCTCTATTTCTCCTTCTGGGGTGTTACTTGGTGTCCATTTCCCCGAAAGTCTCATTCTTATATATGGAGCCCCCCCAGGTGATTTAACAACTAATTGATTAAAAAAAGGTGGGACGCTCGTCTTACTTTCTTCGCTTTTGGGATTCATTAATTCTGGAAACTCAATCATCACTTCAATTGAGAGTTTCATTTCTTGTAAATTTTGCGGACTGACAGATGGAGGTACATGAAAATCACTTTTCATAAGGAGTCTTTCACTGGATTGTCAACAGTAAATCAGACAATTTTTTTA
>NZ_ASRY01000315.1 GCF_000520815.1 Paenibacillus maysiensis | reverse complement strand
GACAGTCCGAATGGCCGGCACTGGACGTGCCGGACGGACTGCAAGCCGAGCTGCGGACGTACCAACGGGACGGATATGCGTGGCTTGCCTTTTTACGGCGCTTTGGGCTGGGTGCCTGCCTTGCCGATGATATGGGGCTTGGCAAAACGGTGCAGTTTATTGCCTATTTGCTACATCTGCAGGACATCGCCGCAGAGACAGGCGTCCGCTCCAGCTCGCTGCTGATTTGCCCGACTTCGGTGCTAGGCAACTGGCAAAAGGAACTCAGCCGATTCGCCCCTTCATTGAAGGTCATGCTCCACTATGGAAGCAAGCGGGATCAGGGAGACTTGTTTCGCGAGGAAGTCGAGCAAGCTGATGTCATCCTGACCTCCTTTGCTACAGCAACCCTCGATCAGGAGCTGCTACAAAGCATAACCTGGGACTCGGTTTGCCTTGATGAAGCGCAGAATATTAAAAATGCGCAAACCAAGCAATCCACTGCCGTTCGCAGCTTCCCTGCCCGGCATCGTATTGCGCTAACCGGGACGCCTATTGAAAATCGGCTGTCCGAGCTATGGTCGATTTACGATTTTATCAATCCCGGTTATCTGGGCAGCACACGCGCCTTCAGCAATCGGTTCATCAATGCTATCGAGAAAGAACATAACGAGCAACGAACGATAGACCTGCAAAAGCTGGTTCAGCCCTTCATGCTGCGACGCAAGAAGAAGGACCCGGCTATACAGCTTGATTTGCCCGAGAAAAATGAGATGAAAACGTACATTCATCTCACCTCCGAGCAGGGAGCGCTCTATGACCAAATTGTCAAAGAGCTCATGGAACGGATGCAGAAGCTGGAGGGGATTGAGCGAAAAGGTGCTATCTTATCTGCCCTTACCCAGTTGAAGCAGCTTTGTGACCATCCTGCGCTCTTAACCAAGGAGGCGGCCCCGGATGCCACGGCTTCCGGTTATAGTCAGCCCGATTTTGAAGCGGTCATCAGCCGTTCATCCAAGCTGGAGCGCATTCTGGCCATGGTCAAGGAGCTGCGGGAGGAAGGCGAGCGCTGCCTTATTTTCACCCAGTATATTGGCATGGGTCGGATGCTCCAGCAGGTGCTCGCTCAAGAGCTACAAGAGCCGGTGCTCTACCTCAATGGCAGTACGTCCAAAACGGCCCGTGACCGGATGATTGATCAGTTCCAATCTCACGCACTGCCGCCTGACGAGCAGCCGTCCGTATTTATTTTGTCGCTCAAGGCTGGGGGGGTGGGTCTGAATCTGACAGCCGCCAACCACGTCTTTCACTTCGACCGCTGGTGGAATCCGGCTGTTGAAAATCAGGCCACAGACCGCGCCTACCGGATGGGACAAACGAAAGACGTACAGGTGCACAAGTTCATCTCGCTGGGCACGCTGGAGGAACGCATTGACGAAATGCTGGAGAGCAAGCAGCAGCTTAGTGACCAGATCATTTCCAGCACCGAGGGCTGGATTACCGAGCTGTCGACGGATGCGTTGAAAGAACTCTTTACGCTACGGCGCGATTGGGCATGATGAGGTCTATAAACCTAATTTTTAAGAAGTAGTTTATAGCACAGTCCTAAACTCCTTTGTGTGCATCTACTATCTCATCACAACAAAGGAGTTGATATGAAGTGGCCATTCGTCCTCCTCAAACCTTGAAGTCTACGGGCAGAAAGGTTCCTGTTACGAAATATCGTAATGTAAGTCCTACGCAAACCCTTCGTCGGTTCACAGTCATCTGGGCCCGTAATGATGGAGTACCTTTTATTACAACGGGATTTTTTGCAGTGCTCCGGCGTACAAATGGAAGTTTTGTGCAAGCCGTGAATTTCGACGGTTTCGGCACAGCCCGATTCAGCAGGGTCCGCACACCTACGAACCAGCCTTATATTTTGCGTACCTTTAGAGACGATGGAACGTTGTTCCGGGTCAGATCGGTACCCGCTGGTGTGTCCTCGTTTGTCGTTATCGGTTAAGCGCTTGCCGAACGCGTCCTGAAAGTGTATACGAAAAAAAGCAGCCAGGAACAGAGTATATCTGTCCCGGCTGCTTTTTATTCCAATGCTATTTTTCCAATATACTTATTCGGAATCTTCCACCGTTTCTGCAACCTTCGAAGCGGCTGCTTTGTATACGGTTTTAAGCCAGTTTTCACTCGACCAGTTCAGCTTGCCTGCACCAGCTCCGTCCTTGGCCTGCAATTGAGCAACCAGGTTTTCAGGATCTTCGGCTGTGTAGCTGTATGGCAACGTCGTGAATCCATTCCAAGAGAAGGCCTTGTCCTTCACAGGATACGGAGCTAACGGGCTATTTGCATCGTCGCTGCCTCCTCTGAATACGGTGCCGTTATCCGATAAGATGACGTCCTCTGCTTTGATTTTACCTGTGTAATCCGCAGCGTTTGGATCCTTTTGGTTATTACGAACAGGAGAAAATACATCTATTAAATACGATTTCTCAAGCAATACCGCGCCATTTTCTGTTGAAATCGCACCGTTACCTATTACGTCAAAATGGTATCCCTTGGCAGCAATCGCTTTTTCCATGTCGGGCGTAATTCTGTTTTTGGCTCTGGCCAATCCGGCATCGTCCATAACGATGTTATAGGCATGGGCATTACCAGCACGCAAACGCGGCATACGGTCTTGAATATCCTTGTAGTAGTTATGGTGCAGCGTCACTTCCAAATCTGCATTATCAGCGGCCATCTCCGTAGCACCAATCAGATGCGCTTTCTTTTGTCCTGCTGCAATATCAATGATATCTTCTTTACTCATTCCTACTGCACTGCTTCTCAGATAAGCATACATAGGGTAGGAAGATTTGTCTGCTTCCATAGCGTCAACCTGTTGGGTCACCCAGCTGTTGGAGCTGCGGTCATCTCCTTTGAATAAGGACCAGGAAATGGTAACTCCGTTACTGCCTTTTTTCACATCCACCAAGCCATCATACGCTTTGTTGAATGTACAATGGTCAATCCATACTTTGGAGCTTTGGCCTTCAACCGTGATATAATCCCAGTCATTCTTGTCATAGTTCCCTTTGGTTGCTTCATCCCATTCCCAAAGCTCGTCAAATTCGAGGTTACGGAAAATCAAATTAGAGCTTCTTTTGATAACAAAGCCAGCATGTTTGATTTTAGCACCATTTGCCGAGAAAATCGTGATTCCATTCAAGTTTTCTATATAGATTTTGCTCACACCTGTTTTTTTCAAAACGGGATTTGTCAGCACAGGGTTGTTTGCGCTAAAAGGCATGACCTTCGCAGCAGCAGGCATTTCGTTCCATCCCAAATCAAGATCATTCATGATCTCAATAACTTTGACTTTAGTACCCTTTTTAAGTGCTTCGTTGAGATCTACAGCGTTGTAAACCTTTTTGTAGTTGGCATCTGTATCCGCAATGTTGCCACCACCTGTATTACCATACGAAAAGCCAGTCAAATTATAGTTATTTTTGGAGGTTACATCAGGGTTCACCCCAGGAGTAGGGTTATCTGTACCTGGTGTTGGATTCACAGGTGTTGTACCTGGATCTGCTTCAGAAGAAGCACCGGATACGATAACATTATCGAACTGGGCAACCGCCTTGGAGGTTACCAAACCAATGGCTCCGGAAGCAAGGCTGGAATCTGTTGCGGTCAGCTCCAGCTGATTATTGACATACATCTTAATTTCCGAACCGGACAGCTCCAGCTTCACTGTGTACCATGTATTGGTGTCCAGTTTGTAGTTCATGTTGGTAGCCAGTGTCTTCATAGAGCCGTTTACCTTTTTACGAATTTCAAGTGCTCCGCCCTTCTTGTTGTACAACGAAGCCGCGTAGAAGTTATCGGCATCTGTATATCTGCCTGCAACATATACCCGGTTGGAGCCGTTAAAATCATCTACATACACATCTGCTTGCACACTGTAGTTCGTCCATGAGGCATTACCTTTAACGGATTGGCTTTCACTTCGACTAGATTGTTGGTATGCAAAGCCATTTCCATCCTTGACCACAGACCAGTTCCCCGAGCCTACTGTCCAGCCCTGAGCTTCACCTTGTTCAAAATTGTCATTTACCTGTAAATTCCCATCTGCATACGCATGACCTAGTAACGGTAACGATAAAGACAGCGCCAACGAACTGCTCAGCATTACACTTGCACATTTCTTCAACAAACTCGGCTTCATGTAACAATCTCCTTCTTAATTGGATTAATGAATATCAAAACAACTACCTCCAATAATTATAGACACATAAAGAAATATTAAAATATGCCTAATTACTTATCTTTTGTCTTAAATTATCTATTAACTTTGCATCTTTTTTTCGTGAACACACCAAATGCCTTTGCATAAAATCACAAAAATCACTTTATTTATTTTTAAATAAGACATAAGGTTGTCATATTGAGAGTGGTACATATAAAGGGTTGATATCATGATTACAATGTAAAGGAGCGATCAGATGTCCGGCTACCAGTACGCTTCCAAAACGGAGTTAAAAGAAGCCATCCATGCCTCCTACCTGCTATTCGACAGTGAATTCAAGGAGGTAGCCGAGGAACAAAAGGATATTCGAATTCCCGAGGTAGATAAAACCCCTACTGAAATGATTGCCTACCAGCTCGGATGGCTACAGCTTGTCATGTCATGGGACAGAGACGAAAAGGAAGGAAAAACCGTCATCATGCCTGCACCGAACTATAAATGGAATAGGCTAGGCGAACTTTACCAATCCTTTTACAAGACCTACTCCCATCACTCTTTAAGTGAATTACGCCATTTATTCAAGTTGACCGAGCAAAAATGGCTGGACTGGATTGACACACTCAGTCATGAAGAACTCTTCATACAGGGCATTCACAAGTGGACTGGCAGTAATCCAAACTGGCCCATGGCCAGATGGATTCATATCAACTCTGCGGCACCGTTTAAAACATTCCGGGCCAGGATACGAAAATGGAAGAAATACAACGTTCAGCATTGATGAAAAAAAGTGCGCATTGTGCTACAATACTTGAGTTGTATCGGGATACATTTAGGGAAGGGTAAGTGAAACGCCATGCTTATTATTGGTATTGCCGGCGGTACGGGTTCCGGTAAATCGACGGTAGCACGCGCTGTCGTTGAACGTCTGGGATCTAATAAAGTGACTTTCATATCTCAGGATAACTACTATAAAGACCATTCACATCTGAGCTATGACGAACGTGCTTTGGTCAATTATGATCATCCGTTTGCCTTTGACAACGACTTGCTTATTGAGCATCTCCATTGTCTGAAAAAAGGACAAGCGACCCACGCGCCAGTATATGACTTCACGGTTCATGCTCGTTCTACAGACGAGACGGTAGAGCTTCTACCGAATCATATCGTCATGCTAGAAGGACTGCACGTACTGTCTGACGAAAAGCTCCGTCAACTACTCGACATCAAGGTATTTGTCGACACCGATCCGGATGTGCGTATACTTCGCCGGGTACTTCGAGATATTGAGGAGCGAGGCCGCACCATTCAGTCGATCCACGATCACTATTTGAGTACGGTTAAGCCTATGCACGAGGCATTTATTGAGCCTTCCAAGAAATACGCTGACCTGATCCTTCCTGAGGGAGGACACAATGAGGTTGGTATTCAACTGCTGTCTATTTTGACTGAAAAATATTTGGCAGGAGATCGGACATGGGGTACCGTTTAAGGTAAAGGTAGCCCGGTTTACTCAGGCTGTCGAGATCTTCTCGGCGGCCTTTTTTGTCGTTTTACATGCCATTTGAACTAAATTACCTTTGGATTAGACAGAGGTTTATGTTAGCATGTAAGGATTAAATGCTTTATATTTAAGCTAAGTTGGAAGCGTTATCAACTATGTGTCTCAAATGATGTGACGTCCGCCTTATGGAGGTCTTTTTTGAATAGGTATAATTACGGAGAGTGCTGCCATGAAAGAGCTATGCAATATTTTGATTGTAGATGATGAGATATTGGTACGGCAAGGGATCAAGCATCATTTATCGTGGGAACAGTATGGATTTCGCATTGTAGGCGAGGCTTCTAATGGAAAAGAAGCGTTAGCGCTGATTGAGACTTTGCGCCCGCATATTGTCATTACGGATATCGTGATGCCTATCATGGACGGTGAAGAACTGACACGCATTGTCAGACAGAATTATCCTGATATTGAGGTCATTGTGCTCAGTAGCTACGGCGAGTTTAATTACGTGCGATCCACCTTCCAGCAAGGTGTTGCTGACTATATTTTGAAGCCCAAGCTGGACACAGATGAGCTACTTCAAGTGCTCCAGAGAACAGCCCGCAAAATTCCGTCCATTCAGTATCAGGCGGATGCCGGGAATAACCGAATTACGATGGATCATGTGATAGAAAAGCTCATTTCCGGCTATAGCATCGACTATGACACGGAACTGCTGAAGCAGGAATTTCCGTATGCCCATTTTGCACTCATAGGCGTGGGGCAGGCGGAACCACAGGGGAAAGTCCACTCCCACCCTGCCTCGTACCTATTTTCCAAGCTCACCGATCGAGTGACATCTGCCTGTGAACAAATCGTGTTGCGACAACTGCCGTCTGATGCAAACACGGCTGTTTTTTTAGCTAATCTTGATCCGCGTGAATTACACTCCTGGATGGCTACGGTCCGAGAAGTAGCTCAGGAGACGAAGCAAGTCGAGCCACAGACAGGCTGGGCGATCAGCCGTTTGTTTGATGATTTTAATCAAATGAGCGAGGTCTATCAGGATGAACTGCCCAAACTGCTCAGCTATCGCTTTTACTTCCCAGGAACCGCGCTTCTGATGGAAGACGAACTCCCCAAGCCTGTTCAGGTGAACAGCTCGTTTAACTTAAAACAGTTCACGGAAGAAATGAAGCGTGAGCATTTTGATACGGCTTTTCAGGATTTGAGGTCTTATGTAGCCGCTATGTCCGGCAACTATACCTTCACCGCTTTTGAATTCAAATCCCTTCTCGGGAACATCGTATTCAACATTACGATTTTGCTCGGGAATCAGGGGTATGATATGAAGGAACTGGATGCGGCGAAATACTCCTATTTCAAAACAATTAATGATGCCCCTCACGTACATGAGGCAGTGCGATTGCTGGAGACCTTTTTAGAGGAAGCGAACATGCAGATTCTGGCCAAAACACAGCAAGGAAGCAGTCCGAGCATGAAGAAGCTGCTGGAATATATCGAGGAACATCACGCGGAAACGCTCAATTTGACGACACTCGGTCAATATTTTCATTTTAATCCCTCTTACTTGTCCAGTTATTTTACAACTCACCATACAGAGGGCTTCAGCGAGTATCTGAACAAAATTCGGGTTGAAAAGGCAGCTGAGCTGCTGCGGTCGGGGACAATGTCCATTTCGGATATTAGCAGCACCGTTGGCTATTCGGACCCCAGCTATTTTACCAAAGTGTTCAAAAAGGTAATGGGTTACTCACCCAGCCAATATCGCCGGGAGCCTCTCCATTAGACAGCAAGAGCATATCTGCCAGCAGAAAAGAGATTTAATATGAAAAGGTATATCCATAAAATCAAATATCAAGGTCTGTTCTTTAAAATATTTGTCGTTATGGTGGTCAGCATCACTGCGGTGTCCTTGCTGACCTCTTTGGTGACGATTCGGATGTCTGAACGACTGTTCGCCGAAACATTCAGTATTACAAATGCCAAGGTACTCAGTCAGATTGAATCCAGCTTTGAATCCTTCAATGATTCTATCGTGAATGCCGTAACCCATGCTTCGGAAAATGGAACGGTCAAAAACTACCTGACAGGAGGACAATCCGACTCCATTAACTCGGCGCGAATCTACTTCGGTATGGCACAGCAGATGAAGCAGATTAAATCAAATGTTGACGCCTATGATGTTAGTGTCGCCATAACGGGCATGAACGGTCGAAGCTTCTATTCCGACTCGTCCTACTGGCCGGTAACTGCGGAGGAGCTCAAGAGCAGTTTGATTACAGCCCGAAACGCGGCACAGCCGACACGGCTTATGTATCAGCTGGATACAGATCTATTGCGTCAGCAAATGAATACTACCGCACAGAAACCCACACCCTATATTATCGCCTCCAAGGCATTTATGGAGCGAACTAGCGGTACGTTGTATGGCATGATCTACATTGCCATTCGCGAGCCGGAGCTCCGCCGCTTCTATAACAACTTCACAAGCAACGGCAATGATGTACTCATTTTGGACAAATCGGGACTCATTGTGTCGAGCAACCGTCAGGACTTGATCGGACAACGTTCCAATGAGCTGCTAGGCTATGCCACAAAAATTAATGAACAGGGACTTAACTACATCAATGCCGATGTGATGAACAAGGAAAGCATCCTTCTTTCCAACTACATTCCTTCTTATGATTTTTATCTGGTGAACATGATCGACAGACAAACCGCGATCGGACAGATTATTGACGTCAAATCCGTTGTACTGATCTGCATTGGCATCGTGTTGATTGCTTTGTTAATTGTTTTTCTGATTTCCCGTCGCCTGATTCGTTCTCTGACCCGGCTGGTCAAGCAAATGTCGACCGTCCGCGAGAAAAATTTTGATAACTATATCCCGGTAACGGGCAGCTATGAGGTCAGACAGTTGAGTCATGCCTACAACTACATGCTGGATGAACTGAATGACTATATCCAGAAGCTTCTAGAGACGCAAAAAGGGCAACGAAATGCAGAACTGGCTGCACTGCAGCGGCAGATCAATCCGCATTTTCTGTACAATACACTGGCTTCGATCAAAATGCTGGTGCTCAAAGGAAACAAGGAGACCGCCGCCGAGACGATCAACGCGCTCATTTCTTTACTGCAAAATACGATCAGCAATGTAAGTGAAACGATCACCATCGAGCAGGAAATGGCCAACATGCAAAATTACGTGTTCATTAACCATGTGCGCTATGGGCAGCGGGTACAGGTGAATTATTTTGTGTCGCCGGATTGTCTGGAGTACCATGTTCCCAAGCTGATTATCCAGCCTTTTATCGAAAATTCATTTTTCCATGCATTTAATGAAAAAAATACAGGACACATCTATATATTGGTGTCCAAAACGGACGACACTCTCATCTGCGAAGTAGTCGACGACGGGGACGGTATGGATATGGACGGACATGCTGTGCAGGACGGACTTCCGAACCCCAAGAGCAAGCGCCAACTGTTCACGGGCATCGGCATTCAGAACGTTCACAACCGCATTACCCTTTTATATGGAGAAGAATACGGCGTGACCATTGCCAGCAAAAAAGGCGAGGGTACCAAAGTGAGATTGACACTGCCATTGATCGTAAAACCCGCCCCTCTTATCTAATAAATATAGGCTGAACTTAAAAAATGCGCATGTAAAACGGAGTGGGTGGAATGGTGCTGTACAAGCGAAGCGTTCGCTTTTGTCCCCGGATTCCTACCTTATGAAAGACTTTATTCAAGAAATCCGGGGGCGGGGGCGATGGGAAGCACCATCCACCTGCGTAGTAGCACGCCATCTAATTTCAGGCTCAACCTAAAAAAAATACCTAAACCAAAACAAAATACAAATGTAAGCGGTACCTTTTTTGATATTTCATAATAATAAGACCAATCCGTATAAAGATATTCCTAACGCCTGCAAAACAAGGATGATAAACTAGATTTATAAACAAAGTAACCGCTTTCATCTAAAAGGTTTAGCACGAATAAGCAACATATAAAAAAGAGTAGGGGTTGAACAAAATGAAAAAAATGACTTTCCTTCTGCTGATCGCAAGCTTGATCTTGCTGTCCGCATGTTCCAGCAATTCCGAGAAAGCCGCGACTACCACGGATTCCGGCAAGAAAGAAATCACGGTCTGGGCTTGGGACCCGAACTTCAATATCGCGGCACTGAAGCTGGCGAAAGATCGCTACGTTGCCAAACATCCTGATGTAACCGTAAACATTGTAGAATACGCTCAAAATGATATCGTACAAAAAATGAATGCCGGTCTCAACTCCGGTTCCACCAAAGGATTGCCTAACGTGGTTCTGATCGAGGATTACCGGGCACAGAACTTCCTGCAAGCCTATCCCGATTCCTTCCATGATATGAGCAGCTCGATCAAAGCATCCGACTTCGCGGATTACAAAATCGGACCAACCAGCTACAACGGCAAGCAATACGGTGTTCCATTCGACTCCGGTGTTATGGGTCTGTATGTAAGAACGGATTATTTGGAACAAGCCGGCTACAAAGTAGCTGACCTGACCAACATTGATTGGGACAAATTCATTGAAATCGGTAAAGCCGTGAAGCAAAAAACAGGTAAAGAAATGCTCACTCAAGATCCGAATGATCTCGGTCTGATCCGCGGTATGATCCAATCCGCAGGTTCATGGTACCTGAAAGAAGACGGTAAAACGCCAAACCTGGCTGGTAATGCAGCTCTGAAAGAAGCGCTCTTGACGTACAAATCCTTGTTCGATGCGAACATTGTTAAAATGAATGCCGACTGGAGCCAATTCCTGGCAGCCTTTAATAGCGGTGCAGTTGCTTCCGTACCAACAGGTAACTGGATTACGCCTTCAATCAAAGCAGAAGCTTCGCAATCGGGTAAATGGGCCGTTGTTCCTTTCCCTAAATTGAAAAATGTACCTGAATCCGTGAATGCTTCCAGCCTCGGCGGCAGCTCCTGGTATGTCCTGAACACAGACGGTCAAGATACCGCTGCTGATTTCCTGAAAGAAACATTCGGTTCAGATCAAGATCTATATCAAGATATGCTGAGCAAGATTGGAATTGTCGGTTCATTAAACGCAGCTTCCAGCGGTAAAGCGTATGACGAGGCAGATCCGTACTTCGGTGGCGATAAAGTCTACAAAAAATTCGCAGACTGGACCAAACAAGTTCCAAAAGTCAATTATGGCCTGCACACTTATGCCATTGAGGATATCATGACCGTTGAAATTCAAAACTATCTGAACGGCAAAGATGTAGACGCAGTTCTGAAAGATGCTCAAGGACAAGCAGAAGCACAGCTTAAATAAGACAGTCCATCTAGCCAAGGCTAAACAATAAAACGATAAGCACTTAAAACCTTGGGCTTTCGAGTTCAAGGTTTTACTGCTGCATGGGGAGTTGACATGGTATGAAGACAGCCGCGCCCAAAATGACGACATCACGTTTCAAGGCAGGTATGACAGGATGGTTGTTCATATCCATCGCAGTGATCATGATTGTGGCTTTTTATTTCTATCCGATGATCCAGGCGCTCATCTTGTCCTTCAAGACAGGTACAGGGTCTAATCTGACCTTCAACGGCATTGATAACTACAAACGTCTGTTCACCGACAGCATGTTTATAACCGCCGTGAAGAACACGTTTATCTATTTGATTTTCCAGGTGCCATTGATGGTGATTCTGGCCCTGTTCATTTCCGTACTGCTGAATGATAAAAACCTGAAATTCAAAGGCTTTTTCCGCACAGCGATCTTCTTGCCTTGTATTACATCCCTTGTAGCCTATTCGGTTGTATTCAAATATCTGTTCTCGGCTGATGGTCTGGTAAACTCTTTATTGCTAAATCTGCACGTGATCGGCACGCCGATTCAATGGATTACTGATCCCTTCTGGGCCAAGGTTACGATTATTATTGCAATCACATGGCGCTGGACCGGCTACAATATGATCTTTTACTTGTCCGGTCTCCAGAACATCGACAACTCGATCTACGAAGCGGCCCGTATTGATGGAGCTTCCTCCATTCGACAATTTTTCAGCATAACCGTTCCACTGCTCAAGCCGATTATCCTATTCACCTCCATCACATCGACGATTGGTACACTCCAGCTCTTCGATGAAATTATGAACATTACCAAAGGCGGACCGGGGAACGCGACTTCTTCCATTTCGCAATATATTTATAACCTGTCCTTCAAATATTCATCCGACTTTGGTTATGCGGCGACCGTATCCTACTCCATCGTCATTATGATCATTATCTTGTCGATCATCCAGTTCAAAGTGGCAGGTGAGAAGAAATGATGAAAATGAAAAGACTATTTACGTATGCCTTTCTGATCATTATATCGTTCGTTTCGATTTTCCCGTTCCTGTGGATGCTATCCAGCGCCACCAACCTGTCGGTTGATGTGACGAAAGGCAAGCTGCTGCCCGGCTCTCATCTGATGGATAATATGCACAATCTGCTGGAAAAAGTGGATATCGTTACCGCACTGAGTAATTCGGCGAAAATCTCGATTTCCACGACACTGCTGGCAATGCTCATTGCCTCACTGGCAGGCTATGGCTTTGAAATTTACAGAAGTAAAGCCAAAGACGTTGTCTTCAATATCCTGCTAATGTCTATGATGATTCCGTTTGCGGCGATCATGATCCCGCTCTATCGGATGTTCGGCAGTATCTCCAATACGCTGCCCTGGATCGGCATTGATACCCTTTCGTCTGTCGTCATTCCGACGGTTACCACGGCGTTTCTGATCTTCTTTTTCCGTCAAAGCACCAAGATGTTTCCGAAGGACTTGCTGGAAGCCGGTCGTATGGACGGATTGTCCGAGCTGGGTCTGTTCTTCCGGGTGTATATGCCTACGATGAAAACAACTTATGCCGCTGCCGCCATCATCACGTTCATGTCAAGCTGGAATAACTACCTCTGGCCTCTGATCGTGTTGCAAACGCCGGAAAATCAAACGATTCCGCTGTTGATCTCGAACCTCGGCTCTGGCTATGCACCCGATTACGGCGTGATTATGATTGCCATCGTCCTGTCCACATTGCCGACCGCACTGGTATTCTTCCTGATGCAGAAGCATTTTGTAGCAGGTATGGTAGGCTCGGTAAAATAACAGACTTGCTGTGAAATACCTTCATTTTATTTTTAAAAATAAGGAGTGTTCGCCTTGACCATCCACACCCCCAGCCTGAATTGGCTGACCGACGTAACCAAGTTTGCAGTACATCGGCTGCCTGCCTATTCCGATCATAAATATTACGCTACACTTCAGGAAGCGGAGCGTCAGGCCGATATGGTCTGGCGTCATAGCCTGAATGGTAGCTGGAAGTTCAACTATGCTACGAACCCAACCATCCGTCCGGCGGAGTTCTATGCCCCTGATTTCGAATACGGCGGCTGGAGCGACATTCAGGTACCGGGTCATATTCAGACGCAAGGCTTCGGCCAAATGCAGTACGTGAATACGATGTATCCGTGGGACGGACATTCGGATGTTCGCCCACCACATATTCCAGAAGATCACAACCCGGTCGGGAGCTATATCAAAGGCTTTGTTTTGCCGGAACATATGGCTTCTGACGCGCAGCCTGTGTTTATTTCTTTTCAAGGCGTCGAATCGGCTTTCTATGTATGGTTGAATGGACAATTTGTCGGCTACAGCGAGGACAGCTTTACACCGTCCGATTTTGAATTGACACCGTTCCTGCAAGCAGGCGAAAACAAGCTGGCGGTGGAGGTATATCAGAGAAGTACAGGAGCATGGCTGGAGGATCAGGATTTCTGGCGTTTTTCCGGTATCTTCAGAGACGTATATCTGTACACCATCCCGTCTGTTCACGTACGTGATCTGCATGCCAAGGCCGGTCTGGATGCCACGTACACGCAGGGGCTGCTGGAGCTGGAGCTGACCTTGGAAAAAGCAGTAGCCGCCTATGCGACCGTCGATGTCAAAGATGCTGGAGGCCAGATTGTGGCTTCTTTGAAGGCGGATTTTACAGATGGCAAGGCTTCGCTGTCGGCAGCACTGGATCAAGTCCAGCGCTGGAGCGCCGAAAAGCCTTACCTATACACGTTGTTCATCCAAATCTACGAACCGGATGGAACGCTGGTCGAGGTCATTCCGCAAAAGGTCGGCTTCCGCAAGTTTGAGCTAATCAACAAGGTGATGCATCTGAACGGCAAGCGGATTGTCTTCAAGGGCGTGAACCGCCATGAATTCAACGCTCGCACTGGACGTGCGATTTCGCGTGAAGATATGCTATGGGATATTCGCACCCTCAAGCAAAACAACATGAACGCGGTCCGCACCTCTCACTATCCTAACCAGACTCTGTGGTATGAGCTGTGCGATGAGTACGGGGTGTATGTGATTGACGAAATGAACCTGGAAACACACGGCTCCTGGCAAAAGCTTGGCGCAGTCGAGCCTTCGTGGAACATTCCCGGCAATCTGCCGGAGTGGCAGGATATCGTTATGGACCGCGCCATCTCCATGCTGGAACGGGACAAAAACCATGCGTCCATTCTAATCTGGTCCTGCGGCAATGAGTCCTATGCAGGTGAAGTGCTGCGGAATGTAGCCAACTATTTCCGAGCCACCGACCCGAGCCGTCTGGTACACTACGAGGGCGTGTTCCACAACCGTATGTACGATGATACCAGCGATATGGAGAGCCGGATGTACGCCAAGCCCGCAGATATCGAGCAGTATTTGAACGACAATCCGCAAAAGCCGTACATTAGCTGTGAGTACATGCATGCGATGGGCAATTCGGTAGGCGGTATGCACAAATATACAGAGCTGGAGAACAAATACGAGCTGTATCAGGGCGGTTTTATTTGGGACTACATTGATCAGGCGGTTATGAAAAAAGATCGCTACGGACGCGAATACCTCGCGATCGGCGGCGATTTTGACGACCGTGCGACAGACTATGGCTTCTGTACGGACGGAATTGTCTATGCGGACCGGAAGGTTTCACCGAAGATGCAGGAGATCAAATTCCTGTATCAAAATCTGAAGCTCACGCCGGATCGCACAGGCGTGACGATTCGCAATGAAAATCTGTTCGAAGGAACAGATGAATACGAGCTGGTATACAGCCTGCTTCATGAAGGCCATGAAATCGCACGGAACGTGATTCAAGTGGATGTAGCCGCACAGACAGAAGCTTATATTCCGTTGAGGCTGGCGGACACGGTTGGAGTAGACGCGCCTGGTGAATACATCATTCACACGTCTCTGGTCTTGAAAGAAGCTACGCTGTGGGCGGAGGCTGGATATGAAGTAGCCTTTGGGCAGCATATTTTCATCGTGGAAGATACCCGTCCGCAAAAGGCTCCTACGGGCGGTGCCCTTCGAGTCGTGCATGGCGATGTTAACATCGGCGTTCACGGTGCAGATTTCAGCATCATGTTCTCCAAAGGAGCAGGCAGCCTGACTTCATTGCGCTACGCTGGACGCGAGATGATCGCTATTCCTCCCGCACCGTTGTTCTGGCGTGCAACCACGGACAATGACAGGGGTGTAGCGCTTGGGTTTGAAGCGGGTGGCTGGTTTGCAGCTAGCCTAACACGCAAATGTGTGGGGATTGAAGTCGCGGAAGAACAAACAGACCGTGTAACCGTTACGTTCCGCTATATACTGAGCATTCATGCAGACGTACGGGTAGCAGTGGCATATACCGTCTTTGCCGATGGCAGCCTGAAAGTGAAATCCACTTATGAAGGCGTCTCGGGGCTGCCTAACCTGCCGATCTTTGCCCTTTCGTTCAAGGTTCCGGCAGACTACCGCCATCTGGACTGGTACGCCATGGGACCGGAGGAAAACTATATCGACCGTGCCTTCGGGGCAAGACTCGGTGTATTCCGCAACGAAGCAGCGGATAATGTATCCGGTTATGTCGTGCCACAGGAATCCGGTAACCGTACAGGCGTACGCCGTGTCGATATTACCGACGATTCTCAGCGAGGCATTCGCATTACTGCACCGGCAACCGCGCCTGTGGAATGCAACATTTCACCGTATACGGCATTTGAACTGGAAAGTGCATACCATCAGTATGAGCTGCCCAACGTCTACTACACCGTCGTCACGGTGGCTGGCAAGCAAATGGGTGTCGGCGGCGACGATAGCTGGGGCGCTCCGGTACACGAGGAATACCAAATTGCAGCCGATCAAAAGCTGGAATTTGAGTTTACCGTGCAAAGGGTATAAATAAGTTCATCGCATAGATATCAGGATCATCATTATGCAACAAGCTAAGCCCTTCCGGCTTCCCACGAGAGGAGCATCGGAAGGGCCTTTGTAATTCAAATAGCTGTCCAGTGAAAATAAAGTCTTAGACTGCCGCTATTGTCATTCAACTAACGTATCCCGTTAGCTTAACGGCATCCACGATTTGACGCCTACTTCAATAAAAAAGAGAACAGGCCACCCGTGGCAGTCTGCTCCCTGGTTATCTTTAATGCCCCTTACTTCGATATAAAAGGAGTAATAGAACATCACTTCACTGCGACGGCCTTGATCTCAACGAGCAAAACTGGTGAAGCTATCGCTTTGACAATGTGAAAGGCCCTTTACTTGATGTTTTTGTTGACCACTATCATTATAATGCATACAAACTTAAGCTGCATTCCGTTTGTATGCGCGCACCGCAAATAGATATGCGACGATCATTATCCCTAAGCACCACGTTAAAGCGACCCAGATATCATTGCCTACCGGTTGACTTGACAATAGTGCACGGATGGTCTCTACGATAGACGTCGCCGGCTGGTTTTCGGCAAAGGCGCGTACTGTCCTGTTTGAGCAGCGTGGTGAGGATTCTGACAATCGTCGTCTTGCCCGCGCCGTTGGAGCCAAGCAGGGCGAAAATCTCACCTCGCTTCACTTCAAAATCGACGCCTTTTAGGACTTCTGTGTCCTTGAAAGACTTTCGCAGACCTTTCACTTCAATTGCTATTTCCATCCCGATATCCCCCTTTTACTTTGTTTTATCCGTAACCTTTTTCATGGCCTTGCTACCTTCTTGGTCAACAGATTCTTGATAGATGTCAGCGTAAGTTTTTGAATCTTTGATTAGATCGTCGCAGAAAGCCGCCACGTCACTACCCGTCACTTCGAGCACGCCTTTCCCCAAGGCCGCGCCTTCTTCAAAAAGATCGATAATCCCCGAGAGCAAACCCGTCCCGTCGGTTAGCTCAACAGGGCCGACCTTAAAGAGATATTTTTGAATCTCTTTATAAACAATCTGGTAATCTTGCGGGAGCGCTTTGACACGCGCCACGTGCGCTCGCCACTCTTTTTTGCCTTCGATGATATCTCGTATTCTCATTTTATCCTCCTCCTATTTACCTAATTTTTTAGCAATATTATTGTTGAGTTGCTCGCGCCACTTGTCGCGAAAAGACTTTGCCCCTTCTTCGCCGGCCAGCGCTGAACAGAAGCCTTTGATGTCGTCACCCAAAACCTCTTGGACACTCTGACCGTCCGCCGCCGTTTCTTCTAGCAGGCCAAGCACACCGTCAAGAATTGGCATGAGGTTGCGACCGGTGAAATCTGAGTGCGGCCAAAGATTGGCATTAATTTTTTCCCATGCCGCTTGATAATCAGCCGGCAGCTTTTTGACTCGCGATTCAAAAGTTTTGAATTCTTTAGTCATGTCGCTGGCGGTGAGTTTTTCCCAAAATTTCATTATTTTCTCTCCTTTAACTCGTTAATTTTTGATGATACGAACTCCCATTTTCCCCAGAACTTCCGCAGTTCCTCGCGCCCCGCGTCGTTGATCGCGAAAAACTTTCGCGGCGGTCCCATTTCGGAGGGCTTCTTGGTGATCTCCACCAACTTGCTTTTTTCAAGCCGGATCAGGATGGTGTACACCGTTCCCTCCACAACATCTGTGAAGCCGAGGGCGTTCAGCCGCCGCGTGATTTCGTAGCCGTAGGTTTCTTTGCGGCTTATAATTTCAAGGACACAGCCCTCAAGCACGCCTTTGAGCATTTCCGTTAGGTTTTCCAGCACAATCACTCCTTGCTATTCTGTATGACTGGTATGCAGTGTTACTTACTACCGCTATAAAGTAACACGTAGTAGATGATTTGTCAATAACGTTATCTCTGACACGGATTTTACATTTTCAACTATCCTGCCCTTTAGCTTAATGAACAGTTGTCAAAATATAATTAGGTGGTCACACCCCAGGTTTACATCTTGATAATAAACAGATTGAATTTGCAAATAGCAATAACATGACCTTTTTTATACGATTCTGTTGGTTCTATGCTCAGTAATTGATCTATAGGGAAATCCTATCCAAAGATGCTGAAATACACCATTACTTTCGTCTTGCCATCTTTAATACTCATTTAAATAAGAGATTCCTCTCGTGCCGATTGTAACACTAACTATGGCCAAGTCGCCCTTTAATTGAACAAAAGGATGTTAATTATTCCGGCATCCTCTTCCTGATATTCATTAAGCTAATCTGTCCGTTACTTAAATGAAAGAGGGAGCATTTGCCGCGGCGGTGTGCTCCCTGTTCTAAATTCAACTATCGTGTCCCATTAGTTGAAAGACTAAAACTTAGAAAAAGCGAAAAGAAGAAAAGACTACTGGCGAACTTCAATAGCCCCGTCCTATCCAATTCCCTCGGAAACAACGTCCTCAAAGACCAAGCATTCCTATTTTTTTTGAGGTCAGCTGCTCAAATAATGGGCAGCCAACTACCGGATTATATTGCTACTTGTCTACAACGGATTTGGGTAAAGTTAAAAGCAGCGGTTTGCAGGCATACTCCTCTTATCGGTGGTCAAACAGGTTATCCGCGGTGAGTTGGATGTGCGCTCTAAAGATCTCGACGGCATGCTCGCTGTCGCGGCTAAGAACGGCATCTGTTAATGCCTTATGTTCGGCGCGGACATCGCGAGTTGGCTGCTGCTGGATCGACCAATGTCGATAAAATTCGCTCAAATCCCAAAGACGTCTGCAGATATCCAAGAGAACCGGATTTGGACATGCGGCGATAAGCTCGTAATGAAATTGACGGTGGATGCCGGGCCACTCTTCGCGAACGGCAAGCTTTTGATTCACTTCCTCGTACTCGGCCGTTTGCGATAATTTGTGATGAACGGCGATTACATTGGATTCCCATGTGAGATCGCCATGGGTGATGGACAGGCGTAATGCTGCGGATTCATTGATCAACCGCGCTTCTATGATGCTATTCAGTTCTTTTTCCGACACCGACTTCACTGAAAATCCGTGATTCGGGTTTTGCAAGACGAGGCCTTGGGTCGCTAACCGGGTCAATGATTCTCGAACGACGGCAACCGAGACATCGAAACCTTTGGCTAATTCCGATACGGTTAATGGAGAGCCCGGTTTATATTGTCCAGCCAGAATATCGGACTGCAGTTTCTTCGTGACATTTTCGCTTAAAGTGGACGAACCGTTTCTTTTGGCCATGAAGCTGACACCTTCCTTCATACACATCGGGATTATACTTGTTTAAATAGTTTACACCAAAATCTATAATAAACAAAAATTAAATTCGATTATAATTATATTAAACGATTTATATTTACAAAATCGATTCTTGATATTATAATCGATTTCATATTCATAAAAAGGAGGCCATTTACAGTGATTAACAACCCGTTTGCCAAATTGCCAGAAGTCGCAGTCTTTCAGGTGACAAGTAACGACATTGCGGAGGGCCTTCCTCTACCGCCCCATCAATACTCGTTTGGAGTGGATGGCGGCAAAGATCTTTCGCCCCATTTGAAATGGTCGGGTGCACCCGAAGGGACGAAGAGTTTCGCCGTAACCGCGTATGACCCGGATGCCCCGACCGGATCGGGCTTCTGGCACTGGGCCGTTATCAACATCCCTGCCAGCGTCACCGAACTGCCGACCGGCGCAGGCGACGAGCATGGCAGCGGCTTGCCGCAAGGCGCCTTGCAACTGCCGAACGATGCACGACTCGAACGATTTATCGGTGCGGCGCCTCCAGCGGGACACGGTCCTCATCGGTATTATTTTGTCGTTCATGCCCTGGATGTCGAGAATATCGGCGTCGACCCTAACGCCACGCCGGCTCTCTTAGGATTCACCATGCTAAGCCATACGCTGGGGAGAGCCGTTCTCGTGGCAACAGGGGAAATCAAGTAACCCAAGTCGTTTGGGGCCACAGGAGACGATGGTATGAAAGCGTTGTTGTTCGCATGCAGCAACGGGGCAGGAACGTCCAATGCTCCAAGCGAAGCAGCGCCAAGTACAGAAGAAGCGGTGAAGCTGAACGATCCGCCTCATCAAAGTGTATGCCCCATGTGCCAGCAGCCAATTAAAATTTTGAAGCATACGATCATTTGTGGCTGTGGGAGCAAAATCAAAAACCAAAATCAAATTGTCTCGAAAAACAGAAAAGCCCTCAATTATGAGCGCTTTTCTGTGCTTTGGGGTTGAGCACCAACCCGGCCAAAGTTTTTGAAGCATTACTTTGCCGTTGGGGCAAAGTAATGCTTTACATTTTTACGGATGTACTTGAGTGATAGATTCGTCATCAAAGGAATACAGGAGCGTTGCTTCAGCAATGCTGTTTTGTCCTATAGAAATAGGCATGCCAAATACAAACCAATCATAGCATTCAGCTTGAAGAATTTGTTGACGTTTGGTCTGCTATTTTTTGCAATTGGATCTGTTGTAGGCTTAGTGGCTATTCAATATTGGATGGTAATTGTGGGACGAATTGTACAGGCAACTGGTGCATCGATCATTCCGGCGATTGCAATGATCATGCCGGTTCGTTACTTTTCACCCGAAAGGCGCGGTCGTGCGTTGGGTACCGTCGCAATCGGGTTCGCACTCGGTTTGGCACTCGGTCCGATCATTGCTGGTGTGGTGAGCAGTACGTAGAACTGGCGGGTTTTATTTGTGATTTCACTTTTATCGCTGCTTACGTTGCCAATGTATCGGAAATATTTAGATGATGAAAAGGGAAATCCGATTCTTGTGTATACAGCGGCAGCACTTCTTATTATCGGTTTCATCTGTTTGTCTTCAGTTGTTGGCATGTCGCCAGTCTTTATTGCGATCTTTCTTATTTTCGGTGTTGTTGGTCAATCGTTCATGCAAATTGCGATGTCGAACACCGTTTCACGAACGCTATCAAAAGAGCATATAGGAGTAGGAATGGGATTGTTCTCTATGGTCACTTTTATTTCTTCGGCTGCATCAACAGCTGCTATCGGCAAGTTGGATAGGTATCGGTTACGAATACGGCTTTACAGGAATCTTCACGGCTGGCCAAGTATTTCTTTAACCATACTTTACACTCTGTCGTAAAGTAAATTTCTCTCTGCTTTGAACCTATGCCATTCACAACTGCAGAGCAGTTTTCTCAGTTGAGATCCTCAATGTTGAGTTTCTCCACCTCCCCAACACGGCAGCCGGTACAGTAGAGAAATTCAAGCAGCACTCTTTCCCAAGTCTCTTCATAAGCGTAGCGAAAAAGAACAAAACGAATTCGATGTCCTAGGCTGCTTGGCTTCAACTGATCTGCATGTTTTGCCAAGTACTCCTTCAGAATTGTTAACGTTATCTCTGTTATATCGAGATCGCCAAGCTCCAGCATCAGCATTTTTAGCTGGGGGGCGTAAGCTTTTAATGATTTTGGACTAAATCCTTGAATACGTTTGTCAGCCTCATACTACCTCCACAACTCCTTAAGTTCATAATAAAATCTCCCTTTAGAAGCTATTAAATCTAGTTTGCTTCTAAGGAGAGATTTTAATCTTCTGTCGTTTTTAACTATCGTTACCCGTTAGTTGAGCCATAAATCATAGATTATTTTCACTTTGGGAAACTAGATATCCTCTGACGGATTTATAATCGCCAGAACCTGATGATCCTCCCACTCTCCGTTGATCTTTACGTTGCTTCGAGAGATGCCTTCTTTGTGAAAGCCAGCCTTCTCAAGCACACGGATTGATCCTGGATTCCGAGGAGAGGCTTCCCCGACGATCCGGTGAAACTTTAGCTCATCGAAAGCATAACGCACCACCTGCTTTACCGCCTCCGTCATATAGCCCTTGCCGTTATAAGCTTGGTCTAGGTCGAATCCGATCATACAGCTCTGAAGCGGTCCCCTCACCACAAAAGATAGCCCTATGCTGCCTATAATCCGGTCGTCCTCCTTGTGGCATACCACGAAGGAATATCTCCGATCCTCCATCATGTCGGCCTTGCTCGTAATAATCTTCTGGGACTGATGCTCCTCCGTATAGTACTCCTCTATCTTACTGTGGCTAAGGCTAAATTAGGCTTGAAGACACGCACTAACCCCCGCCATTAGCCTCCAAATAAGCATGAGTCTGCTGTGACCGATTAGCTCGTAGCAAGATTGACATATGTTCGTGTAAAATCAAGGTTTTGCAAGTCTCTTTTATCTATCAAAAATATACAGCTTTCTCCCTTTCAAACTCTTACATAAGATTACAGAATTACAGGCTGACAAGCTATTTCTCTAGCAAAATATAAGGATGTACATGAAAAAGAGACCCTTTGGGGGAGCATATTAATACTTTCTTAACGTTGTGAATCCGCATTTTCCTGATGGTACCCCAGAAAGACAAATGGATATATTAAATACACTTATTGATACACTAAATAAGGATACCCTTATTTAGTGCCAAAATTAAAATCGAAGACAAAAAGCAATCTATCTCGTAAGAAAAGTAAATGAAATTAAAACTGAAAAAGAAGGATTTGCGTTAAAACAAATAAATTGGATATTGGAAGAGGAACATATTTCAATATTGGCTGCTAGCAAAATGGAAGTACCACTCTTTAATTGGATAGAATAAAAAGGAGGATTACACTATATGACAACGCACGAAGAAAGATTTTAAGAAGTTTTAAGGAAAGATAACACTGAGGAGTTATTCTCTAAGATCAATTATATTTAACCAAATATATAACATCACACTAGCTGAGTCAATCGTGCATATAAATAGTGAAACTTTCCTTTGATTTTGATGTAAGTTTGTCCATTCCCTTTTTATTCTAATTATGAAAGGAAAACATTAGTTGAATGTTTAACTTTCTCGATTTCTTGTTCATTTGCACCATTATTTGTTACTAAAGCAGTTATCTCAGACCAATCACATATTTTATACAAACTACTTCTGTTAAATTTAGTATAATCACCTAATACATATTTTTTTTTAGAATGCCTAATTATTTCTTTATCTACAAAAGCATCTGAAGATGATGGGCTTGAAGGTCCACTTAGATTACTAAATCCATCAGTCCCCAAAAAGCACATGTCTACTTGTATTTGCTTGATAGCTTCAATTGTCCATCCGCCATAAACGGAAGAACTTTTGTCTCTTAATTGACCACCAAATAAAAAAACTTGATTTCTTGATTTTATCAAAACACTAGCTACAGGAAGCGAATCAGTAAAAATCTTATATCCTGATTTTAAAGATAATAGTTTTGCTAATTCAAGTGTTGTACTTCCTGTTCCAATAATTAATGAAGAGTTTTCTTGAATTAAGGATAATGCTTTTTTAGCAATCCTTTTTTTTAATTCTATATTTTCTTCTTGTCGAGTTTGAAAAGAATGCTCGATAGCATTATGTTTCAATGTTGCACCGCCATGGCTTTTTACAAGCAATCCTTTCTTTTCTAAATAAGTTAAATCTTTTCTAATGGTTTCATATGAAACAGAGTGTTTATTTGCAAGCTCGCTGACGTATACAGTTTCATTACTAACTAATTCTTCTAATATTAGATTTCTTCTTTCATCCATCAATAACATTAGCACATTCCTTTCTATCTTTTTAATTCTCTTGTTACTCTAAATCAGCATGATTCTGACTCATATATTGTGATCCTACATTTAATAAATTCATTAATTCTATAACAATTACATCATACATTAGAAGACTTTTTTGTTCAAATAAAGTACCTAAAGGCTGAAATGAAACGCTCTTATCGTCAAGTGATTTATTTGGTGCAGAAATATTAATTGAGTAGTCTGCTAAATTTGCAAGTTTAGAATTTATGTTAGTTGTAAACAAGGCAAGTTTTAAATTATTTCTTTTTGCTGAGTTAGCTATAGAAATCAAGCAACTAGTTTCCCCAGATCCAGAAGCTATAACTAATAAATCACCTGGTGTACTATGAGGTGTTGTAGTATCTCCAACAACATATGCGTTTAATCCTAGTTGCATCAATCTCATAGCAAATGCTCGAATCATTAACTGAGATCTACCTGCACCGCATAAAAAAATTTTTTTTGATTTCAAAAGATCTTCCAATAAAGTATCTAACTTAATTTCATTATTTCGGGAATTATTTTCTTTCAATTCACTCATAATAATATCTAGATTTTCTTTAATTTTATTCATTTTAGCCACTCCATGTTTATATTTTTTTCTTAAAGTAAGAATACAATTGGTTTTAGTTGGTGTCAATAAGCCTTATTTATAAATATTTTATACATAAATAAATATTGACAACCAACCAAAACCAATTATATTATTGGTATGCAAAGTAAAGCGCATACAAAACGAGGGGGTTTTAAAGGTGTCTACTAAAATTGCTATTGCTTGTGATGATATAGGTTTCAACAGAAAGGAGGAAATTAAGGAGTATTTATTGACCGAAAAAAATGCAGAGATTGTCTTTGACCCTGTAAAGACGAAAGAGCAAGGAATGAATACCTTTGCGGAATTAGCTGATGAAATGGCAACACTATTACAAAAAGATCATTTTAGATTGGGAATTTATATTTGTGGTACAGGAATTGGATTCACTTGCCAAGCCAACAAACATTGGGGCATTAGAGCCGTCGCAGTTACAAATCCTTATTCGGCAAAAAGAGCAAGATTGAGTAATAATGCTCAGATTATTGGACTTGGTTGTAACGTCAACAGTTTAGAGTATACTAAGATGATTTTAGATGCTTGGTATGATAACGCTTTCGATTTTTCTACGGCAAAAGAAAATTCAAAAAAAAATCTGCAAGCAGCCGAAATAAATGATAATAAACTTTTGCAAAAACCAAGTTATGTTGCTTGGAATATGGGATTCAGACCAGATAACTAATTATGAGAATAAAAATAAAAGGAGGAAAACTAGATATTTGAATCTAGTAAACCACTACTATGGATATCATCACTCACTTTATAAATGATCTTGGTAACTTTATCTTTATTCCATTCGTATTTTTAATAGTAATGTTATTGTTCGGAAGACCTCTCTCTGAATGCATAGCGTCAGCTATGAAAGTTGGTATTGGATTTATTGGCTTAACAATGACAATCAATTTAATGTTAGACAAAATGCAGCCAGCTATTAAAGGATTAGCTGAAAATACTGGTTCATCATTAAATACGATTGATGTAGGTGGGGCTGCTACTGCAGTTATGGGGTTTGGCTCTGATTTGGGTGCTATAGTAATCCCATTATGTTTCGCGATTAACATAATAATGTTATTCTTACGTTTAATTGATTGTGTGAATGTTGATTTATTTAATTTACATCAGAATGCTTCTATGGGAGCTATTGTTGCTGCATTTTCCGGCAGCCTTTTATATGGCATACTGACTGCAGGTCTATTTCACGTATGGGCACTTATTGCTGCCGACTTAGGAGCAAAAAATAATGAGGAATATTTCAATTTACCAGAAGGCGTTTCCATTTCTCATCCAGTAGCGAATACCTATCTTATTTTTGCTTATCCATTTAATTGGTTGTTTGATCGAATTCCTGGATTTAATAAACTTAATGTTACTTCAGAAACTATTCAGAAGAGATTTGGTATTCTAGGAGATCCAACTATTGTAGGCTTTTTTATCGGTGTTGTACTTGGTCTATTTGGATTTGGGTGGAGCGATCCATACAAAACAATTATTTCAAGCTTACAATTAGGAATGTATATTGCCGCAGTAATGCTTTTACTTCCAAAAATGACATCTATCATGATGGAGGGCTTAGTACCGTTATCAAAAGCAGCCCGTAAAAAGTTAGTCAAAAGATTTCCAGATAGAAAAATTACAGTGGGGATGGATACTGCTTTAATTATTGGGCATCCCTCGGTAATTGCACCAGCATTATTATTAATTCCAACTATGCTTATTTTAGCAGTTATTCTACCTGGTAATACAGTAATGCCACTGGGTGATTTATCACAATTCGTTTTTTTCATAGCATGTATGGTTCCAGTTTTTAAAGGGAATATTATCCGTACATGGCTTGCTGCTACTATTTGTTTTGGTGGAGGACTATATATTTCAACATGGATGGCTAAGCCAACTACAGAAGTATTTCTGAAGTTCGGAGCAGGTGGACATGATGGAGTTATGTACTCATCATTAAATCCTTCTGCTAATCCTTTTACAGGTCTATTCGCCGCAACAACAAATGTAGGTGTAATTGGATTCATCCTAATAGGATTACTTCTTATTTCGATTGGTTACCTATTAAAAAGAAAAAGAAATAAAACTAATGCAGTAAAATCCGTATAATACTATAAGGAAAAGGTGATTTTTATGCGTAAGAAAGTACTAGTAGTATGTGGAAATGGAATTGCATCTTCATCAATTATGGTTTCTATGCTGGAGGACTATTTTAAAGAAGTAAATATTGACGCTGAAATTGAAAAGGCTTCCCTTATTGACCTACGTGGAGACGCTTCAGCTGAGAAGATAAACAGTAAAGATTTAGTTGTATCATCCACAAAAATTGACAATGAAAATATCACTACAAAAGTAATCATTGGTATTGGACTTTTGACAGGAATAGGTGAAGATGAAGTTTTAGAAGCAATAAGAAAAGAGCTATCGTAAGGAAGAGGTGGGTGTAATACATGGAACTGGAATTGGAAATATACTTTACAGAGCAAGACGCTTTTAACGATATTGATGCTATAAAAAAGGCTGGAGAAGTTTTAGTAACGCATAATGCTGTAAAAACAGATTTTATTAAAGCATGTGTAGACAGGGAAAAATTATTTCCAACCGGACTTTCTTTACCTAACGGATCTACTATAGCAATGCCCCATAGTAATTCTGAAAACGTATTATTTAATAGTATTAGTATTGTTCGAACAAAAACCCCAGTATCTTTTGGTAAAATGGAAGATCCTGACGAAAAAATCTCTTGTAATTTAATTTTTAATATGGCTCTTTCTTCAGGAAAAATACATGTGAGAATGTTAAAAAAATTAATCTCATTATTTCAGCAGAAAGAATTCATTGATAATTGTTTAACATTAGATCAAGCATCCGTCCCTCAATATGTACTAAAAAAACTTAACGAATAACTTTGCTTTTGATGAACTTTCTAACTTTAAAAATGTATAAGTAATATTCAAAAGCTTTAAAGGATGTTTTTAATCTTTTGAAGCTTTTTTTATACGGTCTTTAAAAAATCAAATTGAATAAAAATTCTATTACGGAAATTAGAAAAGTAACCTGTATTCCAAAGTAATTCAATTAATAACTCCAAAAAAACAAAGTGGGAAGGAGTCGCAGCTCCTTTCCCACTTTGTCAACAGCCCCTTTGGGGTCCCTTTTTTCGTTTCATATGAAAGAGGATAATGTGTTCATACGCACCACATTCCCTTGGTTCCAGCCATTCTGGGCGGACCTTCAGACGGGACATTCGCTGAATCGGTTATCATCCCCGTCCAAAATGCCGTCCGCAAGCCAGCTTACCTATCTTGGGACGAAGCAGGGGTGCTACCTTTGTCTGCTTTGACCGCTTACCGCGCTCTCTTTACCAGAGGCCAATTACAGCAGGGTGAGCATGTCCTCATTCCCGGTATTGGCGGCGGTGTAGCCACGTATGCCATGCTTATGGCTTTAGCGGCGGGCGCACGGGTCAGCGTCACATCACGTAGCGAAGCGAAAAGACGTATTCCCTTTACAAGACACGGCACAAGCCTTCCACCGTATGCAGCAGGGAGCACAGTTCGGTAATATAGGGATCAGGATGGAGTAAGAGCCTGAACGAAGTACAGAAAGAAAAAAAATCCACTACTATAAAATGCCTTCATTCAGAAGTCAATTTTATGGTAGTGGACCTATTCAGTCGATCAAACGATGCTGGACCCATTTGTTGCCACGGAAGCGCCAAAGGAAAACGATCCCCCGCACACCCCATTCAATATCCATAGCCAGCCAGACACCAACAATTCCCAGGTTGAACACAATGCCCAAAATATACCCAAGCACCACCCTGCACAACCACATGGACAGCATCGAGGTGAGGGACGTAAATTTCGAATCACCTGCTGCCCTAAGCGCAGAGGGTGTAATAAAGGCAATGGACCAGAGCGGAATCTGGGCCAACGTATTAATCAGTATGACAATGAAAATGTCATCTACGATTTCAGCAGGAGGATGAAACAGACCCACCATTGGCTTGAACAAAGGCATCAGGATTAATCCCATTACAATAAAAGAAGAAGACGATAGCCAAATAAATGATTTGGTAAACTTGCGGGCATCCTCGACATTTCGACGACCCATACATTGACCAACTACAGTCACAATCGTAAGAGCCAAGGCATTCGCAGGAATTTGGAACACGTTAGCCAGTGATGAGCAAATGGCATTCGTCGCCAACGCATTTGTTCCCAGGCTCACAATGAAAATTTGGGTTAAAATTTTACCCCCATTGAAAAACATCTGTTCCGCTGCAAAAGGAAGCCCGATGAACAGAATCTTTTTAAGCATGGCTAGATTAAAATAAAGCATATCTCTAAGCTGAACACGCAAGTCGTCATCTACCCTGACCAAATAGATCAACGCGCAGACTGCCCCTGCATATCTGGACACATTTACGGCAATCGTCATGCCCAGCACACCCATGTCCAATACATTAATGAATATTACATTTAAAAGCACGTACGAGAGGTTCATGATGAGAGAAAGAGCCAGCGATGCCCTCGTCTTCCCGATCCCCCTCAGCGCTCCACACACCGCCTCAACGATCGCAATCCCCACGAAAGACATACAGCTTCCCAGCAGATACACCTTACCGTTAGCTAATACA
The DNA here is from genome assembly GCF_000520815.1 of Paenibacillus maysiensis. GTDB lineage: Bacteria > Bacillota > Bacilli > Paenibacillales > Paenibacillaceae > Paenibacillus > Paenibacillus maysiensis. Next base: position 59,051 of record NZ_ASRY01000315.1, on the reverse strand, counting down.
TCAGCCGAGGCGGAGCCAAACAGAACACTTAAGATCGGATTGTACAGCAAGATCATAAACAGACTGATAGCCAAGGCCAGCAAGGAAACGGAGGAAATGGTGCCGGATGCGGCTTTAGAGACCATGAGGTCGTTACCGCTCCCCTTATACTGTGCCACGACAACCGTTCCCCCGGTAGACACAGCGACAAATACATTAATCAAGAAAATATTCAGGGAATCAATCATATTCACCGCGCTGACCGCCGCCATACCCGATGAACTGATCATTGCCGTATTCACCAAATTAAGACCCACGATAAAAGCCTGATCGATCAGTAGAGGAATAAATAAAGCAATAATTTGTCGATAATCAATAGACTCTCCCGAAAAATGCCTATTTAGAAAGCCGTGTGTTCTCATCCTTACACTCAGTTGACTCATATCATCACATTCTTTTTATCAAATTGAAAAAAACCCTTCAACAGAAGAGCTTTCATGGCGAAAAAATTAAAGTTGCAAGGCTAGATGTATCTAGTTCTTGATTCTGTACACTTTTCTCTACATAGAAGTATCCCTCCAAAAGAAAATCCTGTCAATGGTTTTACTCACATTTTAAATCCTGGTGAAAGGATACTTCATTCTTTTCCAATTTTTTATACAAAAACATAGGAATGATGCTGATCAGGAAGATGATAAACGGTAGCCAGATAAAGCTGAACTGAATGCCAGACAACGCAGTAGGGGAGCATGCAAAGCCTGATCCTAAAGCACCAATAATCCAACCGATAATAATGAGGGTTAAGTCCGTACTTCCCATTAAAATCACGACCTGACCCAGTGCAGCCAAAATACATGAATCAAAAAGGTCAGGTCCGCAGGCGCAGAAGAACCATTTTTGCCGTTCTGTTTTTACATGCTCCTGATCTTTTCTGGATTTTTGAAAAGGATTAACCTCCAGTGGATTCACGTAGAAAAACCGTTTCCCGTCTGGATCAAGGACGCAGTCTCCTGCTGCAAACCGACTGGTCCGTCCAACAAATCATAGAAGAAACAGGGTTCTCCCAAGCCAGCTATTTCTCCAAATGCTTTAAAGAAAAATTCGGAATGTCTCCGAAGAATTACAGACAACAATACTGGAAGCCGGCTCATTGAATCGAAAAATGTACAGGCATTACATCTCCTTTACATTTTTAACATACTCCCGTTATATTGCCCCTTTATACTGAGCCAGCTATAGATTTTACATCGTGAAAAGGGGTATACATATGAAGACAACCAAACTAGCCCTGTTGACAGTCTTGGCTGGGGCTTTGATATCACCTGCTGAAATAACCAAGGCGGCAGACGTTCAGTCATCCGGGTATGCACCACTGCGAACACAGGCGGAAAAAATGGGAGCGGTCATTACATGGGACAGTGACGATAAGTCTGCTGCGGTCAAACTGAAAAACGGCATTGTCGGCACCTTTACCGTCGGCGAGAAGACCTATCGTCTGGCAGGCCAAACCGGAGAAGCAGATCGCGAAATCAAAATGGTCGGCGGGAATTTATATCTTCCGGCAAAGCTGCTTGCCACGCTTGAGACAGAAAACAGCAAATATACTGATCCCAAAGACGCAGTTCCTACCTACAAGGTTACCCCTACTGCTGAGACAGAAGCAGTGGAGGATGGAGATGACGCGGCCGACGACCCTGCTATCTGGCTCAATCCGGCGGACCCGGAGAAAAGCAGACTTGTAGCGACCAATAAAGGCGGCGGAATTCTGGTCTATGATCTGCAAGGCAAGCAATTACAGAACTATAAAGTCGGCAAAATGAACAACGTGGATATCCGTTACGGTTTTACACTGGGCGGCAAAAAGATTGATATTGCAGGAGCAACCAATCGCACCAACAACACCGTTGATATCTTTGCCATTGACGGGGTATCAGGAACGTTAACAAACGTGGTTGGCCAGCCTATTAAATCATCTATGAAAGAAGTATATGGGTTCAGCCTGTACCATAGCCTCAAGACAGACAAGTTTTATGCGCTCGTTTTGGGCAAGGAGGGTGAATTTGAACAATATGAGCTGACTGACAACGGAAATGGCAAAATAGCTGGTAAGCTTGTCCGCCAGTTCAAGCTTGCTACGCAATCTGAAGGAATGGTCGCTGATGATGAATATGGCACGGTTTACATTGCCGAAGAGGATCACGCCATTTGGAAATATGATGCCGAGCCAGACGGTTCTTCCGAGCCGCTACGACGTGTGGATGTTGCAGACGGACGCAGACTTCAGGATGATATAGAGGGGCTTACATTGTATTACGGCAAAGACGGCAAGGGGTATCTCATGGCCTCCAGTCAGGGAAATAGCAGTTACGCAATCTATGAACGACAAGGCGACAACGCTTATATTAGCAACTTTACGATCAACGCCAGCCCTACAGTCGACGGTACCTCTGTTACAGATGGTATTGATGTTCTTGGCTATGGTTTAGGCAAGGACTTCCCGCACGGTATCTTCGTTGTGCAAGATGATGAAAATCTTCAAAACGGCAAAAAGTTAAATCAGAACTTTAAAATGGTGCCTTGGGAGCAGATTGCCAAGGGTGCACGCATCCCGCTAACAATAGACGATGGCATCAACCCGCGTGAATTGGTGAACAGAAGCACGAAATAATGCCTGTCGGGGAAATCAACTCAGCATTCTGACTCTATTTATAGAAAAAAGGGGGTGCCCCAAAAGCCATAATTCGGCTGCTTGGGACACCCCTTTTTTGTTTTTAAGCAGGAAAAGGTTCCACTATCATTACCCTAACTAAGCTGTATATACGATGTATCATTAGGACCTCCCCAAGCGTCAAAGCCGCTCTGCCGCTAGCATTGGAGATTGTTGGTGCTACCGCGCCGGAAGCAACCCCGTCATTACCTTGCCCTGAGCTATCCTTGCCGACGTTCCCAGCATCATCAAACTTGTACCACGCAATGATCTGATCATGGAATTTGGTCATCTTCGTTGCTCCTATATCTTGTGCACATTTTTCAATCCTTTAATTTCCGTATCATCACGATACAAACAAATATGTGGCTCTTCTGCTTCCAAATATGACACAGCCCTAAACCCTAAATATCGGCTGTAAAACTCAGATGTCTTCTCAATATCATTCGTTGGGAACATGCTATGGGACTGCAAAAGTCTTTTACCCACAATAAATTCGCACCTTGGACTAATCACTTATTCAGTATTAAACAAATTTATGTTCAGCTCGTAAATAAACCGACCTCATGGGTTACGCGTTCAATTTCTGACCACAATTCGGACAGAAGTTAGCTCCTTCGTTTTTCACACCGCAGTTAGGACAGAAATTGGGCTTTTTATGGTCTCCAGTAGGAGAAGGAGTAGCAGATTCAGATTCCGGTTGAGCCTCGGCAGGAGGCTTTTGGTTGGGGTTCAAATTTTTCATCATTTCATTTGCTATATTCATCCCCATCATCATACTCGCCATATCCGAAGCAGCGCCGCCGCCTTTTACGTTGCCAGATGCAATACCGTCCGTCATCGTGATCTGTTGATACTTTTGCAAATTACCGATCATTTCATGAGAAGCCGTCTTCGTAATCATATCCTGAATTTCTTGAGGATAATTGAAGCTCATCACATGAAAGCCTGTAATCGTCATCCCGTTGTCCATCACTTGCATATCCAGATCTTCTTGAATGCCTTTGGAAATATCGGAAGCATTCGCTTGCAGATTAAACATGTCCTTCCCTTCTCTGCTGATCCACTTCATTAACAACTGATCCAGCACAGAAGTAATCCGGATTTTAACATCCTCCACCAGATAGCTGTCTTTCATCCCGGCGATCTTATCTATAAGCGTAACATAATCGTCCACCTTAAAATTAAACGTGCCATTCGCACGAATAGGCATACCGCCTGGAAGCTGGGAAGTCGGGATCAAAACCGGATTTTGCGTCCCCCATTTGACGGTAAACTCCTTCGTATTGACGAATAAAACTTCCACCCTCATACCACTGTTAAAGCCGAATTTAAACCCTTTTAGCGTGGACAGAAACGGGATAATCTCAGAATCTATATTGTAAGATCCTTCATTCTCGAAAATCCCTTCGATCTTGCCGTTATTTACGAAAATCGCATCTTGACCGGAGCGGATCATTAACTTACTTCCTTTTTTAATCTCCCGGTTGCTCCATTTCCAAAAAATCATATCATCTCTAAATTCTTCCCACTCTACCACATTCGCAAATTGGTTTCTGAAGAATCCCATTCTGCATCCATCCCTTCCGTTAAAATGAACCTCTGCTGCCGCTATGCGAATGACCGCCGCTGGTGGTTCCGCCCCCGCTTGAGCCGCTACTGCTGCTGCTCTTTTCAATCTTCCGTTTCGTTGTCGTGGTATGAAGGTACTGGTCCCGATGCTCCAGAATCCCTGAATTGCCCGCATCCTCGTAGGTCTGCCGATTTACCGTAACTCGGCCACCGGAATTGGAAACCATCTTGCCCACGATAATCGCCGCCAATCCCAGTGCAACCGCCAAATGAAGCCAGCCTTTAAAAAATATACTGTCTGGATTCACCCCTGGACGGATTGCCAAATATCTGTGCGCGCTCAGAATATACTTTTGAAATGCCAGCCCATAGTTACCGCTCGTCAGATACGGGCTAATCTCGTTACGTATTTTATCTAGTCTGTCGTCATCCAGATACCGTTCTGCCTTATAAAATCCGGCCAAATAAATCTCTCTATTTCTCATATCCATCGTTAAAATGACCGCGTTCCCATGAGATCTGTCATACCCAGGGCCATGGTCATCATAAAAGTCCTGCGTCATTTTCATAACATCCATATTGTCGGGATTGAGGGTAGTATAAATAATAATGTCCGTTTCTCTTTCCGCTCCATATTGATTAGCCATAGCGTTCAACACATTATACTCTTCTTGATTGAGCAGACCCGCTTCATCATAAATCAAGGGCTTCATTTCTGTCGTTGCTGGTTCGCCCTTCATTTCCATAGGAACCGCCACAAAAACAGCAAAGAACAACAAAACGGCTATAATGGCTCTATATTTTCTCACTAGAATCCCCCTCCCATCATCAACCAAGTGATTAACCTCAATGAAAAGAGAGTAATGCCGAAAATGCCTGCAAACCAAGCCGTCACTTTGAACTTGCTAATCGGAGGCTTACCGACTACCTTGCCCGTCTGTCCGTTCATAGCAAAAGTATGCTCCAATTGATTATAGTCATAATGTATGACCCACACCGGGAGCAGGACATAATCCGCTTGTTTTAATGTAGTATCAATTTGCTTTTCCGTGTAGTTCACAGCCGTATATTCTGACACCGAAGACTGAATGTAAGCATCAATATATTCCTTCACTTTTTCTTTTACTCGCGGGAAGAGTTCCTCGTCGTTATAACTGTATTTCTCCGCAATGTAGCCGGCGAGATACGGGGTTTTAAAGCTTTTTAGCTGTTCGTAAGGAAAAGGCTCCAATTTATCCATCAGCTCGTCATTCATTTTCTCCGCAGCATCAATCGGAACCTTAACATAATTCAAACGGATTTTCCGATATACATCAAAATGCTGTGTTTCCGTATACTCATAGTCGCCGCTCGTATAGGTTCTTACCTTGGTACCCTGACCATGAACTTCAATTTTATTATGTAGATCATATAACCAGAAGGGCACATACATCCCGGTGATTCCCTTGATTCGATCTGCTGTCATGAATCGGTTCGGCGTCAGGCGACCATTCTTGCACCATTTTCGGAATGCTTGTATTGCTTCTTCCTTACTGATCGAAAAAGGAATGACCTGCGCCGGAGCCAACTCCCCGGTCAGTCGTTCGCCGAGCACAACCGCTGATCCGCAAAAGCTGCAAACCGTCGCACTTGTCTCTACTTCGGTCATAATAACTGCTCCGCAACTGGTACAATGGTACTCCTGAGCCTCGTCTTCTAGAAAAACATGATTCGTCAGAGGATCTGGAAAATACTCGATATTGTCCTTTCTTCCGCAACTATGACAGGATAACATTCCTGTTTCACTGTCAAAGACCATGCCACTGCCGCAGTTTGGGCATTTGTATTCAATAACCGGCATCTGCTCACCTCTATCATAAAGAACTGTTATTTCTGATCTTTCAGTTTTTCTTTGATCGCAGCCAATTCATCTTCTGCATTCGTGCTTTTCTCATATTGTACGAATAAATCATCCAGATCGCCCTGCGCCCCTGCTCTAAGCTCGGCTATAGCCATTGCTTCATCATATGCCCTGTTAACCTTCTCTTCCATAGCTTCGAATACGGAATCCTGACCGCCCATGGCGTTCAATGATTGCTGTACTTTGGCAACCGCCATTTTCCCTTTTAGCTTGATGCGCCGTGCTTCCAATTGGTCCATATCGGACACCAGTTTATTTTGCATTTGTTTCATATTTTCGGCGTTTGATGAAGCCAAGTCATAAGCGGTTTCGAATTGTTCCAGTTTCTCCACCTGCATTGCCTTTCTCTCCAGAAACTTTCGAGCGTTCTCGTCATTGCCAGCTTCCACTGCCTTCATAGCATAATTTTGAAGCTTTTTGATCTCGGCTCTGCATTCATCCAAAGCTCTTTTCGCTCTTCGCTCATCCGCCAACACTGAAGCTGTCTCAGCCTTCACCCTGCCCAGGTCGATGTTCAGGTTCCGCATATAATCATCAATCGTCTTCTCCGGATCCTCCACCTTATCCAATAAGGCGTTAACATTCATTTTCATAATATCCCTAAATCTCGATAGAATCCCCATCATGGTCTCCCTTCGAAAAGATTACATTCCACCATATAATACATCAAATCTGGAAAAAAGGGTTCATTTCCCTGACATTTGAGTGTTTGACCTACAATCCATCTACAATCTAACTCATGAAACATAAAAAGCCCGCTCGCTGAGTGGGCTCATCAAATGGAGAGGTCTATCCTTCCGCTTTATAATTCTTCATAGGTTTTGGGGTCCTGCCCCTATATCAGATGCCTTCGGGATTGGAATCGCGCCCAGTTGGATATGCCAACGTAAAATCGTTTGTGTAATGGTTTTGCTATGGGCGGCAGCAATTTTTCCAATCTCTTCATTCTCCAGCATGCTATGACCACGGTCCAGAGGACTCCGCGACTCAGTCCGAGCGAATTCCTTCGAACGCATTCATGACTAATTGTTGCACATAGGAATCGTCTAATGGATAACCGGTTACCAGCAATCGATAAAAAATCGGTCCGTAAATGAGATCTACACTTAATTCAATATCGAGATTTTTCTTCAATTCCCCGCGCTCCATCCCCCGCTCCAAAAGGAGCCTGGCCTCGAGCCGCCGAGGATGAAAATATCGGGTCCGGTATGCCTCCGATAATCCTGAATCAAGCTGCCCTTCACCTATTAACTCCGTAATGATTTTACCTTCTCGACTTATTAAGAACCGTACTAAATTCGTGGCATGAATGAGAATATCATCTAATACACAACCTGTGTCCGGCACAGGCAATCTCGCTATGGTAGCTGACAGAAAGCCGTCCATCACCACGGCAGCCTTGTTAGGCCACCATTTATAAATGGTCGCTTTGCTAACTTTAGCTCGTTCAGCAATTTTTTCTACCGTAACCGCTCCAAAGCCATGCTCCAACAGTAGATCATATGAAGCGTTAAGGATAGACTTTTGCGTCTCGACATTACGCGGACGTCCTCTTTTACTCTGCACTGGAATGCCACCTTCCTGATAGGTATAAATAACTATAAAATAAACTGTACGTTTAGTATATCAAATGGCAAGTAAAAATAAAATGAATTTACCTATTTACAAAACCAAACGTTCAGTATATTATTTAATTATCGAATTAATGAACTATACGTTCAGTATTTATTTTCCGGTAGCACTGAATGAAGAAGTGTTGTTGCACAATCACCAAACAATCATAAGGAGGATTATCATGCAAAGAGAACAACAAGCAATAGGAAGTAACCGTATTTCAAATGGGATGATGTTTCTGTTGGCAGCCGCATGCGGCCTGATCGTTGCCAATCTTTATTATGCTCAAACCCTGGTAGGGCCGATCCATGTTGCTATGGGCCTTTCTTCCACAGCAGCGGGATTCATTGTTACTTTAACTCAAATCGGTTATGTTGTGGGATTGCTGTTTATCGTACCGCTCAGTGACATTATTGAAAATCGACGCCTCATGGTCGTATCGCTAATCATTACAGTCGTTGCATTGCTCGCAGCCGCATTCGCCCCCAATGCGTCGTTGTTCCTGACCGCATCTCTGTTCATTGGAATCGGATCTGTGGTAGCCCAAATCCTGGTGCCGTATGCCACCTATTTAGCGTCTGAAGAGCAGCGAGGCCGGGTTGTTGGGAATGTAATGAGCGGACTGTTGCTAGGAATTATGTTCGCACGACCGGTGGCAAGCTTTATAACCAGCATCTGGGGTTGGCAAGCCGTATTTATTTTGTCAGCAATTGTTGTGACGCTGTTGACGGTTCTGCTCTCGCGTGCTCTTCCTGAACGTAAGCCTGCGCCTACGGTATCTTACGGCAAATTAATTTTCTCTCTAGGCACTCTTTTAAAACAAACGCCCGTATTGCGCCGCCGTGCCCTATATCAAGCCTGTCTATTTGGAGCCTTTAGCCTATTTTGGACTGTTGTTCCTCTACGATTGGCAGATGATTTCGGAATGTCCCAGCAAGGTATTGCATTGTTTGCTTTAGTAGGCGTGGGCGGCGCAGTAGCAGCTCCAATTGCCGGGAGATTGGCTGATAAAGGCTGGAGTAAATTCTTAACCGGGCTTGCCATGATCATTGCCGCCTTGTCTTTTTTGCTAATCTATCTTTTTCAAAACCATTCAACCGTAGCTCTCGTACTGCTCTTTGTTTCAGCGATTACACTGGATATGGCCGTATCGGGAAATCTTGTACTTGGGCAGCGTGTGATTTATTCCTTGGGAAGTGAGGCGAGGGGGCGTCTGAACGGACTCTTCATGTCTATTTTTTTCGTAGGCGGTGCCATTGGATCATCATTAGGCGGTTGGTCTTATGCGCAAGGAGGTTGGAATTTCAGTGCTCTCATTGGAGTCGCGCTGCCGTTGCTAGCTTTGCTTTACTTTTTCACTGAAAAAGAAACGAATGGAGACGTACAAAAGAAACCTTCGGCAGAATAACCATACAACAAAAAATTACCCCTATTCGTCTAAGTAGTTAGAGATACACACGACGAATAGGGGATTATGGTGATCGAAGACGTGTGAAATAAACTTAGCCAGGAGCAGAACGTACCGTTTTTCTAAACCTGGCGGTTCCCATCCACGTGACCTTTGCCATTTAGGTAGAGAAGTTGTATATGAAGTCCACTTCAAAACAAATGATTTGAACTTTGGCCTCCTTCATACTAGGTACAATGATCGCTTTACTGGCCATCTGTGTATAAGCAACTTCATCTTTCTATGGGACAAAACAGCAGCCGTTTCGTTCACTTTTGTATCTGTTAATGTTCTCACTTCAATAGGATGCAGGTTTGTTTCAATGAGCCCGTTGCGGTTCAAACCACTCTGGTGCATTAGTTTCTGACCCAAAGATTCAGCAGGTTCATAGTGTTTTATTTAAGTATTGCATCGATGGAATATGAACCCGCCCCTGTCAATGCGATACCGACTACGACTGCAATCAGAACTAGCGGATATTCATAGCCATTAGCTGTTGCCCAAATCCCGTTTTGGCCATGTACTTTGAAAATCGCTCCGAGCATAGTCACCGTAATGAACAATGCTGCCAATGGAGTGAGTAGTCCCAAAGCAAATAGTGCTCCTCCCAGCAATTCCATCAAGCCAGCGGACACTGCCATGAATACTCCCGGTTTAATTCCGACCGATTCCATCCAAGCGCCGGTACCTTTTGGACCATAACCGCCAAACCAGCCAAAAAGTTTCTGAGCTCCGTGCCCAACCAACAACAATCCAACCACCAAACGTAACAGTAACAATCCACTTGCCAACATAAAAATCACTCTCCATATCATATTATTTTAAGATTATTAAATTAAAGATATTTAGCAAAATTAAGTTCATTGCTGTACTATTTGTGCCTGTTCTTTTTTTAATTTTTCAGGAGTAATATCGTCTCCATGCGGATCATAAATAGTAGCATTCAGGAGAATGCTTTTTATAGAACCCCGAAATATTTGAAGGTATTCTTTGCGAAGATCAGTTTGTTCATTTTTTTCAATTTCAGTTAACCCGACTTCTTTTTCTTTTTTTGCAAGCTGATTAATTCTTTTTAAAATTGTAAGCATGTGTATACCCTCCATATTTATAATTTTCTTGATCGGATATATCTTAAATTTATTTATCTTGATATAAAGATATAATACTTTTCTATCCGTGTCAATACTTATTCGAAAGAAAAGAAGATCAACCCTTGGATTGCTTACAGAGAAAAAGAAAAAGCAGCCATCACAGAGGATGCTCTGCGACAACTGCTTTCTGGCTTTCAGGACCACATCACCAGCCGGAATCTTCCTGAGATCAAGAAGTTCATCGGCAGCTATGTAGAAAAGGTGATCGTCTACAAAGAACACGTAGAAGTCATCTTTAAGCTACAAGTTGTGGATTTGATCGATGGAGGCGAACCGTGGCACGGCAAATCCACAATTCGACGGGTGATGATGTTGAGGATGTTTGGGGAGGTGGCTTGATTTAGTCAGAGTTATTATTCGCGTTCCTGAATGTTAAGAGCTCCCCATCATACTTTTGAATTATTTCCTCAACTAAACCATTCATCATTTCTTGAAATTTAAATTCATCAAGAGCCTCTCTTGGGGTTTCACCAAAAATTGGCGCGGCATCCTGGTAAATCTCTTGTATGTCTTTAGCCCTTAATGTTGCCGAGCCTCTACCCGTATAGTTATATGCTGCCTTCCAATGTTGCTTTTTATCAGCTAGCAGAATTTTGGGAGCTATCTGATGTAATTGTGAGTAAACATCTTGCCTAATTTTCTCAGTTACGATATCCTTAATATCCTCAGGCTCACATTTCTTAGGCTTTGTAATGAATTGAGCCAGATGGTCTTGTAACAAGTCGATAAAATCGGAAATTGGCTTCAACGTGTCATAGGAGTGATGATTAAGTAGAGCTAATCTTTTAGAAAGCGCCCGTACTCTTGTCCAATGCTCAGGTTTCACTCCATTTGAACGACCAAGTCCCAATATTGCATCCCATTTTTCATGAAACTCTTTAATAGCATTTTGAATACTCATTGATAAGTTCAAAAAATGATATTGCAACTCTGCCTTTGGCATTTGGTCATCATCAGAGTCTTTCATATTAAAAATATGATTGATCAGATCCATTAATTGCGAGGAACTAGCTTGAACCATCTTAGTTTGCATCTTGAAGAAGAAATAGCTCCTCTCCTTCAACAGTTGTTCCACAGAAGCAATATAACTGCGACCATAACCATCATTCAAACTGTTCAATGCTGTGCTTATAGAGGCCTTCACATGGTTAACTTTCTCTACTCCTCTCTTCATACTATCACCTTTAACCGCATCCATATGAGTAAAGCAAAGTATTAGCTTCCTAATGTGACCACTAATAACTGCCGATTTGATAACCATCCGAGACGGCCCCACCATTGGCTGGTCACCTTTATCAACTAAGAGTATTGTTTGTACCTGGCCGAACAAATCCGTAACTTTATCTGGTAAGGTTGTTTCCGAATCAGAAGAGTGACCAATCCCTTCACCATCATACAAGATAAGCTTGGGCACTTCGTCGTAACCATCCGGCTTAAATGGCCCTTTAAGTCTCAGGCCCTCAACAATCGGAGTAAGTAAACGTCCCCATTGATCTTTGTGATTACTCGAGAATAACCTCATCCTTTTAAGGAATTCCTTTTTATTTCTATTATTAAAATAATAACTAATCGCCCAATCTGTTGAATCTTTAGTTAAACCACTGACTTCTAAATGACTGAATCGATTTTGAATATCGTCCATCAAATCGTCAACAACTTCCAGGAATTCAGTATTCTGTTCTAGGTACTCTTCAACAATTAGTTCTCTTAGAGCTTGCTTATCACCAATAGAAAGCTCATCCTTCTCTAATTCAAAACTCTGGGTTAAACTGTTTACTGCTTCAACTGAAATATCATTTATGCGAGACAAGTAGACACTTAACTTACCGGACATCTCTATCCTTAAATCAATTTCTTCGATTTCATCTTCTTCAAGTAGATCCTCATCATCGAGTTCATCATCAAAGAAGTCAAACTCATCATTTTGAGATTCGCTAATTAACGACAGATCACCAAGAACATAATTTAATCTAAATCGCTGATCTTTATGGAGAATAAACTTTTGTATTATATCCTCTTCACTTGCCCCAATTAATTTCGCGTGTACAGCAGCTTGAACACATTCCTCAACATATGTCCTTACTTCTATTCTAGTTAGAAAAGTCACTACTCCTTCAAACTCTTCTTGTTCCGCGCAAATGACTTCCATATCACAAGTTGTAGTACGACCTGCAGAGGTTGTTGGGAAGCGATCTGATTTAGAATATGTCCCCATTAACTGTCTTAAGAATGTTGTTTTTCCTACACCAGTTGCACCGAGTATTAGCATACTTCTATATTGCTTATCGAGTGGTAGCGGAATTCGATTGTTTCTCAAAATACGAAAATTAATTTGTTGTTCTTCTAGGTCATCATAAAACGCTCTAATTATAATATCGTTGTAATTCCTTGCAAGGGCTTGGTTTCTTGCCGCCGGAGTCCATAAAGTTTCATCAGCCAATATCTCATTCATTTGTTGTACAAAATTTTCAGCAACTTCCTTGTTACTTGTCCCTAGCCCCCTTCTTATTCTTAGCCCGTACTTCCCTTTTCCATCTAAACGAACTGGATGCCTAAAAATAATTGACCAAAACTCTCTCCCGTTACTCCTACTTAAAGAAGCTTTGTACTTTTGCAAGCTATCCCTCCTATATTTAGTTGTTCCAACGTTGTTCCAAATCATGATTCCTTCCAAATATATACTCGCGACTATCCTAAGTCAAGAAAAATTTGGAACAACCCCGGAACAACAGATCGGGGTTTCGGGTAAAGTTACCCAATTTTATCGAAAAAGGAGTGTAGCTACTTCCAAAATCGTCACGATAATAAAATTAATGGATAAAAACTAAATTTTAACCGAAGGAAAGCATGTTTGAAAAGAATATGATATTACGCCTTTTGACCTTTCGTTCACTTTTAATAATCAATAACTGTGGTAAAATACTCTATAGGAACCTTAGTTCCTATAAGGGGAGGACCGATACATGGAATTATTTAACACAATTAAAGATAAACAGAAGATTTTAGGCCAGTACATGACCCCCGAAATTATTGCAAACCAAATGGTGACGAAATTTAAAAAACCATTAAGTGATTTGTTTGTCATAGATCCTGCATGCGGTGATGGAAATTTACTTCTAGCAGTGGCCAAAGAAATGCTTAGAGCAGGAATTCCTGATGTTCATAGAAGAATTATTGGAGTTGACATCGATCCACTGATGCTTAAAGCTGCTCGTGCCAAGCTATATCTATTGCTTGGAGAAACAGCAGAGCAGGTTATTCTAATAAACGGAAATTTTCTGGATATTAATCCAATTGATTCTCTTTTTGAAACTACACTACCAAAAAACATTAACGCAGTAATATCAAATCCACCGTATGGATCTTTGAGAGAATATAAATTTTTTGAAGCATGTGATTCCATACTGGGTCCAAATGTTGAGAAAGTTTTCTTAATGCCTTTAGCATTTGTTGATCGTGTTACTGGTGTTGAAAAAACTATACTTTCTGGCAAGCCAATGGGTGTGACAACAGGACATGCAATAATTTATCATCTCAGTGGCACAAGTTATAAAATAAGTTCTACAAAGGGAGCTCAAATTAATAAAAGGGAGTTCAATGTATTTAGTGGAGTAAAACTATATGAAGAAGGTGCGGGGATTCCCCCACAGACTAAAGATACCCTACAATTCAAGCCGTACTCCTCGTCTTCTCCACAAGATGGTTGGCTTCCTTGCTTGCGAACCGGTGACATCCAGCCCTTTTCACTTACTACTGGAAGGTTATTTGTCAATTATGGAGATCATCTTGCTCATCCAAAAACCATTGAACGCTTCGAAGGTCCTAAAATTTTTGTTAGAAGAATGCCTATATGGAAAAACAAGAATTTAGGCGCGGTCTTTTCGAACGAAACAGTTTTGTGCGCTGGTGATGTGTTAGTTGTCAGGCATATCAAAGACGACGTCGAGTTATTAAAAGGGCTTGAGATTTATTTGAATTCCCAAGCTGCTGCTGAAGCAGTATTTGAGAATCGGCCCACTGTTCTCCATAGAACCTCATACCCTAAGATTTCTGCTAAGGATCTAAATTCTCTATTCGATACAAAACTCCCTTCGGATTCTGAATTAAGAAAGTTAGCATTAGAAAAGTATACTGTGAAAAAGCAACAGAAGTATGAGAACTCATATGACTCTTTAATCATAAATGATTTCCCAATTGAGGAAGTATCTGAGGCATGTCAGAGAGAAAAATCTATCAGGCAAGGACATATAAGCACTTTACAGATGTGGTGGGCTAGACGACCATTAGCAGTTTCTAGAGCTTCTATCTTTGCTGCGTTGTGTCCAAGCGCGCAGCAATTTAAAAACTCACAAAAGTTGCTTGAGATACTCAATTCTACCATACCTGAAACTCTGAGCGTTGAACAGAAATTGTATGAATTTACCGCAAAACTTTCTACCTGGGAAGCAACAAACGATGAAGAGCTACTTCAAAAGGCAAGAGCTATACTCAATTATGGAAGGGAAACTCCACCTTTAGTTATTGACACTTTTGCTGGTGGAGGGTCCTTGCCACTTGAAGCTCTTCGTCTTGGTCTAGATGCGTATGCCGGTGAGTTAAATCCTGTTGCAGCTACAGCTTTAAAAGCGTCAATAGAATTAATACCACAAGTCGACTCTAAATGGATCAGTGAATTCAACACATTACTCCATGAAATAACAAACAATCATCTAAAAGAAATAAGTAGCTTGTATAATAATTCAGGCAACATTGCACCTCTCGCTTTCTTTTGGTGCAAAACATACCAGTGTCCAAATTGTGGGTACTCAACGCCTTTATTAAGAAATAAGTGGTTAGCTAAAGGGAAGCAACCAGTTGCGTTCTCATTGCAAAAAGATGCAAAAGCCAAAAATACAATATTCTCTTTAATTTACCCTATTACAAAAGAGGAGCGTAAAATTGCTAATGAAGGAACTGTATCACAAAAAGGAGCAATCTGCGCCCATTGCGACTCAACAGTACCGACCTCTTGGCTTCGTGAAACAGGTACTAGCGGAAAAATCGGTGAAACATTATTTGCAAAATTGATACTAAATGAAAGAGGAGAAAAAGAATTTTTAATTGCACAAGATTCTGACTATCAGCTTTTGGAAAGCTCTAGCTTTTATAATTTAAATAATGGAAAATTAAAGTCTGTTCCCTCAGAAAAATTTGATATAAATGGAATACGCCATACTTGGGCTTATCAATATGGTATAACAAAAACTTCTGATTTATATAATCCAAGACAAAGCAAAGCTCTTTTACTGTTATTTAACTTACTTTATGACTATAAAAATGAAATAAGCCAAAGGGATCTACCAAGTACAGTAAAAGAGTTATACACGATTCTTCTTAGCCTTATTTTTAATAGAGTTGTACTATATAGCAATAAACACACTTGGTGGCAGTCAAATGGAGAGTTTCCCGCTAACATGTTTGGACACCAGGCAATAGCAATGGTCTGGGATTATGTAGAGGTACCAATTACTACTCCTCGTGCAGCTGGCTGGAAAAGCGCCTGCGATTGGATCATGAAAGTAGTAATAGAGCTTAACAAGTTGCCTAAATCAGGTGTTGTACAGATTAGCGATGCTGCTAAATGTTCTCTTCCCAGTGGTTCTGTTGATTTAGTAGCCATAGACCCTCCTTACTATGACTCTATAGCATATAGTTATCTATCAGATGTCTTCTATGTTTGGATGAGGGAATTTTTGGGTGATTCTGAAAACTTTGGTTTCCTATCCTCGTTGTCACCAAAAGGAGAAGAAGCAATCGTTGATAGGGCACATAAATTGGCTACTAACGCGAAGGATGATTCTCATTTTAGATCTAAAATGGAAGGAGCCCTCAGTGTTGCGGCAAAAACCTTAAAAAAAGATGGGGCTCTTGTACTAATGTATGGACATAAAAAGATAGAAGCGTGGAGTGCTTTAATTGAGTCAGTTTTAAATGCAGGATTTGAGCTGGTAGCCTCTTGGCCAATTCATATGGAAAGGAAGTCAAAATTTCAACATGGAAAAGTAGCTGCGTTATCGTCATCTTGTGTATTAGTTTGTATTCCAAAAAAAACATTTGAAAAGAAAACAATTATAATTGAAGAATTTTATGAATTATTAGAAGACTTTCTGGAAAGTCATATTCTCAAATATTTAAACGCAAAAATATTTGGAGCTGATTTAGAAATGTCTTTAATCATTCCTGCTTGCTCTCTTTTAGGTAAATATAAAGTTCTTTCAAATGACCAAGAAGAACTCACAGTATCAATGCTTCTTAAAGAACTTCCAAATATTATAGCTAAATCCGAAATGAATACTATCATCAAAGAATTAAAAAAAGAGAATAATAACTATATCTATCTTGAAGATATTATCTCGACATTTCCCACTGGATTAAAAACTTTGAAAGGATTTAGTTGGATGGATTTTCCTGTTAGCAATGAAACATTAGACTCTATCAGAAAATTGATTAAATTTCACCAAGAGGATATTGATAAAACTATTGAGAACGAAATTCAAACTTTGTCTGATAGCGATTTAAAAGATTTTCTAACCTACTTGAGAGTTGCCTCTTTATGTAGCTTAGATGACATAGAAGCTCGCTTAAAAGCTGAATCAGTAATCGGGCGAATTAGTATGCATTTAAGAAGAAAAAGAAATTAGCATAAATAAAAGGGGCTTTCGCCCCTTTTATTTATGCTATGAAATTCTTAAATTCTGAAACCTTGATACTATGCTCCTTCTCTAATTTTTCCGATAACCATTTATTTGTTTTATTAATTTTTCCACATATGATCAATTCGCATTGTGGGAAAAAATTAATCGGAAGAACATTATTGACTTGAGACTCAATATGAAGTTTCCACGTTTGCCAATACTCGAAATTTTTTAATGCCCCTACAAAATCAAAAAATCTTTCTTGAATATCATCATACACATACTCGTTCAATTTCATCTCTACTTCAATTAAACGTGTTACTTCTCCTTTATAAGCTAAAATATCAGGGTATCGTTGTCTGGAACCCCCGGCCAAAGATCTTATAGGAAAAACATTAACATGGGCTGTATTGGGAATACAAACAAATAAAACAGTCCAACCGTTTAATGTTAGCTTTTCTGCTATTGTTCTCGTAACCTCTCCTTGTCCTGCCATCGTTTCATCCTCTCCGATGCAGTTGTCTTAGAGTTAGTAAATGAAGTTTAGTGCAATTTTCAGCAGCAATCACTTCGACCCCATGAACCTTCGGTAATAGTGCTTCAGGAATTCTAGGAACTAATAATGTTGAATTCGCTGGAAGTTCTTTCAATCGCGCAGCAAATTCACTTTCCCAACCTATCTTATATGCTCTGTGACTACTAAAATATAAATCCTCTCTATGAAGTTGTTCTATAATTTGTTCTATAATTATTCGATTCGTTGACTTAAGTCCCTTTTTGGCCACTCCATTTCTTTCGAGTAGATTAACCATTTCAGAAACCTTATAAAAATCAGGTTTCCAATCCAACCTTTCTAAAAGTAAGCCTTTGTTTGCTTTCAAAAGATCCCAATCTTCTGAAGTCAGATCATCAGCATATTTTATCTTGCATTTTCCGTTTAGTTCTATGACGATATTTCTTAATCGCTTGCTTCCATAACCTCTACTTCTTTGTTCTAATAGCCAAGCATGATTAGAAACCATTTGAGGTAGCCAAAGCTCGAATTTTTCAGGTTTTCCGATCGGAGGCAACTTTTCAATTTCATCCAATGTGAACATAACTCTTCCATCAATGGAATCAAACTGACCCTCACCACGTTCCCAATGTCCACTATCAGGCCTAGAATTATAAATTTGAATCCATTTATTTTCTAATTTCAGCAAGGAACTTTGATTAGAGTATTCTGCTGAAGCTAAACACGCGTCAGCTAACAATTTTAATTTAGCGCGAAATTCTTCCAAATGATTTATTACTTTTTGATTCTCTCCTATAATTTTACGAGCAAGAGTATGGGAGAAAAATTGCCCTATATCCTTCCAAGATAATATTGATAACTGCACTTTTGTAGGAAGTGCATCAAGAGAACCGTTTTGCAAATCAATGATGGGAATAATTTGCCTAATAAAACTTGCCGGGTTATTTACATCCCAATCGCTCAAAAATTCTATATTCCTTTTTGAGTGACGATTAGGCAATCTATTTTGTGCTCCAGTAGGTCTGGTTTTCTGATAAGGACAAACGACAAAGCTATTTACTCCATACTGTCCTGATGCCCAAAGTAAAGGATATCTTTTATCAGCGTTAGACCCGTCGGGCGAGTGGACAGTCACTTCCACTCCACCTAACAAGTCTTGAGTTTGCTTAGCTACAAAGAAAATATCTGGATTTCGAATAGTTGAAATCCTTTTAAGGAGAGCAGGTATTGAATTTGCTACACTAGATTCTTTCAAATTTCTTCCTGGTTCAAATTCTATTTCTCCAATGTCCAAGTAGTTTGCATTCCAATTTTCTAGCCAGCTGTCAATGATTTCAGTTAGCCCTATAGGTTGGTTTTCTCCATCAGTAAATACCTGCACAATAGTTTTCATACAATTTATATATACTTAATTAAGTATATAATCCTCCTTTTTCAACTCATATGTAATTAAATTAGTAGTACTATTATTTTTAAAGCTAACTACATCAAACAGCTCAATTGTTAGATATTTCAAAAAAAGTCATTTTGCAATTGGAACAGTATTGATTGCATTCATAGTGCTAATTCTATATTACATTACCTAATATTGAATTGATACTATAACAATATATCTTAGGAGGTCTTTATGCGTCTCATACAAACCCAACAAGACATCACCGCTCTCCAAGATAATCTCTACTATGACCTAGCCGACCCCCAATGGAGTGCCGTTCAGATCAATCGCTCCGGCTTCTCAATTTAAATTGCTTTTTATATTCATCTAAGTGTATTTTTTGCAATAAGTCCTTACTTAGACTACCTAAATCCCCCAAATATACATCAGTTGTTATGGACAATGGATCAGAACCCGACAACTTAGTTGCAAAATCTTTAGATACAGGTTTGCCGCTTACAAACCTTACCCAATCTATATTTTGATTTAATCCCAATTCAGATACTGTGCTCCCTACGGTTACATGTGTTCTCCTCTGCTTGGTAACTAAATCAATATTTCTAGTGTCCAAAGTTTCGATACGCTGTGGGTCTATGACATTCAGGGTTACCTTTAATCCAAAACTAGGTTCTATTTTTGATCGATCAAGAACACTATAGCCATAGCCAAATGGAACTCCAAAAATTCGATTTCTAACTCGCAATAACAATATAAAAGAGTTAGAAGCATTCATTAAGCCCAAAGAGTTCACATCAAAATGCCCATCTATAAACGAAATCTATTTAGGCGCTCTAGATTTGTTTTTCTGCACATATGCAACACATTCAAAATCCAAATCAACAGGGCTTTCTACTTCTGAAAATGCATCATCACCAGATAAATACTTAAGTTGCAAAGCCTGTCTAAATAGTTTTACATCCTCATTAAGGAATTAATACCCAAATTCTATCAGGACAATTTAGACTTTCTGGTATTTTCGTTACTTCATACCCGTACTTTAAAAGCGAAGCATACCAAGTTATTTATAGAGTTAATTGACAAATTATACCTACTTTAGTATTACTCATTAGTATGAAGGGAGGTACAAAAGTAATAATACCATTTATCCAATGAAAAATTTGTCGTTTTATGTCGGTATATTTGTTTTTTCAAAAAAAGATAATAAATTCAAAATTGAATGAATATAAATAGGCTCAACTCTAAAATCACATAGACAAAACCCAAATTGGATCAGCTAAAAAAAGCAGCGGTCAAGACAGAATGACTTCTGTTTCAACCGCCGCCTTTATTTGAATCAGTGTACCAATCAGTTAAATTGGTTTCGCTTACAATGAAAACAGACAAACTACTCTCTGTTCTCCACACATATTAAAATTACTAACCCTCTATCAAAAAGTTACTTTTCCTTCCTAACTCCCTTAAAAGGAGTGTTATCAGACGTTTTAGCTTCTAAGAATCTTCCATTACTTGCATCCCTTTTAACCCACGTGTCATTTTTAGGATTGTAAGTTTGAGATCTATCTCTTACAGCTCCTTTTCTGTAGTCATTGCCAGTATTTTTAGCCATGCTAGTCCAATCCCTTCCTTTTTAATACTGTCAATTATATGTACCTATTCAATATCTATCAATAACATTTAGCAACGATACCGATGAAAGCGTCAAACTTCGCCAAAATCAGTATCGTCGCTATCACTCAGATAAAGCAAGACAATAACATCTGACTACCAGCGTTAATTGCCCCAACGTATTCCAATTTCCCCAAAGGAAGTCTCGCTTTCATTCAATCCCTCAGGATCACTCGTTCCAATTGCTTCAATTTCTTCCTTGGTTAATATTATGTCATTACTTAAATCTTTAATTTTTCTCGTGTATATTGATTTAAGAAGATCAACTTGTTCATCCGTCATCTCATAATAATCTCGCCAAGATTCAACCGCTGAATCATATTCCATTAACTGGCTTTCTAAAAGATAGCCACCATTTAAAACGATTCTTACTACGTTATCTATAGAGATTATGTTATCCTGATCCCCCCAAAAAGCTGTAGTAATAGAGGGTATGGGCACACCATCTTCCCCTTCTTCCAGCAGATACTCCAAAGTTTCGTTTCTCGCTAGCTCCAAGACTTCATTGGGTGCTCCTTCAAAAAAATCAATAGCAGCTTTAACATCTGAACGAGAAACATTGTCATTTCGGAATGCTGCAACACAATACTTTTCACTGAATGTAATTGTTGCTCTCCCACCTGCTCCGTCGATAACACTGTAGTTCATTCCATCCCAAGAATGTTCATAGGACAGTTCAGGGTAATGGGCCACCATAATTGCGTGCGCAATAGATGAAAGTATACATCCCTTCCAAAGATCGTGTTTATTCCATCCTTTAGTTATCATTATAGGCTTCATTATGGTCTCCCTTTTTTAGGTTTAGAAGGTGGATTCGCTTTATTGGCTTTCGATGAATCTGAAGGCAAAATATTTGATTTATCTCTGTTTTCTTTACGTGTTAGTACCTGGGCATTACTATAACTGTTACTTCCACCTTTATCTTTGGGGTAAATATGATCAATTTGCCATTCATTCTGATCGGGAGTAACACCTTTTTGGCTTTTTTGTGGCTTAGTAGCTATTTGACCAGATTGATCAGATTTTACCACGCCTCCGTTTTGTTTTCTATTTTCCTCTATAATTTTTTTCTTTTGGGCAGGTGTGAAGTTTTTACCTGGCCCCACATGTTTCGAATCTACAAGATTAGAATAAGGGCCTGGTTCTGCATCCTTGTTTCCTTTATTTTCAGGAACACTCTTTTTTGGTTTCTGTGGTGTTGGCGAGCCCTTACTCGACTTGGTATCAGTGGGCTTAGGAGGGGTCGAGCCCTGCTTGTTTTTTTCTTTAATCATTTTCCAGAGTTCAGCAGAATCTCCTCCTGCATTTGACGCCCCATGATAGGACATCACACCTCCATGATATATAAAACCAGCAGATGCAACGTTCACCAACACACCAGCCGGAGACAATACGACCGATCCATCAAGGAGAAAACCACCAACCTCTCCCCCCGTACCAATCATCATCTCTCCAACTCCAGCTACAGTGCTGAAAACATCTCCTATCACTTCACCTGTTTTACCTGCAATCGGATGTTTTGGGCTGTAGTCAATATGATGTTTACCATGTGATACACTTCTTAAACCAGCTTGGTATGCTCCTTGTGTAGCATCCCATGCCATTTCACTGCTAATCCGGGCTCCTTCTAACTGTAGTTGTGCGTTCAGTAATTCAGCTTCACCTTGCTTCTCTAATGCTCGTTCCCACCAAGACTGAGATTTCTCTTCTTGCGTTGGCTTTGCTTGTTGTGCCATGTAACTGTCATAGTTCGCCCTCCAGCGTTGTCTAAGATCTACCGGAATCTGTTGATACGCATGAACCATGGCATTAGACTCTTTCAGCAAGTTTTGAACGAACTCTAGGGGACCACCGGAATGTGCCACATGACGCGCACTCGTATATACTTTACCTAAAATCCACTTGCTATAATAGGCTTGTTTCGCTTGCTCATGCTCATACTGACTAATCAATCCTTGAAGCGCCAGTCCTGCCAAATGTTTTAACGGATGTACACCCGTTTCCTTAGATGCTCCCAAGGTAGGCGTTCCTTTGCTCCGAACAGGAACCGCTGCGGTTGCTTGTAAAACTGTTGCTGCTACCTTGCCTGCTATTCCGCCCGATGTATTCAACATCACACTGGCCACATTTCCGACTGCTGGAATGGAGCCTAATAGCTTGGATACTGTACCCAGCAATGCGTTGGCCTGTTGAAGCGCCGCTGGACTTGTAACCTTTGCCGTAGGAGTAGAAGTTGTACTTCTGGAAGAAGCGTTAGCTGCTGCCGATTGCGCTGCCTCATACGCCTTAATATTCATCAACGGCGGCTCGGGTACAGGAGGGAGGTCAGCTACGAAAACAGGAGCCTTCACCGTACCCTCCTGATAAATCACTGGGGCTTGGGTATCCGTCTCACCATCCAGTACCATACTGCTGGCTCCACCTTTTAAGTATAGTGCGGTTCCAGCTTCAAGTGATAGTTCCTGACCTGCATCCAGCTTTACATGACCGCCCTGAATCTGTATATTTCCCAGACTGTTAATGGTGATACCCGTATCCTCATGTAGTGTAATCGAAAACCCATCGGAAGTGGACAGGGTCATCTCCTGCTCAGACATTTCTACGCCGCTACCTTGTACGTGTTTCCATACCTTCACATCTGGCTGTCCATTGGCGTGGCGATGTTGTCGCAAGGAATCGGTCACATAGGCTTCCTGTTCACAGTGTGTAGGCAGATACAATTCCACCTGTTCCCCAACTTCAGGCATGTCGTACCAGCCGCTATGTTCTTCCGCGACATAACGGGTGGCTACGGGAAACCAACAAGCTTTAGCTGGGTCTTGCTTCGGATCTATTTCCAGTTGAAGTTGTACGAAATCCTGTTGTGCCTTCAGCACCATTCCCGTGAGCGAAATCCCGATAGCTTGATCATTTTCATACCGAGTATAGTGAATATCCCGTTCGGCTTGGAGATCATAACGAGTTTGGAGTAAACCGCCCCTTAACTCTGTCACTGCCCGAACAACAACTAGCTCTTTGCCTTGTCCGACGGGTAACGTAATCAAGTCACCCAGCGCATAGTATTGCAGATTTTCAATCGTATAGGTGACATACGCGCCAGCACGTTCCCCTGGTTTTCCTGTATCTAACTCATGAAACGTTTTTCGTACCCTGTAAAATACATCTCGCTCAACCTTGTACTGCTTGCCTTCTGGCATTCCAAAGAAAACCTTAGGTGATGCAGCCGTGATCTCCGGCACAAGTACCGAACCAAAGCGAGAGACAAGGCGCTTTAAAAAGGCCCAGTCGGTTTCTTCATATTGTAAAACAAAAGCACCTAACTCGGCATAGTTGGTTACCGTATCAATCGCATCTCCATACATGTACTTCCGAATCATTGTAGTGACCAGATCATCATAGGTACGATGTATGTCCTGATAAGAGCGCCTTTTCGTCTTGATATCCATTTGGTAGGAATGCGAGGCCGCCTCCAGTTCAAAGGTATATACTCCCCTTATGCAGTGTACGGACATGCGTGTAACCAGCCCGTGAAACAATCTTCTGATCGACTGTCCTTGCTCATCCAACTGACGTATGACAATCGGTTCCTGCTCCATGTCCTGTCCAACACACGCGGCTCCCTGTTCTTCCGACAGCATGCCGCTCACATACAGGTATGCATGATCGTTAACGGCCCTGGTAATTCGCAATTGTTCCATATGCTGAGGTTGAAAGGGACCGTATAAGCGTAGACTTTCATATCCTATTCCGTTTTGCAGTACGTCCAATGCTTTTCCTTATCTCCTTTCCAGCGGCACAAGGCGCGTTCGCCAGCTACCTTGTGTTTACATGTGTTCGTAGCTATCACACCATTCAGATTCTGAGTTTAAGAGGTTATTTTTAACAGCAAACCATTCTTATGTATGTATCGGATAGAATAAAGCTTTTGTTTACATAAAGCCCCATCCATTCTGTTATTTTGAATTAACATAGCGAACGAATGAATATATGAAGTACCCTAAAACCGTCTTGGCCTTAAATGAAAATAGATATTATTACTTTGAAAGGCTCCTGTTATCAGTGAAGCCTTATTTTCTTTTAGGAGGTTACGTTGTGCGCATCATACAGACCCAGCAAGACATCGACTCACTGCAATACTCTTCGCTTTCCCCCTCTTTTTTAAAACACATCCAAGAATACTTCACTCAGCTTCGCAACTTATTCCATGACCAAGATGATCCGTATTTTTCCCTCCAGCCTTCCGGCCCTATCTTCATACTAGAAGCAGGGGATAACCTACACGATCTTAGCCTCGTAGGTTTTAGACGAGAAGACGACGGACTTTTCGGTAGTTACCCTGAATACGTCGAGCTGTTCGACCTAGGCAGCATCCAAATTTACAAAATCGCTGTCATGAACACCAATGACTACATCATTACCCTGTTTACACAAGTCGGGATTCACCACAAGGAGGCCGAACAATGGCTAAAAGAACAAGCAGAAGTCTAAAGGCAAATGAGGACACATATTTTTTAACCTAAAGGAAATACTACAGAATGTTAAAAAATAATCTTGAATTTCATAAAAAATCTGGATATTCCCTCCTATCTTTCTAAAACTTCAATAGTGAATCCCCACTTCTAAAAGAACCTATAGTGCGCTGCATTTCAAAAAGTCTCCCTTCTGATGCCAACAAAAAAATTTCAAAGAATAATTGACGCTTGGTAACAAATATGTTACCATCTATTGTATGAAGGTTCTGCCTTCTGTGTTCTTTTATAAAATCGAATATAAGTGGGGAGCTGGTGTCGATGAGTATCCATCGAATCCAGCAGTATAAAAACCTCGTCTTCTCAGAAGAAGCATTTCTCAACGGGATAGCAAACCAAAATGTCTGCCCAGACGCACGACGGAAAATTCTTGAGGCATTGGCTTTACTTGATGCTCACGGAACAGATAAGAACTATCTTGGTAAGAAAATTCAAAATACCAAGCGTTCTGGATTTTGGGAGTTGAAGGTTAAAGGGCAATCAAAGACAGAATGGCGTTTTTTATTTAAACATCTCTCCGGGTCAGAGTATGCAATTATTCATTTTTTCATAAAAAAAGATGAAAAAATTAGAAAACGAGACATTATTACTGCTGAGCGTATCACCGCAAGAGAAGGCTGGTAGCCTTCTCTTCGGGAATACTAGCCCTATTTCTCGATAAAGAACCAGAACAGAACAAACTAATGGTCTTTATTTTTCAAACAAAGAAAGTAATAAAAAGAAGAAAGGAGAGTGATTACCTTTTTTAAAAAGTAACTAATTGCTGATATCCAAAATATATTTTTAGCAGCTGTTAGTACTCATTAGCGTTTTGGGATTCGGATTTCAGAAAGGAGAGATTACACCCATGACGAATGACACCATTGTCTACGATCTCCAAGACCTGAATGTTCCCGATGAATATTACGCAATTTCTGTACCAAAATTAGAGATTATTAATGCAATTAAAAAACAACTGGGGAATCGTAATCTCAGTGTCCGGAAATTAGCTGATACCGTTGGGATGAAACACCCTCAAATTGTGCGTGTTACAAGTGGAGAAAATTATAATATTGAGACTCTCCTTAGAATTCTTGATGCATTGGATCTCAAAATTGTTATTCAAGAAAAGTCAGATCAATAAAGACGCAGGCTGCTAAACGTGGCCCGAAGAGTCGCTGCTAATTATATGCAGCGACTCTTTTTGTTATATATTCAACACCATTCGCAAGGAGGCCGAACAATGGCTGAAGGAACTAGCAGAAGTTTAAAGGCAAATGAGGACAATGTACTAAATAAACTAAAAGAGGTCATTGAATACAACGGGGACTTTGTAAATAATCCTGAATCGTACGGAAACACTTGGATCATGGCGCTAGCGATTAGGCCGTTCACCCACAATCAAAAACAGTTCCTACCCGCCTGTTTGGAAGAGCATGAAGCGCTCCATTCCGAACAGGCCTTTTTTGTACGTGTGATCATCAGAACAACCGATCAGTGTGGAACAAACAGATACGTGGATGGTACGAACTTGTTTGTGACGATAGACCAGGATACTGGAATTGTAAGTATTGTAAAAGAGGATGAAGTATTGTCAGACAGCCCTGTATTTCATGGCGGCGAAATTGCAGATGCCTTGCGTTGGGTGAATGAGTTAGCCGATCCTTATTACATCGCGCTAGAAGACCCTTTCCTTACACCGGAGCAACGCATTCTGTTCATGCAGAGTGCAAAAGAAGATGATCCTTTTACTCTGTAAATGAATCTTTCCAATTCAAAAAAGCGACGGTGCGGGCATGTGAATGTCCATACTGTCGCTATTCTTATTTAGAAATGGAGCGAAAACCATGTCAACGTTAACCTTCACGGAAAAAGAAAAACGCGCCCTCGTTGCTCTCATTCAAGACCAGATGGACACGCATCTATCTCACTTTCCTTTCGCCAGATATCCCGTGTATCCTTTGGAAGAATGGAAACGTCTTTTATGTGACCCAGCTAATGTGACACCGACGATGTTAAAGCAAATACTTGGTTGGACATTCGGGGGCTGGCAGCGGAAAGACCTTCCCTCTGCACAAAGTAGTGTGGTTAGAAACATCATCAAGCTGTGGCCGGAATTTACAGAAAAGATGCCCCCAGCACCCGAAGACATCCTACAATTTTGGGAGGGACAGTTGACCGACTGGACAAACGGATTCCAGGCAGTTTCCTTCCTGTTAAACCTCATGCGCCCCGATGAATATGAAATCACAGACCCCCACCGCATTCAAGCCATGCACGAGCTGCTTCAAACCATCCAGCATCAGGACAGAGGAAGCAACTTATCTCGCTCCTTACTTGACCTCGAAAATTACACTAGCTTTTTCCGCGCCATCTTACCCAAGCTTTCCTTTGGTGATCACAACCGTATTCAGCTCGACCGTTTTCTAAAAGCCTACGGCAACCGTCATGCTTACAAAAATGTAGATAGCAGCTACATGACTAGTGAGCCTCACATCTGGCAATTCTCATGGAATGACGCTAAAACAGAACACTACGACTTGGAGAAAATCACTTTGCGCTCCAATGCAGATGTTCTATTTGCTTGCCTGCTCTCCTTACTGGATAAACAGCCTGATGTGGGGCAAAAACTTACCATAGGACAGGTCGTTGAGCTGCTCCCTTTGGGTACTGGAGGCATTTGTAATCCCGCAAGCTTTAAATATGCTCTCATTTCCTTGTTTGGTAAGCAGAAAGGACGGGATTACTTCATTACGGACGATTCTTCGCTCCAACAGGCTTTTACAGTACAAGCCAACCAATCGACTCGTGACATGAAGTTTTACACTCATTTTCAAGGAACAAAAATTACTGTTAATAAGAAATATATTAAGGAGCATGATCTTTGATCTAATCATCGTAAAATTACATTGAAAACTACATTATTTATTCTTTTCTTTATCAAATGTGTGAAGCATGTCGCGCACAACTCTTTGAATCATTGCAACCTCCTCAAAACTTCTTTCCATGAGTAAAGAACGGTGCATTTCTACAACATGATGCTTCTCTGTATTTCCTTCAATTCCATCTAATGAGCCGAATCTAAAAATTTCGACAGGTTCAACTTCAAGTGCAGAAGTAATTTTATCAATTGATTTCAGCGATATGTTTCGCTCTCCTCGTTCAATGCCGCCAATATAGGAGTCCTGTAATTCGGACAGTTCTGCAAGCTTTGCTTGAGAAAGTCCTCGCTGCTTGCGTAAATTCCTGATCCTTGCTCCGACCAATTTTAACAAATCAGACATCCTATGCACCCCTTATAAAGTAAGGGTAGTTAAAATGAATAAGGTTAAGTAATACTACTAAACTATAAAAATATCTTGTTTAAGGTATTATAAGTACTTTATAATGGATTTATCTTACTTATAGTACTTGAGTAGCAGGCCAAATTGTATATCATCAGTATCCTGCATAGGTGGAAAGTCGCCAAAATCGTCTTCTATTTCATACTGAAAGGGTTGAATTGAATGTTAATGAATTGGGCTATTGGGGGAGCAGTCCTTGGACTGATTGGATCTATTTCTACGGATACGAGCATCATTTCAGGCATCGTATTCGGTGCAATACTCGCTGTAGTCATTAGAAAATGGATTTTTAGGAATATGTGGATGTAGCACTGGTAAGTTTCTTTCAAAGATAGGAAACAAGGCCAGCCCGAAGCTGGCCTTTTGCACAAAACAACGAATAACTAAGCTGGACTAATTCATAATAATACAAATCTCAAAGCTTATATTTATTTTCATTAGCTACGTTAAATCAATATAGAAAGGTGCACCGCACATGCTAACCAAGGCAGAACAAGCTCCACCTACCCCAAAGAATTTTACTTTTGAATGGAACGGGGGTTTCAGTTATCTTACGTACTTAAAAAAGAAAACAACCGTTACATTCGAGGGCGAAAAACTGTTGCTAACTAGACAAAACTTCATCTTAGGCGCTTTCCCCTTACAACCATCGACTCAGGACATTTCGCTCACCAACATCAATTCCATGGCTGTGGGCTCCAAAATTAATTGGTTTGACCTGGTGTTTGCTATTTTGTTTGTATTCGTCACTCTGATAACCATGAACTTTTTACCCTTACTCTTGACTGCTCTTTTTCTGTGGCGCACCTTTAACATCAACATTCAAATCGGACAACGTTCAGGAAATAACCTGAACATCATGACTGGCTCTAAAGGTGATGCAAACTCATTCGTTCAATTTTTAGCAGATACAATTAATCAAATAAAGCATTCCGACAACACAGAATCGGGACAAGATTCCATCGTTCCCCAAGTGCTAAGCAACAAGCCTAAAAAGATATTCAGCATAGTAAGCGCTGGGATTATCGCAATCCTCATTTTACTGTTTGCCATTGCTTCACGCGGAGGCTTTGATAACCCATACGTCACCTGGGTTAAAAATGCTGCGGTTCCAGGCGGCACCCATCATACGATGGACGAAGCCCTAAGCAATGACAAGTATTTTAGCAATGTGGTCTGGAAACAAGTCAACAAGGGCGGCAACGAAGAAGATGTGAACAAATACGTTATGTACCAAGCCACCTACACCGATCAAGGCGTGAGCATCAACATTCAAACCGTGTTTCAAGTGTTTGCTGAAAATCAATTTACCCCCGTTGCTTACGCTATTGACGGAAATGGACAAGATCTGTCGGACTGGACTTACTTTTTAGTAGAGGTCACTTCCAAACTGGACGGAAGCAACCCATCCTCGGATAAAGGGGCTTGGCAGGAAAGCGCCTCTACTTCTTCCACATCAACGTCCCCTCAGTCAGAACCCCCGGCTCAAACCAATGTCGAAGCCAAATCATCTGAACAGGAACCCGCTCCTCCTGTGTGGGTAGCTACAACACCTGTGAAGGAAGTACAGACTCCATCTCCAGCAGGAGGTGCCGCCCCAACAGTGAGCTTAAAAGACTTCAACCACTGGACTCCTCCTGCTGCTGATCTCACCTATCCTGTTCGTTTAGATGGGGATAACATGGACATTGTGCTGGGTTTGGATCATCCCAATGGCGTGAAAGCACAAGTTGTCGATCATGCTTTGGGGCAGGGCTGGAACATATCCTTGCCTTCCATAGAAGGCAGTAGTCCCTTTGATGAATTTGGGGACCTGTTGCCTGATTACTCGCTTGCTGTTAAAGAACATGATTTTACTCAAGATGGAACGCCTGAAATTGTTTTGGTTGCGAGTGATGGACAAGCCGACATGTACGTGTGGATACTCACCTATAATTTCATGGCTTCGGAGCAGGGAACTAACCCTTTAGAACTGCTGTGGAGTGGCATAGGACAATCGGATATTTTAATGTCTGGCAACCAGTTCCTACTTCCATACGGTTCGCAGGGACTGTACGAGGAATACAAGTATACTAATGGTTTATTTGTGAAGGCGTAATAATATCCTTTGTGTCGAAGCTAATTATTTTGGAAGGATTTAACTATAAAACGTCTTGGGAAAGATTTCAGTGTTCTCATTTTACTCATACTTGGGCTATCATTGCTCACAAGTTGCAACAACAATGCTTCAAACACAACAGATAAAAATCAAGAACTTGTTGTAATAAACGTGGAACGTACAGGCGGCTCTTAAATGGAATTGGTAAGGTTACGGTCTACATTGATGATGAGCAAGTGATGAAGGTGAAAAATAATCAAACCAATTCGGCTGAGCTCTATCTTTCGCCAGGCGTACACACCATTCAGACCAAAGGACAAGGCGACAAAAGTAGCCTCGTGAACTTTGAGGTTGTTGCTGGAGAAGATAATACCTTACCTACCACACGGAAATCAGCAACATTTATGGAGTAAGTCTAGAAAGAACACAATGAATGTATGCTATATTTCCCTCGGAGACTGTCGCGCTCTTGAATATATGTATGAGTTGAGACCTCATCCGTCCAATGTGTTCTATTAATCAAATACGAAGAGCTATCGGTAATTACTCCGAAGGCTCTTCTTTTTTTTCAATTCATGGTTCTGATCAAAAAAATCCCACACTTCCACGACACAAAATTATAAATAAATGTATATTATAATCTTGTATGACGCTGAGACGCTCAGCGTGCGGCACGTAGGATCATAGAAAGACATAATACTATATTTCAGAGTAAAATTAGTTTATCCTAATATCTTAGTAGTTAGAAAAAATAAAAACAGTAAAGGGGTACTATCATGAAGCTCTATACAAGCAAAGATTTGGCTAAAAAATACTATGTAACTGAAAAAACAGTAATAAATTACATCAAACAAATTTGTGAAAATTTTAATCTGAATACAAGAGACTTTCAGAGAGTAAATGAGAAGAAAATTAAGGAGTATGTATTAACTGAAGAGCAAGAAGCCTTATTTGGAGCCATTATAAAAAACATACATAATGATCCATATGTCACAAAAAAAAGATCTTACAGTAATAGTAACGAATCTGATATTAAGTCACATAGAGACGATCTAATTAGAGAAATTGATACTTTTACTATCTCTTCACTAAAAGGGAAAATCCAAAACACAGAAGAATACAAATTAGCATTAGAATTCAAAGATGTTCATGACCAATTCGATGAACTACGAGACTGCATCCTCTTTTTACTTGAACAAATGCCTTCAAAAGATAGACTGGATATTGAAAAACAAATTTTATCAGCTACAAAAAAAGTGGCACGCGATCTTTTCGTAAGATTCACTGATGAACTTAAAAATGAAGCCATAGAAGAACTCGAAGAAGTTGATGAAGATGGAACCTTTTCAATACCTGATGATAACGAAGTAGCTCTGAAAGTAGTGAGATTACTTGAAAAAAAACTAACCCAAAAAAAATCAGATATAGAATCTAATTATGGAGGACTTAACTTAGTTGAACAGGCAATCGCGAAAATGTTAGATGAATCAGTTTAATCTTAATAGAAGTATCACTTCTCTCACAAAAAGGATGTGTCATCACATCCTTTTTGTGTTGGTAATTAATACATTTTAAGGTGTGTGGCTCCTCCCTTTTTATAGCGCATATCCTCATATAAAAGTAATATTTTTATTCCTACTCATGGTTAGTTATCTGTCCTCATATTAACTCAGAAAATTTTCATTTTATTTCTTTCCGTGATGATTAATTGCAGAAAACTTAAAGTGTAATTAGCTCTTTTGAAAACTTAATAGCGCCGAAAAAGAAACGCTTTTGTCGAGTAAATTTCGGGCAGTCGAAGCCAGTAATGACCGACACACAGATTAGTTTACATCCACACTGTTTTTCACATTGGAGGCTGAAACCATGACAACAAATTCTCTAGCAATTCAGTTTTTGAAAAACAATGATCTCTGGCCAGTATTCGTAAACTCTAGTCTTGGACAAGATCAATCTTGGTCTTTACATGAGTTGCAAGCAGCAAGAGTACAATCTAACTTCAGAATGAACAAGTCACTGGCCTCTGAGTACGACCACTTTATTCAAGGCAAGTATCTGGACAATATCCTATTAGTAATTAACGGAATGGATCATCAAGCTTTCCCTTCCGTTGAGGACCCCCTATTGATTGCGGAGGCTCGTAATCGACTTGAAACACTGCTCTTCGGAAATCACCTTATTACCGCTGACTGTGAATCAGGCCTGAATCTTCTTTGGTCCCCCCCAATACCCATTAATTTGATGGAACTAGAGGGTAAACAAAAAGAAGAAATCAAGCAAAACATTGTCCACTTCTTTGATAAAGAGCTCGGTCTTATGGTTAGCGAAGTACACTTCTCTAGCATTACGGATGGTACAGAGTGGGAGGAATTCTTCTATGAGCGTTATTTCTTACCCAAAAAGTTTATGGAGATTACGGGGTTAACACATCCAGTGCCTTCGGTTCCAGAAGTGGAGAAAACGATCTTGGACTACATTCTGGAGGGTAAAATGGAGTGGCTTAAGTCTCAAGTTAGGAAACAGTTAGAGCAACCACTTGAATTTGATGTCGAGTTGTCTGAACCATTTACTCCATCTGATTCCACGGCATTGTTTATGCCATTCGCCCGTGCTGAATTGGCTATTCCTTCAGACACGACAGCAACAGCAATTATAAATTTGGTCAACCAGAAGTTTGAGGTACTGGAATGCTCGGAACAGGATGGCTGCCTAACCTTGCTCTGCATGTCTCCTGAAGGGCCTTATGCAGAAACCATAGCCCATATTATTATCAATATTCGTGAACTGCTCTGCCCGCCTTTCATGCACTTTTTTAACAATCATGATTTGGAGTTGCGAAGCCTTTCCTTCATCCTGACCGAGACAGAGCGTTAATCAAGGAACGAACACAGCACCTATCTTTTAATGGATGGAAAGAACCCCTAAAGGTTCTTTCCTACCCACCTATCATAAATAAGGGAGTCGATACCAATGAGTTTTATGATCAATCGTGAGGGGAAAAAGGCAGAACTTCAGGTTGTTCCTGATGGTGAGTATACTGCAGAAATCACAGATGTTGAAGCTGATCTTTCTAACGACAAAGCCTGTTACGTATCGTTTACGCTGTTGACAGGTGAAGTTATTCGAAACCGTTATGTATCTAATCCTAAAAAGCGCGATCCCCTCGACATTTTGATTAATGTAACGCTAGGGCGCAGATCAATCAATGTAGACCTTGAAGAGATTATTGGAAAATTCGTTAAGATCACAGTTGCCAATGAGCAAATTTATACGAATGTCAAAAAGGTCAACAAATTAAATCAACAGGATATCGAGGAACTCGAACGTCATCTGAAAGATGAAGACACGGATGAGATCGAAGAAAGCGATGAACTGGATGATGATGAAGTGCTGGATACTGAAGAGTTGGATCTGGAATCTTGGGATGATGCATATGAAGATACTGAATCTGACACTGATGAACCACACAAAATCTGGATGCAACCTGAGTCTAGACGCAAACGACGTATCTAATAACAGGCAGACCCAATGCTTTCTTACACAGGTACTTTCCCGTCCTCATAACGGGAAAATACCGCCATTTACTAAGAAATTTAATAGCAACAACCTTGCCATAGCAAGGGAATTCGAGCAAATTTCCCGTTTTCACGTTCATTTTTCATGAATGTACAAAAAGATAAGTAGCGAGCGAAAGGAGCAAGTAGAATGACAGATACAAATCAGGATTACTCGCTAGAGGAAGATAATATCTTCTACCCTGAAATTATGCTGAAAGATGGATTCATCTGGGAAGATCGCGGTGAAAAGAAGGGCTTGTCTAAAGTGGGCAAAGCCATTCAGATCCGTACAGTGCATGAAAACATAGATACAGGAGAAGTATCCTTCACGGTAACTTTTGAATATAATGGTCGGCTGAAAGAAACAACGATCAGCCGTGCTGATTTTCAAAGAAATAAAATCATTGAACTCGCAAAGCTTGGGGCAGATGTATATGAATATAATGCTACTCAGGTCATCAAACATTTAATAAATGAAGAAATCAATGCGCCTCAAAACAAGGTTCATCAAAAGTTAGGCTGGGATACGTACGGTGACCAACTGATCTTTAAGCATTACAAAACCATTGGGATAAACTCCACATACAACGGTCCGCTAGCCATTCAACCAAAGGGCAGCTATAAGAAGTGGAGACTGGCTGTAGAAAAATGGGTGATGGGGAACCACAATCTCGAATTAGCAATTCTGATTGGCCTTTCCTCAGCAGTGGTTGGGCTAATCAGTTCCGCAACCAAGATCGACAGCCTCATTTTTCATATCTATGGCCTCAGCACTCAGGGTAAAACAACAGCAACCTCACTGGCCATCTCTACATTCGGCTATCCTGAAACGAACCAGAACGGACTGATGCAAACCTGGATGTCTACTCAAAATGCCATCATTGGAAATTTGGTGGGGAACTTCGGCCTGATTTTTGGTCTTGATGAAATTTCCATGTCGGATATCCAGGACTTCTCCACGATCGCTTACTACCTTGCTGGGGGAAAGGAAAAAGGACGCCTCGATAAAGAATCACGTCTAAAAGAGGCTGGGGCTTGGAGTACAACTATTGTATCCAATGGAGAGCGGGCACTCACCTCAAAAGCGAATCATAATATAGGAATTGTCATGCGGATTTTAGAGCTTGGTCATATCAAATGGACACATGATGCAAAGAGCGCCGATCAAATTAAACACGTCATCCAGCGGAATTATGGACATGCAGGACCAAAGTTCGCAACGGTTCTATTGGCTAAAGGTAGAGCTCAGGTGGTTAAGATGTGGCAGGAATGCACTCAACGCATTATAGATGCCATGCCTGAGCAGAGCCATTTTTCCCAACGCATCGCTAAAAAGCTAGCTATTTTGATGCTCACGGGAGAAATCGCAAAGGAGGCCCTTCAGCTTGATTTCGATCTGAAGGGTATTCAAAACCTACTCATAGAAAATGAAAAAGCTGTAAAAGATGACCGTGATCTCGGAGCAAAGGCGCTCGAATACTTCTACGAACAATTTGCTATGAACCGTTCTAACTTCAGTGACCTAAAGCGCATTAGAAGCAAAGGAAGTCATATGGATGTAGCTGTACTGGAGAACCGTAAAGTATTCGGTGGATTATATAAAAAGTCAGGTGAAAGATTCGTCTATATTCTTCCATCGGTGTTTCATCAGTGGATGAAGGATGGCGGCTTCGATGAACCCAAGGTGGTATTAAAGGATTGGAAAACCAGAGGTTTGCTAGACACCGAAGGAGACCGATACACACGCAAACGAAAAATTCACGATGAATCAACAACGGTACCCGTATATTGTATTCGACTCAATCCAGATGAAGCAGATGTAAACGAAGCATGATGCAAAACAGGGTGTAAACGAATTCCCACGGGAAAACGGGATTTTTTCCTATGTTCCTTAATGGCTCATGGTTTTTTCTATCCTTGTCTACGGGAATCTTGGCGTGATTTTCACGCGAGATTTCCTAAAAAACAAACAAATTAACATAAAAACTCTTGTTTTAGGGGCATAGAGGCGTCTTTGTCGTCGTTTCATTCATTTAATATAACCATGATATAGTAATTAACTACATTTTATCATGGAGGTTTCATTGATGCCTGGTAACTATAACATGCCCACAGACGCTTCACAAGTAGGCTTCCTTCCAACGCTTAGTAGGAACAACCTTTGTTTAAAACCGAATCAACCCTTTTTTCAAACAGACATTATATCTTTGTAGTCCTGACCACAAGACTACATCACAGCCTGTTTGAAGGAGGAACATTAATGAAACAAGCCGCTAAACGTGTACAAGTTCTGCACTTGCACACCATTCGAGAGAAATCTTTGCTTTTTGCAGATCGGGTGGTTCACAGGCCCGAGGATACCGTTTGCCTTTTCCGAGAGTTCATCGGGGACTGTGACCGGGAGGCCTTTTGTGTCCTAACCCTGAACACCAAGAACCAGCCCATGGCCTTACAGTTGGTCTCACTGGGTACACTCAGCTCGTCCTTGTTACACCCGAGGGAGACGTTTAAACTAGCGGTGCTGTCCAACGCTGCGTCCATCATTGCTTGTCATAATCATCCTTCTGGCAAGCCAGATCCTTCTACGGAAGATCTGGACATGACCAAGCGGCTTCAACAAAGCGGTGCTATTTTAGGTATTGAACTGCTGGATCATATCATTTTGGGCGATGACTCGTTTGTCAGCCTCAAGCAAAGGGGGCTCATGTAATGAATCAAGCCATACTCACGTTGATCGTCGCTGCTGCTCAGTTGGCATTCGAGATCATCGCCCAATCTAAAAAAAGATAAGTAGGAGTTTTTGTTCTCATGCCAATGCATTACTCGACTCGTATTTCCAGACGCAAGCTCAAACAATTTTGCACTGATCCCGATGCCTCTTCCTGGATTACTGCCGATCAGGTACGGGAAACGACTATTTCATACTACCAACCTGCCGTTGAAATGCTGGATACCATTTTGAAGCGAAAACGATAGGCTCACAGTTATGTTCCTGAAGATACCTGAGCGGTAGACTTTTCAGAACGCGAACACATTCACACACTTTAACGATTTAACGCTTTTGTGAACTACACCTATCTGTGGCCTCTCCTTTTACAGAGAGGCTACTCTTTCCCTCAGATTCACCTTCTTTTATAAATTCATCATCATCATCATTCGCCTACATCGAAAGGGGTAACTATACTTATGACCATTCAACGCGCCGTAGCTTACGCTCGCTTTTCCAGTGACAACCAACGGGATGAATCCATTGACGCTCAGGTTCGAGCCATTGAAGCCTACTGTAAACAAAAAGGCTTTGAACTCGTTAAAATCTATATCGACCGCGCCAAAAGTGCTACCTCTGACAAACGACCACAGTTTCAGCAAATGATTCTCGACAGCGAAAAAGGTCTTTTTGATGTGCTCATCGTTCATAAGCTGGATCGTTTCAGCCGGGACAAATACGACAGTGCTAAATACAAACGCAAACTGAAATTGAACGGTATTCAACTGTACAGCGTCACCGAAAACCTAGATGGCTCTCCCGAAAGTGTCATTTTGGAATCGTTGCTGGAAGGTATGGCTGAGTACTATTCCAAAAACTTGGCCCGTGAGGTCATGAAGGGGATGAAAGAAACAGCATACCAATGTAAACATACAGGCGGCTTACCTCCCATCGGCTATGCTGTAGATCCTGTAACAAAAAAGTACATCATTAATGAAGAGGAACGCGGCATCGTCGAAACTGTTTTTTCTATGTTCCTCGCTGGTCACGGGTACAATCAGATCATTCGGGAACTGACGGAGCAAAGTTACAAATCCCGTTACGGTAAACCCATCAGCAAAGGCACCTTGGGTACGATTCTTCGTAACGAAAAGTACACAGGCACCTACATTTTCAACCTCACCGACAGCAAGGATGCGGCTGGTAAGCGTAATGGTAATCGACATAAAAATAGTGAAGATGTGATTCGTGTCGAAGGTGGTATGCCACAACTTGTAACCAAGGAAGATTTTCAGAAGGCACAGGATAAGATGAATCAAAACAAGCGCCAACCTGGCGCTTACAAGGCAAAAGAAATGTACCTGCTTAGCGGACTCATTGTTTGCGGGGAATGTTTGAAAAACGTAGGTATTCAGTATGCCATGATGGGCAATACCAAATACAGTGGTAGAAGCAAACTGAAATATGTTACCTACCGTTGCGGCAACCGTGACCGAACAAAGGCATGCAAGAATCCCGAATTACGCCGGGAGTACATTGAAGCTTATGTACTAGCCCAACTCCAAGAGAAGATTTTTAACGATGAAGCTATCCCTCTTCTGGCTAAACAGCTTAATGAGTACCAGAAGTCCAAAGAAACTCATGTGAAAGCCGATCAACAACGCCTGAACAAGAGTCTGGAAGGTGTAGAGCGCCAGATCGATAACATTGTAAATGCGGTAGCTGGCGGACTGAACAATCCTACCATTCTTGAAAAGTTGTCCTCACTGGAACAGCAAAAGATTGAGCTAGAAACGAAACTCCTTGAGGCTCAGCAGGTAAAAGAAAAAGCAGCCATCACAGAGGATGCTCTGCGACAACTGCTTTCTGGCTTTCAGGACCACATCACCAGCCGGAATCTTCCTGAGATCAAGAAGTTCATCGGCAGCTATGTAGAAAAGGTGATCGTCTACAAAGAACACGTAGAAGTCATCTTTAAGCTACAAGTTGTGGATTTGATCGATGGAGGCGAGGGGAGTCGAACCCCTGTCCGAAGATAACGACACATAAGCTTCTACGGGTGTAGTGACAGTTTTGATGTCACCCTAGGAACTCCCTGTCACCGGATTCCCTTCGGGTCAGCCTGATTATCTTCTTCAGCTCACCGCAGGCGGAGATGAGACAGCGTATTCCACTATTTGTTAGCCCCTATCCCAGTCACATGGACGATGCTGGGTAGAAGCACGCACACAGTTTCTTAGGCTGCGAAAGCGTAGTTGTTTTGTTGTTTGCCGTTTAATAGGCTTTAGCGTTGATGAAGCGGACGCGTCCCCACTACCCGCTACCCATGCTCGAACTATCCCCGTCGAATCCATAAACGCCCCCTTATTATAAAAGGGCTCCACGGATAAATCCGGAAATACCGGAGCATAAGCATGCATGATACTATATCGGAAGCTGAATCCTGAGACTCAACAGTCGAACAAACTCAGAAGTACAAAAACATGAAAACTTACTACTCCATTAGTATACCATATTACACTTCATAACGAAACGAAATGAAGCCATTTAAGCTCTATAAAATAGCACCATTACAGGAACAAGTAGCTTATTCACGTAATTTGTACCATGCCTAATAATTCAATTAACAACGAAGTAGTTCCTAAAAAATAGCTCCAGCCTAATCACACGCTGGCTTCACTTAGTCTGCCGACTCAAGCTACGTTATCTCGCAATTTTCTGCTTCTCACGCAAAGCGCGTTGGATATCACGCTGAGCATCGCGTTTAGCTGCAGCATCACGCTTGTCGTACTGCTTTTTACCTCTACCCAGTCCAAGCAACAACTTGGCATAGCCATTGCGAACATAAATCTTTAACGGCACAATCGTGTAGCCTTCCTGTTTGGACAGACCAATAAGCTTACGAATTTGCTCTTTGTGCAGCAACAGCTTACGAGTACGCGTCGGATCGGTCGGATTGTTACGATTGCCTTGTTCAAAAGGACTAATATGCATGTTGTGGATGTGAATTTCAGCATTACGAATGGTAGCAAACGCATCACTGATATTAGAGCGACCATTACGCAAAGACTTAATTTCCGTTCCCGTTAACACCATGCCCGCCTCGTAGGTATCCTCGATAAAATAGTCATGGGAAGCTTTTTTGTTCTGGGCGAGCACTTTCCCGTCTGCCTTCTTACCCATGAATACCACTCCTTGTTCCTAATGTAATCTATTCCGTAAAAAGAAAGCTCCAGCCTGTTCACTAAATAACTGCAAATGAGCCGCTTAGAACTATATTGTAACAAAATCCAGACGGTAAAAGCAAGAAAGGTCAAGTCTTTAAAACGAAACGGCCTCCGTCCAAAACATCAGACAGAAACCGCCGTAATCAAACCAAAGATCAGCTTAATACACTGATTCCAAAGATTCATCTATCTAACAAGAAAGTAAGCTACCATCAACATCACTCACTTTTTCTTTTTCCGTACAAACCCAGCGGTGCTGTTACCGCCACCACCGCTACCCTTGCTCTTCCGCTTACGACGTACAGCACCGTCACCGCTTGGGCTGACATCACTGCCTGGTGTAGCTGCTCCGCCGATAAAAATACCGCTGGCTGACGTCTTCT
Organism: Paenibacillus maysiensis; assembly: GCF_000520815.1. Taxonomy (GTDB): domain Bacteria; phylum Bacillota; class Bacilli; order Paenibacillales; family Paenibacillaceae; genus Paenibacillus; species Paenibacillus maysiensis. Next base: position 18,608 of record NZ_ASRY01000315.1, on the reverse strand, counting down.
TCTTACGTTTACCCGCACCTGATGCTGGCGAGTTGTAACCGCCCTTGCCGCTGCCAAAACCGAAGCCGCTGGCTGAGCCAGCTCCTGCTCCGTTACCACCGCTACGGCCCGTGCGACCTGCGGTACTAATACCTCCGCCGCCTACGCCTGAACCAGCTTCTTTAGGCTTCCCGGCAGCATCACGAACGCCTTTACGCTCTCTGCCAGCCTTGTCCTTACCACCCTTACGATCGCGCCCTTCATTGAGCTTGCCTTTACCCCGGCCCTCACCGCCACGCGTAAAGCCAACGCCTGGCTTTGAACCACCCGTGCGCTCACGGCGTTGCCGCTGCTTCATATCGACGAGTTCAAAATCAATCGTGTAATCTTCCATATTCACGCGCGCGACGCGAACCTTAACCTCATCTCCGATGCGGAACACCTTGGAGGTACGTTCACCGATCAACGCCATATGCTGCTCGTCAAAATGATAATAATCGTCCGTAAGCGCACTCAGACGCGTCAGGCCTTCCACCGTATTGTCCAGCTCAATGAACATACCAAAGCTGGTTACGCTGCTGATGATTCCCTCGAATTCCTCGCCGACCTTGTCCAGCATGTATTCAGCCTTTTTCATCTGCTCCGTATCACGCTCTGCATCCACAGCCACACGTTCCCGCTCGGAAGATTGCTGCGCAATATCTGGCATCCGTGCAGTCAAATACTCCTGGCGCTCGGCTGTTAAAGCCCCGCCATTTTCCAATACCTCACGAATAACACGGTGAATCACCAAATCAGGGTAACGACGAATCGGCGATGTAAAATGAGAATAATACTCCGCAGCCAGTCCAAAATGTCCTGTCGACTCCGCATCATACTTCGCCTGCTTCATCGAACGCAGCATCATTGTGCTAAGCACCGTTTGCTCCTTCGTGCCCTGAATATCTTCCAGCAACGTTTGCAGCGCACGCGGGTGAATAGAATTCCCCCGGCCTTTGATCTGGTGTCCAAAATTGGCGGCAAAAGCCATAAAGTTTTGCAGCTTCTCCGGGTCCGGGTCCTCATGAATCCGATACAGGAACGGCACTTTGAGCCAGTGAAAATGCTCGGCTACCGTCTCATTGGCTGCCAGCATGAATTCCTCGATAATCTGCTCGGCAATGGTACGCTCTCTTTTAACAATATCCACGGCCTTGCCTTCATCGTTCACAATCACTTTTGCTTCATCAAAATCAAAATCAACCGCGCCCCGGCGCATCCGGTTAGCTCGCAGCTTCAACGCCAGTTCCTTCATCGTACGGAAGTCTTCCACCAGATCCTTGTACCGTTCCATCAGTTCAGCATCTTCCTCTTCGAGGATTTTGCGAACGTTGGTGTACGTCATTCGTTCCTTCGTTTTAATGACACTGGTGAAAACATCATGCTTCACGACCTTCATATGCTCATTGAATTCCATCTCACAGGACAATGTCAGCCGATCCACCTGCGGATTCAAGGAACAAATGCCGTTCGAAAGCCGATGCGGAAGCATAGGGATAACACGGTCGACCAAATACACGCTACAACCGCGGTTATACGCCTCCTGATCCAGCTTGGAACTCTCACGCACATAATACCCTACGTCGGCAATATGAACACCCAGACGGTAGTTACCGTTCGGCAGACGCTCTACATTAACCGCATCATCCAGATCCTTGGCATCCTCGCCATCAATCGTAACAATCGTTTTATCGCGCAGATCGCGCCGCCCCTGACGTACAATTTCCTCTTCGGTAATCGCATCGGGAGCCTTCTCCGCTTCCTCTGTCACTTCATCGGGAAAAGCTTCTGGAAGCTGATGCTTGCGAATGACCGATAGAATATCGACGCCCGGATCATCCTTGTGACCTAGTACCTCCAACACTTCGCCTTCCGCCGCAGCTCGTCCTTCCGGATAGCTCACAATGCGCACAACGACCTTTTGACCGTTTACGGCTCCGTTGGAGCTGGCTTTTGGAATAAAAATATCCCGGTTAATGCGCTTATCATCCGGCAAAACAAAGCCGTACGCTTCCTGGCTCTGGAACACGCCTACCACCTGCAGCACTGCGCGCTTCACGATCCGCACGACTTCGCCTTCCAAACGGCCACCCGAAGGTCCCTTCGACGTCACTCTTACCAGTACGGTGTCTCCATTCATCGCACTCTTTAAGTCATTAGCATGAATGTACACATCCGGGTGCTCCCGGTCTTCTGGGATCAGAAAAGCAAATCCCTTGGCATGAGCCTGCAAACGTCCGCGCTGCAAATCCATCCGTTCCGGCACACCATAGCGGTTCGTCCGGGTCAGCAGAATTTTTCCGTCTTCCTCCAGCGCGTTCAAAAGCTTAAGGAATTCGCGAAAATCCGCCGCATCCTTAATTTCAAAATGCTGCTCAAGCTCCTGGTAAGTCATAGGTTTGTATGCGGTCTCGCGCATAAAATCAAGTAATTGTTGCTCTGTTATCATAATATCGTCCACCTCGGGTGACCTTTAATTTTCAGTAATAATCCGCATGGTCCTTGTTCCTGATACAAGGCTCTTTATATACTCATACCCTAGTATACACGAATTTAATCGAAGGCATCCCTGCCTATCTAAAATCCAAAAAAGCCCCCGTTTCCCGTGAAACGAAGGCTTAAGGTTATTATTTAGCTTATTTTGCAAAAAATGCAACTAAAACGGAAACGATCATAAAGCACGCACCCAAAACAGCAGTCACGCGCTGCAAAATCAAATCCATACCGCGAGCTTTTGTCTTGCCGAACAGATGCTCAGCACCGCCAGAGATGGCACCGGACAAACCTGCACTTTTCCCCTTTTGCAGTAAAACAACCGCAATAACAGCAATCGAGAATACAACGAGCAGCACTTTCAAAAAGATTTCCATGAAAAATCCCACCTCCTGAGCTAATACATCTGTTTTGCAAAACAACACAGCCTTTTTTATGAAAACATGATCATATCATGTTATGAATAGCTGGAAATTAACGCAAAACACTATTTTCATTCTACCACAGCTTCCAGTAGATAACAACCAGCTATACCGAGCCACTTCATTAAGCCTTGCAAAAGAGTATAACCGACATCACATAAGAAAAAACCAAAAAAACAGACCTGCTCACGTTAGCGAACAGGTCTGTTTTGTAATTACGTAAATGACTTTGAGCGCTCAGACTCCGTGTTCTTGAATCACAGCTGCCTGGCACCGTCAGCATCTTTGCGCAATATTATTTTTTCAGGTTGTAGAAAGATTTCAGGCCGTGGTATTGAGCCAGTTCACCCAGTTGATCCTCAATACGGAGCAATTGGTTGTACTTCGCGATACGGTCAGTACGGGAAGGCGCACCTGTTTTAATTTGGCCTGCATTTGTTGCAACAGCGATATCAGCAATTGTGCTGTCTTCGGATTCACCGGAACGGTGAGAGATTACAGCTGTGTATCCTGCACGTTTAGCCAACTCGATAGCATCAAATGTTTCAGTCAGCGTACCGATTTGGTTTACTTTGATCAGGATGGAGTTACCGATGTTTTCTTCGATACCTTTACCGAGACGCTCTGTATTTGTTACGAACAGGTCGTCACCAACCAATTGGATTTTGTTGCCCAATTTTTCAGTGAGCAATTTCCAACCTTCCCAGTCATCTTCGGAGCAACCATCTTCGATGGTGATGATTGGGTATTTGTCAACCCAAGAAGCAAGCAGGTCAACGAACTCAGCAGAAGTGAAGGATTTGCCTTCGCCTTCCAGTGTGTATTTTCCATCTTTGTAGAACTCAGTGGAAGCAACGTCCATACCGAGGAATACGTCAACGCCTGGTTTGTAACCGGCTTTTTCGATTGCTTCGATAATAGTGGACAAAGCTTCTTCATTGGATTTGAAGTTAGGAGCAAAACCGCCTTCATCACCAACAGCTGTGTTCAAACCTTTAGAATTCAGTACGGATTTCAGGTTATGGAAGATTTCCGCACCAACACGCAGAGCTTCTTTGAAAGTAGGCGCGCCTACAGGCAGAACCATGAATTCTTGAACGTCAACGTTGTTGTCGGCATGAGCGCCACCGTTAACGATGTTCATCATTGGTACTGGCAATTGTTTAGCGTTGAATCCGCCCAGGTAAGTGTACAGTGGCAAGCCCAGAGCTTCAGCAGCAGCGCGAGCTACAGCCATGGATACAGCCAGAATTGCGTTTGCACCCAGTTTACCCTTGTTTGGAGTACCATCCAATTTGATCATCAGCGTGTCGATTTCTACTTGGTTCACAGCATCCAAGCCGATTACTTCAGGAGCAATAATTTCGTTCACGTTTTTAACAGCTTGCAGAACGCCTTTACCCAGGTAACGGGATTTGTCGTTATCGCGAAGCTCTACAGCTTCGTGAGCGCCTGTGGAGGCACCGGAAGGAACGATAGCGCTACCGATAGCACCGGATTCCAGATATACTTCAACTTCAACCGTAGGGTTACCACGGGAGTCGAGAACTTCGCGAGCGTACACGTCAGAAATAATAGTCATTTGTACTTAATCTCCTTTGTGATTCATGATTTATTGGTCAAGCCTATACTTATTAAATCAAGCTTACTTGCGGGATGCAATCATAGATTTTCCTGTCATTTCCGCAGGTTGCGGAAGTTGCATTAAATCCAGAAGCGTTGGAGCTACGTCAGCCAGTATTCCATGCTCACGTAAAACGATATTTTCGTCAGTCAAAATGAACGGAACCGGATTAGTTGTGTGAGCTGTGAACGGACGTCCCTGCTCATCAATTTCCATATCCGCGTTACCATGGTCGGCAATGATAATAACCACGCCGCCTTTGGCTTTAACCGCATCTACAACACGTCCAACACATTCATCCGTCGTCTCTACCGCCTTAATCGTTGGCTCCAGCATGCCAGAGTGTCCAACCATATCCGGATTGGCAAAGTTCAGGATAATCGCATCATGCTTGTCGGCTTCGATTTCCTTAACAGCAGCATCCGCTACTTCATACGCACTCATTTCCGGCTGCAAGTCATATGTAGCCACTTTAGGTGAGTTGATCAAAATACGAGTTTCGCCAGGAAGCTCCACATCACGTCCGCCACTGAAAAAGAAAGTAACGTGCGGATATTTTTCAGTCTCGGCAATACGCAATTGCTTTTTGTTGTTCTGCACCAATACTTCACCGAATGTGTTATCCAGGTTTTTCGGTTCGTAGGCTACAAAGCCTTCAACCGTTTCGCTGAACAACGTCAGGCAAACAAAGTGCAAATTTCTAGGCCATTTCGGACCACGGTCAAAACCACGGAAGTCCGCGTTCGTAAATACCTGAGACAGTTGAATCGCGCGGTCAGGACGGAAATTGAGGAAGATAACAGAGTCATTGCTTTCGACCAGCCCTACAGGGCTTCCGTCAGCCTTCACAATAACCGTAGGCTCCACAAATTCGTCGAACACCGATTTTTCATACGATTCTTTCAATGCTTCCATTGGATCTGTATATTGAGGACCTTCGCCGTACACGATTGCACGGTAAGATTTCTCTACACGCTCCCAACGTTTGTCGCGGTCCATGGCATAATAGCGTCCTTGTACAGTCGCGATTTTACCAATACCCACTTCCTGAATTTTGGCGATCAGTTGCTGCATGAAGTCCACGCCGCTGTCAGGCATAACATCGCGTCCATCCATGAAAGCATGAATGTACACTTCTGTTAAGCCTTCTTTTTTCGCCAAGTCCAGCATAGCGAACAGATGACTGATATGGCTATGCACGCCGCCGTCGGACAGAAGTCCGTACAGGTGAAGTTTCGTGTTGTTCTTCTTGGCATGTTGGACTGCTTTAACCAATGTTTCATTGTCGTAGAACTCACCCTCACGGATGGACTTCGAAATACGAGTCAAGTCTTGATATACAATTCGACCTGCGCCGATATTCAAGTGACCTACTTCGGAGTTACCCATTTGTCCTTCCGGCAGACCCACCGCTTCGCCAGAAGCCGTCAGCGTTGTATGAGGATACTGTTTTAAATACCGATCGTAATTCGGTTTGTTGGCCTGTGCAACCGCATTGCCTTCCACGGTGTCGCGCAGCCCGAACCCGTCCATAATAATTAAAGCTACCGGTTTTGGTGCTGTCATCTTACTTCGCCCCCTCAACAAGCGCGATATACGACGCCGGTTGAAGACTGGCACCGCCCACGAGCGCGCCGTCGATATCGCTTTGACCCAGGTACTCAGTAACATTTTCAGGTTTTACACTGCCACCGTACTGAATACGTACAGCATTTGCTGTGTTTTCATCATACAGCTCTTTAATCAGACTACGGATATAGGAAATCACTTCATTCGCATCCTGAGAAGTAGAGGATTTGCCGGTTCCGATGGCCCAGATTGGCTCATAAGCAACAACTACTTGTGCAGCCTGATCCTTAGCCAAACCAGCAAAAGCTGCTACAGTTTGCACTTTTACAACCTCTTTGGTTTGACCCGCTTCACGGTCTTCCAGCTTTTCGCCAACACATACGATTGGAGTCAGACCATGACGGAATGCCGCATGAACCTTTTTGTTCACCGTTTCGTCGGTTTCGTTAAAATATTCACGACGCTCGGAGTGTCCGATCACAACATAGTCTACGCCCAGATCTTTCAGCATCCCGCCGCTGATTTCACCTGTAAATGCGCCGTCTTCTGCAAAGTGCAGGTTTTGTGCGCCAATTTTGATAGATGTACCTTTTACTGCTTCAACCAGAGCAGGAAGATTCGTAAATGGTGCGCAAATCACGCTTTCCACTCCTACAACCTCTGCTTTGCCTTTGATCTCTTCGATGAAGGTTTTAGCTTCTGGTACGGTTTTAAACATCTTCCAGTTACCCGCGATAATCGGTGTTCTCAATGGTTTCAACTCCTAACTATTAGGTGCCCTAAAGCGTTTATTACGCGCAGGTTTGATTATTTATCGTTGAGTGCAACAACACCCGGAAGTGCTTTGCCTTCCATAAATTCGAGGGACGCGCCGCCGCCAGTAGAGATATGATCCATTTTGTCAGCCAGATGGAACTTCTCAGCCGCTGCCGCAGAATCACCGCCACCAATGATGGTGTATGCTTCTGTTGTTGCGCAAGCTTCCGCTACTTCACGCGTACCGCCAGCGAAAGGCTCCATTTCAAATACACCCATTGGTCCATTCCAAACAACCAATTTGGAGTTTTTGATAACATCTGCATAGATTTTACGTGTTTTCGGTCCGATATCCACGCCTTCCCAATCTGCAGGAATACCGTCGATGTCCACAATGTTCGTGTTCGCTGTAGCGCTGAAATCGTCAGAAACAACGATATCTACCGGAAGATAGAATTTTTTGCCGAGCTTCTTCGCCTTTTCGATAAATCCAAGAGCTACGTCCAGTTTGGATTCATCCAGTAGGGATTGACCCACTTCATGACCTTGAGCTTTAAAAAATGTATAAGCCAAACCGCCGCCAATGATTACGTTATCTGCAATGTTCAGCAGATTGTCAATCACGTCGATTTTGTCTTTTACTTTGGAACCGCCGATAATGGCTGTAAAAGGACGATCTGGGTTTGAAAGAGCTTTACCGATTACAGACAATTCTTTCTCCATCAGTAAGCCGGAAACAGCTGGAAGAAGATGCGCGATACCTTCTGTGGAAGCATGAGCACGGTGCGCTGCACCAAATGCGTCATTCACGAAAATGTCAGCCAGTTCAGCAAATTGCTTTGCCAGTTCAGGATCATTTTTCTCTTCTCCTGGATAGAAGCGTACATTTTCAAGCAACAGCACGTCGCCGTTTTGCAGTTCAGCCACTTTCGCTTTAACAGCCTCACCAACTGCTTCGTCCACTTTAACAACAGGCTTTTTGAGCAGTTCAGACAAACGCACGCCAGCAGGAGTCAGACGCATGGATTCAACGACCTGACCTTTTGGACGTCCAAAGTGACTCGCCAAAATAACTTTTGCACCCTTTTCAATCAGGTAGTTAATCGTTGGCAAGGTTTCACGAATACGCTTGTCATCCGTAATTTTACCGTCCTCAACCGGAACGTTAAAATCTACACGAACAAACACCCGTTTTCCATTCAGTTCTATATCACGTACGCTCTTTTTGTTCATCTCCGTATTCCTCCGCACCCTTTTAATTTTACGAAACAGGAATTTAAGGCACATTTTGATATATAAAGAGCGGAAACAATAACTGCTGTTTCCGCTCTATGATGTTGCGCGATGAGACTGTTCTTACTTAGCCAATTTAGCGAAGTATTCCAACGTACGAATCAATTGTGCTGTGTAGGACATTTCATTGTCGTACCAAGCTACAGTTTTCACCAGTTGTTTGTCGCCAACAGTCAGGACTTTAGTTTGAGTTGCGTCAAACAAAGAACCGAAAGTGATACCTTTGATGTCGGAAGAAACGATCTCGTCTTCAGTATAGCCATAAGTTTCAGCATCGGAAGCTTCTTTCATCGCAGCGTTGATTTCTTCAACAGTTACGTTTTTCTCCAGAACAGTTACCAGCTCAGTCAGGGAACCAGTTGCTACTGGTACACGTTGAGCCGCGCCATCCAGTTTACCCTTCAGTTCAGGAATTACCAGACCGATGGCTTTAGCAGCACCAGTTGTGTTAGGAATGATGTTTTCAGCTGCTGCGCGAGCACGACGGAAGTCACCTTTAGCATGTGGAGCATCCAAAGTGTTTTGGTCGCCAGTATAAGCATGAATTGTAGTCATCAGGCCTTCAACGATACCAAATTTGTCTTGCAGTGTTTTAGCCATAGGAGCCAGGCAGTTCGTTGTGCAAGAAGCACCGGAGATTACAGTTTCAGTACCGTCCAGAATTTCATGGTTTACGTTGTAAACGACAGTTTTCATGTCGCCAGTAGCTGGAGCGGAGATAACAACTTTTTTAGCGCCGCCTTTCAAATGTTTCTCAGCAGCTTCTTTAGTTGTGAAGAAACCTGTGCATTCCAGAACGATATCTACGCCCAGGTCTCCCCAAGGCAGTTCTTCAGGATTACGGTTAGCCAAAACCTTAACTTCTTTACCGTTAACTTTGAAGAAGCCATCGTGTACTTCTACTTCTCCTTGGAAAGTACCTTGTGTTGTATCATATTTCAACAGATGTGCCAACATTTTGGAATCTGTCAAGTCATTAATTGCTACTACTTCAATACCTTCCACGTTTTGAATCCGGCGGAAAGCAAGGCGTCCAATACGTCCGAAACCGTTAATACCAACTTTAACTGTCATGAGTGAGTTCCTCCCAAAGTTCGTTTAGTTTATATATTCAAGACAGACCCGAAAGCCCGTCAAGACAACACAATTCATAAATCCGTATTAACCATTCAAATAATGGCTTACAATTTCAGCAGCAGCGCCTTCGTCGGTGACAAGAATATCTTCCTGCCCGAAACGCAGCACTGCATGAATAGCGGCCGCCTTGCTCTTACCTCCAGCTACGCCTAGAACCGTCTCGGTACGCCTGATATCCTCCAAACGGAGTCCAAGCGTCAGCATTTTGTGAATAACGACACCGTCTTCGTTAAAATAATAGCCAAACGATTCGGCAACCGCGCCCTCACTGCTGATCTGGGCAAAGGTTTCGGGGTCAAGCTTGCGTCTGCGTGCCATCGCTATGGCGTTGCCTATCCCGTGAATGATGATCCGACTCTCTCGAATCAGGCTCAAAATATCCTGAATATTCGCATCTTCAAGCAGGGAGTTGTAAGCATGATTGCTGAGCAAATCTGGTACATGGAGCAGACGGTATTGTGAGCCGACCTTGCGAGCCATTGTGGAAGCAATTGTGTTGGCCTGCATTTCCATGCTTTCTCCCAAACCCCCGCGTGCCGGTACGAACCATCCGCCCTTAAGTGGGCCATTAGCAGGTAGTGTCAGTTGTTCCGCCACGTCCGCAATCGTCGTGCCACCTGTTACGGCGACCACATCCTCGTCGTCCATAACGCTCAGCAGCGCTTTTGCCCCAGCACGGCCCAGCTCCTGCTTCGTTAAAGGAGAAGCATCCGAATCCCCTGGAACGACAACCACCTTCCTCAAACCATAGGCTTGACGAATCTGATCCTCCAATTGGGACAGGCCGAACAAGTTGTTCGCAATCGGCTCCAGCTGTTCCAGCAGATCCAGTCCTGCTTTGCTCACCTTCATGCCCACACTCTCAATCTCAATCAGCCCTTGGGCTTTAAGAAGATCAGTTTCGGCGCGCAACACGCGCTCGGTCATGTTCAGTGAAGCTGCCAGCGTTCGCCGTCCAATGACATCGGACAGCATAATCTGATGCAGGATCGTGTACCTTTTTTTCAAAACATCCATGAGGTCGGGCAGAAGCTGCTTCTGTATTTCTAATATCTTTCGCATGCTTTCCACTCCCGCACACTTCTAAGTTCTGTCTCTAATGCTATATCACTAACTGGTCTTAAAACGTCCCGGGTTAACTTTTTAAGTCCCACGTATATCTTAACCAATATTTGCTCTACATGCAAGTCTATCTGAACCTATATTTCTCAACTTTTTATGTGAATATGCGCACGTAATAAAAGCTTGCAATTCAATGCCGTATATCATATAATCATCTTTGTTTCCAATTAGCTGTGCGCCCGTGGTCCAACGGATATGACGTAGGCCTCCGGAGCCTGAGATCGAGGTTCGATTCCTCGCGGGCGCGCCATTTTTATGAATGTTTAAATGTTTCTATATACTATTTTAACCAACTAGAGCGCAGAGGGCTCTTTTTTTTTAACCATTAGTTTGACTTTCTTTGACTTTTTGTTTGAAATTGTTTATCATGTGGTTAATACGGTAACAGTTTATAAATAGGGACGTGTAATCGGCATGTCCACCAAATCCATTAACGATATTAAAGGGAGGTTTTTTGACGTGAGCTATGTTCCTATGGTAGTAGAACAAAGTAACCGCGGCGAACGCGCCTATGACATTTATTCCAGACTGTTGAAGGATCGCATTATTTTGTTGGGCTCGGACGTCAATGACGTTGTAGCCAACTCTATTATTGCGCAAATGCTGTTTTTGGCTGCCGAAGATCCTGAAAAAGACATTCACTTGTATGTTAACAGCCCTGGCGGTTCGATCACAGCTGGTATGGCCATTTTCGATACGATGCAATATATTAAACCTGACGTGTCTACGATTTGTGTAGGTATGGCGGCTTCCATGGGTGCGTTCTTGCTGAACGCAGGTGCCAAGGGCAAACGTTTTGCCTTGCCAAACAGCGAGATTATGATTCACCAACCGCTGGGTGGCGCACAAGGTCAAGCAACGGATATTGAAATCCGCGCCCGCCGCATTCTGAAAATGCGCGACAAATTGAACCGCATTCTCGCAGATCGCACAGGCCAACCACTGGAGCGCATTGAAAAAGACACAGACCGTGACTATTTCATGTCCGCAGATGATGCCAAGGAATACGGTATTATTGATAAAGTGCTAACTAGCTCCTCTCCAGAAGGTGTATAAGAGAACGAGTTATCGCCTTTGAATAGCTGGTAAACCAAAAAAGCTGCCCCGGATGATTGTATCCGGTAGGCAGCTTTTTTGCGCTTACTGTTCTTTTGGGTATAAATAATCCAAATGATTCATTTGTACTATTCATTCTGTCCAGCAAAAGGCTTGCTGCCTTGAGGCAACAATTGACCAAACGAATAAGTGAACTCAGGAATACCATACGCATAAGGCCCATACTCATACAAGTCAAACACAATCGTCACACCGCTATTCGTTACATAAAAATTAGGATTAGCCGCAATATCCTTGAAGCCACCAAAGCCGCCTTCATTCACCATTGGACCATTAATTTTTTTCTTCAGGTCGCTATTAAGAAACTGTTTGTAATTAGGATTGGCCTTCAGCACGTCAGACAATTGCATCAATTTTCCATCAGCGAGTGAGAACGTATATCCTTTACGGGCCGTCATGCCATGAGCACCAGCCGTATCAGAATAATCCTCCATAATGATGCTCAAAATCCCTTGTTGGTTATAGGCAATAGCAAAATCATTACTGAAAGCATACGGTCTTTCTACTGTAGGCTCACCCTCTGCTACTTGCTTTTTGCCTGCTGCCAGTACTCCCTCCGCTTGCTTTTTGAGCACACTGTTAATGGCCTGCTGAGCTTCAGGGTTTAGCTGGCCACCGCTGATTTGCGGGTACTTAACCTTGTAGGACACCTTTGCATCACTCGAAGCCGGAAGAGATTGGGACGTAATCGTGATCGGATTTAGCTGACTTTTACTCAATGTTACTGTTTTCTGAGCTGCATTCCACTGAGCATCGATACCCAGATAGTCTTTCAGCAGACTCATAGGAATGTACAGCTTCCCGGCGATCTGTTTGGCGGTCATGCTACGCGTGCTGATTCTGTTAACATTGACATAGGTATACGAGGAAGAGGACATGATGAAAAGCTTGTTGTACCCACTACCTACGGTATAAGTCGTTGTTTTGGCATCATAACTCACCGGAATTCCCAGGCTGTCGCGCAATACTGCTACGGGAATCAATGTGCTTCCGTTCACCTGAATCCCTTTGGTGGACAACGTTTTACCATTCCATTTGATAGAAATACCTGGTTGCTGTGCTGTAGCCTGTTGTTTGGATGAAGCTGCTTCGATATAGGAAACGGGAACAACTGCGACTCCTACTAAAATACCCGCTGCCAGCAGTGCGGAGCCCCATTTTTTTGTATGCTTGTTCATATGAAGTATTCCTCCTGTTGTAGATGTGTACTGTGTATTGATTACTTTACTTATTATATCTATACCCCAATGTTCGTTGTTTACAATCTGTACACTCTCCGATTTCAATCTGTACATTTAAGGGGCCCAGCTATTACAGACTCATTACAAAATAGTTTCGACATATAAAAAAACCAGCAAGTCATCCTGCAAATAAAGCAGGAAGCTTGTGGCTTCGTTATAATCTGTACGTTAGTTCAATTCGTATTGTGCCGATACCTGGACCTTCACGGTCACTTGACCGGATTGTATCTCTGTTCCACCATTTGTATCCAAGAGTGCTTTACTCATAGTAGCCTCACGTTGTGTGAAGATTTGGGCATCTCCCCCATCTACCGTTACGTTCAAGAGAGTTCCAAGCCCACGTTTGGTTGCCTTGGCTACAGCATTTGCTTTGGATTGAGCATTTCCCAACGCCTTGGCAATGGCTTCTTCTTCATAAGCTGAAGAGTTTTCTACTGAAAAACGCACGTTATCTACGTTGTTCGCTCCAGATTGTGTGGCCCCATCCAGCAATTGACCGATTTTATCCAAATCACGGTATTTAACGGAAAGTGTATGGTTGGCAATATAGCCTTTAAGCTTCTGTCCAGCTTTTTCGTCGTAGGTATAGTTAGGCTGCACGTAGAACTGACTCGTCTGAATGTCGTCCGCACTGATGCTCCACTTTTCTTTCAGCAGTTGTGTGACCTTACTTATTTTAACGGCGTTGGCTTTTTGGGCAGCGGCTGCTGTATTTCCTTCAGATTGTACGCCGATGGATAGATAGGCAATATCGGGTTTAACCAATACCTCCCCGCTACCACTCACATTAATTACACTGCTTACCGTCGTAGATGCTGACGCGGCATAGGCGCGATCTGCTCCTGTCCATAATCCTCCCGCTACTACTCCTGCCAATAATGCTCCTGCCAGAACTGCTGTATTTGCAGCTTTTGTCCAATGTTTCATCATATTCGCCCTCTTTTCTTGATGATGTGTGTACCTTCCAGACGGAAACAAAGGGAAAAGGTTGCAGTTAGGCACCATATTTCCGAACAGAGTACCACCACAGGATGTAAATTACTTGTAGCTTGGGCCAAACACAGCGGCGGTATTCAAAGAGACCCCATTAGAGCAGCCCAAGGAGGGGATTGACCACTCTGTTTTTCCGGATACAAAAAAAGCCCCAAAGGGGCTTTTCACTAAGAGCATTTACCATATCACAAAGCAGATGTTTGTTTATTGATTTTCCAGCTCTACCTTACTAACCAGACTTACTAAAGCGTTTACAGCCTGCTCGGCGTCCGCGCCTTCAGCACTAATGTTAATTTCAGTACCTGTACTGATGGCAAGGCTCATAATACCCATGATACTCTTGGCATTAACCTTTTTGTCTTCTTTTTCCACAAAAATCTCAGATGAATATTTATTCGCTTCCTGTACGAACAACGCAGCAGGTCTGGCGTGCAGTCCTGTTTTCAAGCGTACCACTACCGGATGTTTTGACATGTTAGCTTACCCCCTCATCAAATAAATCTGGACACTACTTACTCCATTTTATTTATCACATTATAACATTAACCCGGGACAGACACTAGAAAAAAAACTAAAAAAACGGGGCTGAAAGCCCCACGGACACTCTTTTTACGGAATCAGGCCGTTTTCTCCCCTGATTTTGTCAGCCATCTCATCAATTTTACGAAGTCGATGATTTACCCCCGATTTACTCACGACCCCTTTGAGCATTTCCCCAACTTCTTTCAAATTCAAGTCAGGATGGGCGAGACGAATTTCCGCCACCTCGCGCAGCTTATCTGGCAGCGTATCCAGCCCGACTTCCCTCTCCAGCAGCTTGATATTCTCAATTTGTCGGACAGCGGCTCCAATTGTCTTGTTTAGATTAGCCGTTTCACAATTAACAATCCGGTTTACGGAATTGCGCATATCGCGCATGATGCGGACATCCTCGAATTTGAACAAAGCCTGATGCGCCCCAATGATGCTGAGAAGCTCAATGATCTTTTCGCCTTCCTTGATGTAGAGAATAAAGCCTTTTTTTCGTTCAATGCAGCGGGCATTCAGATGAAACTCATTCGCCAGATCGACCAGCGCCTGACAATGCTCCTCATACATCGAGGAGATCTCCAGATGGTAAGACGATCCCTCCGGATTGTTCACAGAGCCACCTGCCATAAAAGCGCCACGCAAATAAGCCCGCTTACAACAGTTTTTCCGAATGATATCCCGATTAATCCCGTCCGTGAACAAGAACCCTTCTGATACGATGTAAAGATCCTTCAACAGCTCTTGTACACCGCTTGGAATGCGGACAATGTACACGTTATTTTTTTTCAGGCGCATTTTTTTCCGTACAAGCAGCTCGATATGAACTTGAAAATGCTTTTTGATCAAGGAGTAAATCCGCCTTGCAATCGCGGCATTTTCTGTGGATACATCCAATGTCACCCTTTTATTGGACAGCTGTACGGAACCGAGCATGCGTATGAGCGCAGATAGTTCTGCTTTTTCACAGCAGGGCTGGCTCTCGATCATCGTAAGCTCTTTTTTTGTTTGTGCCGCAAAGGACAAGGGACTCACCTCCTTCTTAATATCCAGTTTTGTACCAATTGGTAAATGTGCTGGCTCAGTTTGTCGGCATCGTGCCGTAAATAGGTGCGGAACAGAACAAGCGTATCTGCCACCACTTTATACCCCCGGTCAGTCAGTTCTCCCATGTCTACTTGAACCGGCTTGGCTCCCTGCTCGGCATACATTTCCTGTACCTGGGGCGGAATTTCTCCATTATTGACGATTACATAATCAAACAAATGATGCCCTACATGCTCATAAATAGCCTGTAGGTGGTCTCCCACAGTATATCCATCCGTTTCGCCCGGCTGAGTCATAACGTTGCAGACGAATATTTTGATGGCGTCTGATTTCACTACAGCCTCTGCAAGCTTCGGTACAAGCAGATTAGGCAAAATGCTGGTGTACAGACTGCCAGGACCAATCAGGATCGCATCGGCCTCATTAATGGCCTCTACAGCCTCAGGCAACGGCTCCACGTGAGTCGGTTCAAGAAAAACACGTTTGATTCTGCCGCCCGCCTCCGGGATTTTGGATTCACCGGTAACCACCGTGCCATCCTCCATTTCGGCACTCAGCACAACGCCTTCTTCCGCCGCCGGCAGCACACGCCCCCGTACAGCAAATACACGGCTAAGCTCACGCACCGCCGTCACAAAATCTCCTGATATATCGGTCATCGCCGCCAAAATCAGGTTGCCCAGACTATGGCCTGCCAAGCCTGATCCTGCGCCGAAACGGTATTTCAGCATATCGGACATCACCGGCTCTACATCAGCCAGTGCAGTCAGCACATTACGAATATCCCCCGGAGGGGGCATTTGCAGCTCACTGCGCAATATCCCGGAGCTTCCACCATCGTCAGCGACTGTAACAATAGCCGTAATATCCAGCGGCTTTTGTTTCAACCCCCGCAGCATGACGGACAAGCCGGTTCCGCCGCCCATAACAACAATACGAGGGCGCTCCCGTTGTGATCCGGTCTCTTTCATGTTTTCACCTCTTTAATGCCGGTCGCGATCAGCATCCCGATGTGAAACTGAAACTGATTCTGTTTCACTGGCACCCAGCATTTTTCCTAAATATTCAGATATCGCGACAGAACGATGCTTACCGCCGGTACAGCCGATACCGATAATGACCTGACTCTTGCCTTCCTTGCGGTATTGCGGAATCAAAAAATGTAACATATCCAACAGTTTGGTCAGAAATGCCTGAGTCTCAGGCCATTTCATAACATAATCATACACATCGCTGTCCTGTCCGGTGTGTGGCCGCAATTGGTCCACATAGTGAGGATTGGGCAGGAAACGCACGTCGAATATAAGATCGGCATCAATGGGAATACCATATTTGAAGCCGAAAGAGGTAATGTTTACGGAAAGCATGCTACTCCCCAGATGAGAAAATCGGGAAATAATCCGCGCCTTTAAAGTTGCAGGCTTCATCACACTTGTATCAATGACCTGTGTTGCCGAGCTTTTCAGCTCCTCCAACATTTTGCGCTCCAGTCGAATTCCGTCCAGAGGCATACCATCCGGAGCAAGCGGGTGGCGACGACGGCTTTCCTTGTATCGCTGTACGAGAACACCATCATTGGCATTCAGGAACAAAATTTCACAATGAATCGTAAAATGATCCTTAATATAGTTCAATGATTCCGACAAGGCCGTAAAAAATTCTCGTCCGCGCAAGTCAATCACCAGCGCCACTTTGCCTATCTTACCGTTGGACTGTTCAATTAATTCAGCAAATTTGGGAATCAGCACAGGCGGTAAATTATCAACGCAGAAGAAGCCCAAGTCTTCCAGGCTTTGCACTGCAATGGTCTTCCCTGCGCCTGACATTCCCGTAATAATAATGAGTGTTGCCCACGGCGCAGCGTTTTTTAGGTTGTCTGTCATATGGACTTCCCTCTCCTTTTGCTTCTTCGCTCTATGTCATGTACCTATGGATCAGGAGCGCAGCAGCAAACCGGCTGCTCCTACGATACCTGCGTCATTGCCAAGCGATGCCGGAACAATAGATACCCCTTGCTGGAGCGGCTCAGGTGCCAGTTTGGCAAATACCAGACGCATCTCTTCGAACAAGAAATCACCCGCTTTGGAAACACCACCGCCTACAATAAACAGCTCCGGGTTTAACACGGTGGCAACCGCTGCCATAGATTTTCCCAGATAAAAGGCAGCCCGCTTCACAATACGCAGCGCAACCTCATCCCCGGCCTTGGCCGCATCAAATACTTCCTTGGCGGCGATTTGAGCTTCCAGCGCCAGGGAAGTCCGATCTCCACGTTCCACAGCGTCATTTGCCATACGGATAATGCCCGTTGCAGAAGATACGGTTTCCAGACAACCCATTTTGCCACACCCGCACTGAATGGCCTCCAGATCCGGTACGACGCTCATATGACCAATTTCTCCAGCCATGCCTGAGAAACCTTGGTATATTTTACCATTAATAATAATGCCACCGCCTACACCCGTACCCAGGGTATAACATACGCAGTTTTCTATGCCTTTGCCCGCCCCGGCCCAAGCCTCGCCAAGTGCAGCGACGTTAGCATCATTGTCTATTTTTACAGGCTTGCCAATCCGTTCCTCCAACAGTGCACGGATCGGTACGTCACGAAAGCCAATATTGGGAGCGAGGACTATAATACCTTCGCGAACATTCGTAAAACCGGCAACGCCCGCTCCGACACCCTTCAGTTGATCCCATTCATAGGGAGATTGCTCAACAATGTGCCGCACATATTTTTCGATATTGCTGATCACAACGTCTACGCCCTTAGCTGTTTCCGTTGGTCCTTCGTATGTGTGCAAAAGCTGTCCGTCTTCATTACAAATGCCCACCTTGATTGCTGTACCGCCCAAATCGACACCCACATAGATACTTTCAGACATGTTCCAAGCCACCTTTATGTTTACTTAAAAACTGTGTATGAAATATATGATTAAAATCTTGACTTCATAATAATTACCTACGTTCCAACTATAATTGAAGCCCCGGTTACGGTCAAGGACACTTCCCTGTTGGAAAGCGCAGGATTAGCGGAACTTCAGGTCTCATCATCCATAAAAAGGAGAAAGCCTGTGCAGATGCAGCAGGCTTTCTCTTCCTGAATCCAAGGCACGGCTTAACAGGGCCTATCAATCGCCCTCACCTTAGCCATGTTGTATCCTGTAGCTTTCTTTATTGATCCAGTGTTTTGCTCCAGTCATGAACAGCGCTACCTTCGAGATATTTCTCGCAGTCCATAGCCGCCAT